>NZ_BCQQ01000035.1 GCF_001552155.1 Actinomadura formosensis NBRC 14204 | reverse complement strand
TACTAACTTACCCGGTTCGCTCCCGTTGTCAAGCCGATTAACGAAGATCTTTTTGACGATCGGAGGCGTCCCAGCCCCCCACGCGACGACTCACCCCCAGGCCGAAGACCTGGCGAAGACCATCTCGTAGGAGGTGCCCTGCGGGCCGGCCACCTCGCGGCGTCCTGCATCCCGTTCTAGGCTGTCAGGCCATCCTACATCAGTCCGAGCGACGCTCGAACCGTTTCGGAGGTCTGATTCCCCGGGGCCGGCCGCCTTGCGGCGTCCCGCGTCCCCTCGGGGCAGATGAGACATTAGGGTCCCCCGCAGGCACCGTCAAATCGCGTCATCCGCGCATGGGGCCGATCTTGTCATCCGAACACACCATCGGCCCTGCTGACCTCGTCCTTCACGCACTACGTGCGGTGGGTCACAGTGAGATACCGTGCGCAGACCGCTCGTCTCGCGGTATCCGAGGCCGAGGGGCGGCGTTGGCTCCCGGCACGACACTCGGCCGAGGTCAGGAGGACACCTCGTGAATGCGCCCGCCGCCATCCGCACTTCCGCGGAGCGTCTCGTGGTCGCCGCGACGATGGGACCGACGATCCATGACGTGCACGCCTGGCGGTTCAAGGTCGTTCCCGGGCTGATCGAGGTGCACGCCGACCCGGACAGGTTCCGGCCCGTGCACGATCCCGCTGGACGGAGCCTGCACCTCAGTAGCGGCGCGGCGCTCGTGAACCTTCGCCTGGCCGCCGCCCAACTCGGGTACGAGGCCGTGGTGCGGCTGCTTCCGGACGCCGGACGCCCGGCGGTCCTCGCCTCTGTACGTCTGGCCGGCCGCCACAGAGTGACCCGCGAGGAGCGCCTCCTCTACGCCGCGACCTTGAAGCCCTTCCTCGCCGCCCGTCCTCCGTCGGACATGCGGCCCGCTCCTCCCGTCCTCAACGAACTGGGTGAGGCGGTGCGCCTCGAAGGGGCCACGCTTTACCCGCTTCCGGAAGAGCGGGGGGCGAAGGGCCGGCGCGCGGTTCTCACGACCCGTGGCGACTCTCCCGCGGAGTGGCTCCGCGCGGGGCAGGGCCTCCAGCGCCTTCTGCTGTGCGGCATCGTCCGTTCGGTCGTCACGTCGTTCATGTACGAGACGGGCGACGTGCCGGGCGTGGAGGACCTTGCGGAGCCGGGCGAAGTGCCGCAGGTGCTCTTGGAGCTCACCTTGGGCGTCGGCGCGCGTCTACTCAAGCCGCCTGTAGCTCGACAGGACGAAGGACAACGGCGCCGACAATGGGTCCGGTAGCCGCTGCAGGCGCTTCCGGAGCCGATCGGCCGGGACATGGTGCGCGCTGGGCCCCATCCCCACGAGCGTGGCCACCTCGTCGTGGGTCAGGACGACCTCCGTCTCGATCTCCTGACGTGAATCGAACTTGAAGTAGCCGGCGAGCGCGGCGTCCATGCGTTCGATCTTGTGCCTGTCGATCGACAGGAGGCCGAGCGGCTCCACGAGGGTGCGGAGATGCCGGGGCGAGGGGGTCATGACGAACAGGAGCCCGTCGTCGCGGAGCACCCGGTGGAACTCCGCCGCGTTGCGCGGCGCGAAGACGTTCACGACCGTGTCGGCGACACCGTCTCGCAGCGGGAGCGGGCGCCATAGGTCCGCGACGACGGCGCCCGCGCGCGGATGCGCCTTGGCCGCGCGGCGGGCCGCGTGCTTGGAGATGTCCAGCGCGAGACCCACCGCGCCGGGCGACCGGTCGAGTATGCGGCCCAGGTAGTACCCGGTTCCGGCGCCCGCGTCGACGACGAACGCGGCACCGGCGCGGGAGACGCTCAGTGCCAGCCTGTCCGCAGGTTCCTGGAAATAGCCCGCTCTGAGGAACTGGTCGCGCGCGCGGACCATCTCCGGTGTGTCGGCCGTTCCCGGCCGGGCGTTGCCGGGCAGAAGGTTCGCATAGCCCTGTCGCGCGATGTCGAAGGTATGCCCGCTGGGGCAGAGCAGTCCGCGGTCGGCCAGTTCGAGGTCGGCTCCGCAGACGGGGCACACCAGGTATGGGACGACATCGGCGAGCATCCGTCCATCATCGTCCATGGGGAGGGCGGGGCGGGTGCCGCCACTCGGTTCTTTGCCCTCATGCCGTCCTTTGACCGCCCCCGCGTCCGCTGGACGCCGGAGCCGCGCAACCCGGCGGGACCGGCGGTCAGGTCTCCGCGCGCCGGCGGACGTCCTCCATGTCGAGGGCGCGGACCTGTTCGATCACGTTCTCCAGCACCGGTTCGGGCACCGCGCCCGGCTCGGCGAAGACGATGAGGCCGTCCCGGATCACCATCAGCGTGGGAATGGACCTGATCCCGAACCGCTCCGACAGCTCGGGCTCCGCGTCGGTGTCGACCTTCCCGAAGACGATGTCCTTGTGCCTGCCCGCGGATTTCTCGAAGACGGGCGCGAAGCGTTTGCACGGTCCGCACCACTCCGCCCAGAAGTCGACCAGCACGATGCCGTCGGCCTGGGCGACCTCGTCGAAGTTCTCAGCGGTCAGTGTGACCGTCGCCATGTCGGTTTCTCCTCTGTCGGGGTATCAGGACATAGAGCGGCTGACAGCCTCGCAGTATTCCCCACCCGGGAATCACAGAGCGGTAATTAGCGTTGTCCTCTTAGGGAGATCGCACCGGAGAAGGGTCAGGATGGCTGCAACCCGTACAAAGGGCGACAGGGTCGATGTCACCGACAAGGATCTTGTCGGTGCGTACCTCGACCGGATCGGCCGCACCCCCCTGCTCGACGCGCAGGGGGAGGTCGATCTGGCCAAGGCGATCGAAGGGGGCCTGTACGCCGAGCAGCTCCTCGACGAGGGGAAGGTGCCCGCGGGCGCGACTCGTGAGGAGCTGGAGGAGCTGGCCGCGGCGGGGCTGCGCGCGAAGCAGCGCTTCGTCGAGGCCAACCTGCGGCTCGTGGTCTCGATCGCCCGGAAGTATCCGACCGATTCGTTGCCCCTCATCGACCTGATTCAAGAGGGGAACCTGGGGTTGATGCGCGCGGTGGAGAAGTTCGACTACCGCCGCGGCTTCAAGTTCTCCACATACGCGACATGGTGGATCAGGCAGGCGATCGGGCGCGGGCTCAGTCACACGGCCCGCACCATCCGGCTGCCGGTCCACGTGGAGGAGGAACTTTCGCGGCTGCGGCGCGCGGAACGCCAGCTGGGCCGTGAGCTCGGCCGGGAACCGAACCGGGAGGAGCTCGCCGGGGCGTTGGGCGCCGATGCCGACCATGTGGACGAGCTGCTGCGCTGGCGGCGCGACCCGGCGAGCCTGGACGCGACCGTCGACGACGCCGGCGAGACGTCGATGGGCGATCTGCTGGAGGACCCGGACGCCGTCACACCGGAGGCGGAGATCCTCGCCCTGGACGACATCGAGGGCCTTGGACGGCTGCTCGACCGGCTTCCGGAGCGCGAGTCGGCGATCCTGCGCGCCCGGTTCGGGATGGACAGCGGTCAGCCGCTGTCGTACGCGCAGATCGGCGCCCGGTACGGCCTGAGCCACAACCGGGTGCGGCAGATCACCGACCGTTCGCTGCGGCGGCTGCGGCAGCTGGCGAACGAGACGGACCTGAGCGGCCGCAGGACGCCGGCCGGCGGATCGGGCTCCGCGCAGGAGCCCGCGACCGCCGCGAGCCGGGCGGCCTGAGCACGGCGGAAGCGGGCGGTTCCGGTGCGCCGGGACCGCCCGCTTCCGCGTCTGCGGCCCCGTGCCCTTTTCCGGCCGCGGCCGGGCTCACCGTCCGGCGCGGGCGGGCGGTGCCTTAGCCTTTCAGCGTGAGCAGATCCGCCGTCACCGGGGACCTCGACGCCTGGCGCGCCCTCCCCGCCCCCCAGCAGCCCGAATGGGACGATCCGGATGAGGTCCGGGCCGTCGCCGCCGAACTGGCGACCCAGCCGCCGCTCGTCTTCGCCGGCGAGTGCGACCAGCTGAAAGCACAGCTCGCGGATGTCGCGCGCGGTGAGGCGTTCGTCCTGCAGGGCGGCGACTGCGCCGAGACGTTCGAGGGATCGACCGCCGACGCGGTGAAGAACAAGCTGAAGACGCTGCTGCAGATGGCGGTCGTGCTCACCTACGCCGCCAGCGTCCCGGTCGTGAAGATCGGCCGGATGGCGGGCCAGTTCGCCAAGCCGCGGTCGAAGCCCGTGGAGGTGCGCGGCGGCGTCGAACTGCCCGCCTACCGGGGCGACGCGGTCAACGGGTTCGCGTTCGACGCCGCATCCCGCCGCAACGACCCGACCCGGCTGCTGAGGGCCTACCACTGCTCGGCGGTGACGCTGAACCTGTGCCGGGCGTTCACCAGGGGCGGGTACGCCGACCTGCGGCAGGTGCACGCGTGGAACCGCGACTTCGTCCAGCAGAGCCCGGCGGGGCGCCGCTACGAGCAGCTCGCGGCCGAGATCGACCGGGCGCTGACGTTCATGAAGGCGTGCGGGGCGAACCCCGACGAGTTCCACGGGGTGGAGTTCTACTCCAGCCACGAGGCGCTGCTGCTGGAGTACGAGCGGGCGCTGACCCGCATCGACCACCTCAGTGGCCTGCCGTACGACGTGTCCGCGCACTTCCTGTGGATCGGTGAGCGCACCCGGCAGCTGGACGGCGCGCACGTCGAGTTCCTGCGGCACATCCGCAACCCGATCGGGGTGAAGCTCGGCCCGACGACGTCCGCCGACGAGGCGCTGGCGCTGATCGAGCGGCTGAACCCCGACCAGGAGCCGGGCAGGCTCACCTTCATCACCCGGATGGGCGCGGGCAAGATCCGGGACGCGCTGCCGCCGCTGATCGAGAAGGTGCGCCAGAGCGGCGCACCGGTCGCGTGGATCTGCGACCCGATGCACGGCAACACGTTCGAGGCGCCCAGCGGGCACAAGACCCGGCGTCTGGACGACGTCCTGGACGAGGTGGCGGGCTTCTTCGAAGTCCACCGGGCGCTCGGGACCCACCCGGGCGGCATCCACATCGAGTTCACCGGTGACGACGTCACCGAGTGCGTCGGCGGCGGCGAAGGGCTCGCCGAGACCGACCTGCACCAGCGGTACGAGACGGCGTGCGACCCGCGGCTCAACCGGGGCCAGTCGCTGGACCTGGCGTTCATGGTGGCCGAGCTGTACCGCAAGTCCGTCTGAACGTTGGGGTGGCCCACCGGCCGGTGGGCCACCCCAACGGAAAGTCTTCCGGGGCGGCACGTTCCAGGGCGGAATCCCTGTGTCAGATGTCGACCTCGGCCCACACGACCTTGCCGCCGGTCACCGGGTCGGCGCCCCAGGAGTCGGCGAACCTGTCGACGATGAACAGGCCGCGGTGCGACTCGTCGAGCGGGCCGGGCACGGTCAGCCGCGGTAGCTGGGCGGCGCGGTCGCGGACCTCGACGCGGACGCGGCCGGCGCCGCGCAGCAGCCGCAACTCCAGCGCGGTGCCCGCGTGCCGGACGGCGTTCGCGACGAGTTCGGCCACGATCGCGGTGACGAGTTCCTCACGCTCCATCAGCGCCCAGGTGCGCATGGTGCGGGCGGCGAGACGCCGTGCGTACTCGACCGCCTCGGTCTGGGGCGCCGCGCGGAGGGTGGTCTCGGTCATCGGGTCGGTCACTCCGCCCGCTCGCCGTTCTTCATCGCGTCCCCTCACCACCCATCGGAGCCTCCTCCGCCGAGCCCTCGATCAGGAACCGGTCGAGCCCGGTGGTGCGCAGCACGTTCTCGACCCGGCCGTAGGCGCCGGTGACGGTCAGCGTCGCGTTCTGCGCGCGGGCGTGCTTGTACGCCCGGACGAGGACGTTCAGGCCGGAGGAGTCACAGAAGTCGACCGCCGCGAGGTCGACGACGACCGCTCGCTCGCCCGCGTCCACGAGCTCGGTCAGCCGAGTGCGCAGCTCTTCGGAGGAGTGCAGGTCGATGGAGCCGCGCGCGGCGATCGTCGCGCGGCCGTCCTGTCGTGTCGTGTGCAAGGCAAGCCCCACGGCACCCCACCTTACCGATTGTTGGTCTCCATCATGACGCCCGTAGAACGATGAGGGCAATGTCGTCGTTCGACGGCTCGGGCCCGAAGTCGCGCACGGCGCGCTGGATGCGCGCGGCGACGGCGCCCGCGCTCAGCCCGGTGCAGCCCGCGAGCAGCCGTTCGAGGCCGTCACCGTCGCCCAGCAGCCGGCCGTCGGCCCGCCGTTCAGTGACGCCGTCGGTCACGCAGAGCAGCACCTCGCCGCGGCGCAGGTCGACGACGTCGGTGTGGAAGTCCACGCCGTCGAAGACGCCGAGCAGCGGCTGGGCCGAGGCCGCCTCGCGCACGCTGCCGTCCGGGGCGAGCACCAGCGGGAGCGGGTGTCCCGCGCTCGCCAGCCTGATCCGCACGCCGTCGCGGCGGCGTGCGGCGATCTCGCCGTGCAGCAGGGTGAGCAGCCGGCCGCGCTCCCCCTCGCCGAGGATGAGCCGGTTGAGCCTGGCCAGCACGTCCGGGACGGACATGTCCTCGGCGGCGAGGATGCGCAGGGCGTGCCGGGCGAGGCCGGTGACGGCGGCGGCCTCGGGACCGGTGCCGCACACGTCGCCGATGGCGAACCGCCAGCGGGACGCGGACGCGGGGCCGCCCGGACGCGGGCCGGTCTCGAACACGTCGTAGAAGTCGCCGCCGACCTCGCTGCCCTCCCCCGCGGGCTCGTACACCACCGCGACCTCCAGGCCGGGGATCTCGGGGATGCCGGGGGGCAGGAGGCTGCGCTGCAGGGCGCTGCTCATGGCGGTCTGCGCGGAGAACAGGCGCGCGTTGTCCACGGCGAGGGCGGCGCGGCGGCTGAGCTCCTCGGCCAGCTCGATGGCGCTGCGCGGGAAGCGGTCGCCGGACGGCCGGCCGATGACGATGGTGCCGATGCGCCGCCCGCGGGCGATCAGCGGGAACGCGTAGACGTGGTCGGCGGCGGTGGCGCCGGCGGCGGCGCGGACCTCCTCGGGGGCGGTGGCGAGCCCGTTCCACGGGCCGGGGCCGTCCGTCGGCAGGGCGGCGCCCGCGTGCTCCAGCAGGTCGCGGAGCCCGTCGGCGCGGTTCTCGTCGGCGTGCCAGACGTAGGCGAGCCGGTCGGGCTCGGCCTCGGCGACGGTGTAGACGGCGCACCAGGTGGCCAGCCGGGGGACGACGAGCTGGGCGACCAGCGCCATCGTGCGTTCCTGGTCGAGGGTGCCGGCGAGCAGGTCGCTGGCCTCGGCGACGAAGCTGAGCCAGCCGCGCCAGGACCGTTCCAACTCCCCCACCCTGGCCTTCTCCAGGGAGAGCGACATCTCGTCCGCGAGCCGTCCGAGCCGGGCGCCGTCGGCCTCGTCGAAGCGGCCGGGGACCGACGAGACGGCCACGACGACGCCCGTCAGGCGTCCCTGCGACTCCAGCGGGGCGGCGGCCAGGGACCGCGCCCGCAGGGCGGTCGCGGTGGGGTCGGCGCCGCCGGCCACCCAGGGCGAACCGGCGTGGGCGGCGGGGCCGAGCCCGGCGGCCGACAGTTCGCCGAGCGGCATCTCGGCGGCGGTCCCGGTGGACGAGCCCATGATCATGCGGCCGTCGCGCTCGGTCAGCAGGACGGCGGCGCCCTCCGCGCCGAGGACCTCGCGGACGGTGGCGACGCCGTCCTCCATGGCCTCCACCGCGGCCGGAGAGCTCAGGAGCCGGTCGCCGGCGACGGGGAGGTCGATCGTGTCACCGGCGGAGCCGGCACCGTCCCTGGCCGGTTCCGCCCGGTCATGAGACTTCCGGCCCGCCCTCCCGCGCCTGGCGGTGCCGTTGCCGGCGGCCCGGGCCGGGCCGGCGTCCTGGCCTGTGGCGGCCACGGACGGCACGGCCTTGCTCTCCGTGCCCGGCCGGGGCAGCCGGAACCAGACGCCTTTGGTGCGGTGATCGTAGGAGACGCCCCAGGACGCGGCGATCCGGGCGATCGAGGGCAGCCCGCGCCCGCTGGTCGCGGTGACGCCCGGCATCTCGATGCCCCGGGTGGGGTGCCGGTCGCGGACCTCGATCTTGATGTCGCCGTCCTCCAGCCGGAGGGAGACCTCGAAGGACGTCCCGGCGTAGGCGACCGCGTTGGTGGCGAGTTCGCTGGTGGCCAGCACGGCGTCGTCGGCGGCCTCGTCCATGCCCCAGTCGGCCAGCGCCTTCCGGACGAACCGGCGCGCGTCCGCGACCGCCGTGGCGGCGGAGGGGAAGGTGGCCGACGCCGTCTGCCGATCCAACTGCCGTCCCTTGCTCGAAGCGTCACTACACGGTCTGGCCATCGTGGCAGACCGGCCGGTCAGTGGCCACGGGCCGTGAACCGGCATCCGCGCCGCACCCGGCCTCGGTGAACGCGGCCCCCGCCACGACTCGACAGACCGTAACACGAAGGCTACGAGCACTGATGCACGGTCATCACCCGTCCGCGCGGAGCCGGCTCGGGGCGGGATCCGGCCGCCGTCCGGCGACGTACAGTACAGGTGCGGCCGCACGAGGGCCCAGGGAAGCCGGAAGCAGGGCCGGAGAAGGAGCCCGTGGTATCTCGGATGACCGACGATCGCGGGCCAGGAGGATGAAGATAATGCCGCGTACCGCGTCACGTGCCCGCCACCGCGGGTACCGCGACACCACCCCGCGTTACAGCGACGCGGACCTGGAACCCTTGCTGAAGGCGCTCGTCGCCGTGCGGGACGGCAGGGCGAGGACGGAGCTGGACGTGCCGGGCGAGGGCGCCGTGGCGGAGGCCGCGGCGATCCTGGAGGAGATCCGGCAGAACGGCGAGGAGCTGGCCTCGGGGCTGAGCCGCGTCCGCCGCGAGATCGGCCGGGACGGGCAGCTGCGGGGGCGGCTGACGCCCGGGGTGCTGCGCGGGACGTGGGCGTCCGCGGTCGAGGACGCGAACGCGATCATCGACAAGCTCACCGACCTGGCCACCGGCATGCACCAGGTGGTGGAGGCGGTCGCGGCCGGGGACCTGAGCCAGCGGGTCGAGCTGCGGGTGCGCGGCCGGCCGATGCGGGGCGAGCTGCTGCGCATGGCCAAGTCGGTGAACGGCATGGTGGAGCTGCTCGACCAGTTCACCTGGGAGGTCACCCAGTTCGCCCGCGAGGTCGGCACCGAGGGCCGGCTCGGCGGGCAGGCGCCGGCGCGCGGCATGACCGGCCGGTGGCGGGACGTGACGGCGTCGGTGAACGTGATGGCGGCGCGGCTGACCTCGCAGGTCCGCGACATCGCGGAGGTCACCACGGCGGTCGCGAAGGGGGATCTGACCCGCAAGGTCACGGTGGAGGCGACGGGTGAGCTCCAGGAGCTGAAGCTCACCGTGAACACGATGGTCGACCAGCTGTCGGCGTTCGCCCACGAGGTCACCCGCGTCGCCCGCGAGGTCGGCACCGAGGGGCAGCTCGGCGGGCAGGCGAACGTCCGGGGCGTCAGCGGCGTCTGGAAGAACCTGACCGACAACGTCAACGCGATGGCCAACAACCTGACCAGCCAGGTCCGCAACATCGCGCAGGTCACCACCGCCGTCGCCGAGGGCGACCTCGGCAAGAAGATCACCGTGGACGCGCAGGGCGAGATCCTGCAACTGAAGAACACCGTGAACACGATGGTGGACACGCTGTCGGCGTTCGCCGACGAGGTCACCCGCGTCGCCCGCGAGGTGGGCACGGAGGGGCGCCTGGGCGGCCAGGCACGGGTGCCGGGCGTGAGCGGCGTGTGGAAGGACCTGACCAGCAACGTCAACGGCATGGCGTCCAACCTGACCTACCAGGTCCGCAACATCGCGCAGGTCACCACCGCGGTGGCCGAGGGCGACCTCGGCAAGAAGATCACCGTGGACGCGCAGGGTGAGATCCTTGAGGTGAAGAACACCGTGAACACGATGGTCGACACCCTGTCGGCCTTCGCGTCGGAGGTGACCCGCGTGGCCCGCGAGGTCGGCACGGAAGGCCGCCTCGGCGGCCAGGCCGCCGTGCCGGGCGCGGGCGGGGTCTGGAAGGACCTGACCGACAACGTCAACTCGATGGCGAACAACCTGACCAATCAGGTGCGCGGGATCGCGCAGGTCACCACCGCGGTGGCGCAGGGCGACCTGACCCGCCGGATCGAGGTGGACGCGCAGGGCGAGATCCTCCAGCTCAAGGACACCCTGAACACGATGGTGGACACCCTGTCGGCGTTCGCCGACGAGGTCAGCCGCGTGGCCCGCGAGGTCGGCACCGAGGGACGGCTCGGCGGGCAGGCGATCGTGCCGGGCGCGGGCGGCATGTGGAAGGACCTGACCGACAACGTCAACGGCATGGCGTCCAACCTGACCTACCAGGTCCGCAACATCGCGCAGGTCGCGACCGCGGTCGCGCACGGCGACCTGACCCGGCGCATCGACGTCGACGCGCAGGGCGAGATCCTGGAGCTGAAGACGACGCTGAACACGATGGTGGACACGCTGTCGTCGTTCGCGTCCGAGGTGACCCGCGTGGCCCGCGAGGTCGGCAGCGAGGGGCGGCTCGGCGGGCAGGCCGAGGTCGAGGGCGTGTCGGGCACCTGGAAGCGGCTGACCGAGAGCGTCAACGAGCTGGCCGGCAACCTGACCACCCAGGTGCGGGCGATCGGCGAGGTCGCCCGGGCGGTCGCCACCGGCGACCTGACCCGGACGATCGAGGTGGAGGCGCGCGGCGAGGTCGCCGAGCTGTCCGACAACGTCAACCTGATGGTCGCGACGCTCCGCGAGACGACCCGCGCCAACGAGGAGCAGGACTGGCTCAAGACCAGCCTGGCGCGGATCGGCGGGCTCATGCAGGGCCACCGGGACCTGATGCAGGTCGCCGAGCTGATCATGCGGGAGCTGACCCCGACGGCGGGGGCCCAGTACGGCGCGTTCTACCTCGCGGAGAACTTCGGCGAGGAGACCGAGCTGACGCTGATCGCCGGGTACGGGAGGCGGCGGAACCGGACCGGCACGGTCCGGTTCGTGCCGGGCGAGGGCCTGGTGGGGCAGGCGGCGCAGGAGCGCCGGCCGCTGCTGATCGCCGACGCGCCCGCCGACTACGTCAAGATCGGGTCGGGGCTGGGCGAGGCGTCCCCGGTCAACATCATCGTGCTGCCGATCATGTTCGAGGACGAGGTGCTCGGCGCGATCGAGCTGGCCTCGTTCAGCCGGTTCACCGACGTCCACCTGGCGTTCTTCAGCCAGCTGATCGAGACGATCGGGGTGACGCTGAACGCGATCCGCGCCAACGCCCGCACCGAGGCGCTGCTCGGCGAGTCGCAGCGGCTCGCGCAGGAGCTGCAGGAGCGCTCGGACGAGTTGCAGCGCCAGCAGGGCGAGCTGCGGCACTCCAACACCGAACTGGAGGAGAAGGCGGCGCTGCTGGCCCAGCAGAACCGCGCGATCGAGATCCAGAACTACCAGATCGAGCAGGCGCGGCGGACGCTGGAGGAGCGCGCCGAGCAGCTGGCGATCTCGTCCCGGTACAAGTCGGAGTTCCTGGCGAACATGTCGCACGAGCTGCGCACGCCGCTGAACAGCCTGCTGGTGCTGGCCAAGCTGCTGTCGGAGAACCAGAGCGGGAACCTGACCGGCAAGCAGGTGGAGTTCGCCCGGACGATCCACGAGTCCGGCACCGACCTGCTGGAACTGATCAACGACATCCTGGACCTGGCCAAGGTCGAGGCGGGGAAGATGGAGGCGCACCCGCAGCGGCTGTCGGTGTCGGCGCTGGTCGACTATGTGGAGGCGACGTTCCGCCCGCTGTCGGTCGACAAGGGCCTGCAGTTCGGCGTGGAGGTGGCGCCGGACGTCCCGGCCACGCTGAACACCGACGAGCAGCGGCTGCAGCAGGTGCTGCGGAACCTGCTGTCGAACGCGGTGAAGTTCACCGCCGAGGGCGAGGTGCGGCTGCTGATCGAGCGGGCCGGCGACATCGACTTCACGCTGCCCGCGCTGTGGAACACCCCGGATGTGATCGCGTTCCGGGTGATCGACACCGGGATCGGGGTCAGCGCGGACAAGCTGCAGGAGATCTTCGAGCCGTTCCAGCAGGCGGACGGGACCACGAGCCGCCGCTACGGCGGCACCGGCCTCGGCCTGTCGATCAGCCGGAACATCGCGCGGCTGCTCGGCGGGGAGATCCACGCCGAGAGCCAGCCGGGCCGCGGCAGCGTGTTCACGCTGTACCTGCCCGCCCGGTACAGCCAGCGGGAGGACCGGCGGCGACCGGTCCCGCCGGAGGTCACCGCGCCGGAGGGCGGCGCGGAGGAGGCGGCGGCCGCCGGCCGGGAGAACGGCACAGCGGCCCGTCCCGCGACCCCTGCGAAAAACGGGCTGCCGGTGGAGCAGCGCCCGCCGGGTGAGGAGCCGCCCGGGGAGGTGGAGCCCACCCTGAACCGGCTGCTGGAGGAGCCGCCCGCAGACCTTCTCGACACGGTCCTGTCAGGCCGCAAGGTCCTGATCGTCGACGATGACGCGCGGAACGTGTACGCGCTCACCAGCGTCCTTGAGGGCTACGGGATGGAGGTCCTCTACGCCGAGGACGGCCAGGCCGGGATCGACGTCCTGCATCGCAACCCGGACGTGGCCGTCGTGCTGATGGACATCATGATGCCGGGCCTCGACGGCTACGCGACCACGGCCGCCATCAGGGAGATGCCGCAGTTCGCCGACTTGCCGATCATCGTCATCACGGCCAAGGTGATGAAGGGCGACCGGGAGAAGAGCCTGGAGGCGGGCGCGTCGGACTATGTGCCGAAGCCCGTGGACCCGGATCATCTCCTTGACGTCATGAGGAACTGGCTGCACCCCTCCATCGTCCGCTGAAGAGAGGAGACGCCCGGGCAGTAGGGTCGCCGTGGGGGCCCGTGGTGGGAGCCCGTGGTGGGGGCTCATGGTGGGGGCTCATGCGGCCGGCGGCGGACGGGATCGGAGAACGCGCGTGGACGACAAGGCGAAGATCCTCCTCGTGGACGACCGCGAGGAGAACCTGATCGCGCTGGAGGCCATCCTCAGCTCGCTCGATCAGGAGCTGGTCCGGGCGCGGTCCGGGGAGGAGGCGCTGAAGGCGCTGCTCACCGACGAGTACGCGGTCATCCTGCTGGACGTCATCATGCCGGGGATGGACGGGTTCGAGACGGCCCGCGACATCAAGCGCCGCAAGAAGACCCGCGATCTGCCGATCATCTTCCTGACGGCGCTGAACAGCGACCCCGACTACGCGTTCCGCGGCTACGCGGCGGGCGCGGTCGACTTCATCTCCAAGCCGTTCGACCCGTGGGTGCTGCGGGCGAAGGTGTCGGTGTTCGTGGAGCTGCACGCGAAGAACAAGCAGTTGCGCGAGCAGGCCGCGCTGCTCCGCGAGCAGGCCGTGCTACTCCGCGACCAGGCCGCCCTCCCGAACGTCCGCCCCGGCGAGGACACGGACCGCGACCTGCGGCATCGCCTGGACGAGCGGCTCACCCCGGTGGAGGAGCAGGCCAAGGTGGTCGGCAAGCGCATTCCGCGCGCACACCGCGACGAGTACGACGAACTGATCCACCGCCTGACCGGCCTCCGCCGGGCCCTGGACGGCGAGGAGCGCCCCCCTGCCTGACCGGGCGCATGCCTTGAGAACAGCCTGTCCGGCCCCGTTCCGGGGCCGGACACGGGGCCGTCAGGAGGACGCTTCGAGCCGGGCGTGAGCGGCGGCTATGCGGGACAGGGTGCGGTCGCGGCCGAGGATCTCCAGGGACTCGAACAGCGGCAGGCCCACGGTGCGGCCGGTGACGGCGACGCGGACGGGGGCCTGGGTCTTGCCGAGCTTGAGGCCGTGCTCGGCGCCGATGCGCTCCAGGCGGTCCTTCAGCTCGGTCGCGTTCCAGGGGGCGTCCTGGTAGGCGACTTCGGCGGCGGCGAGGATCGCGGCGGCGGGCTCCTTCATCGCCTTGTTCCAGGACTGCTCGTCGAAGGGCGGCTCGTCCAGGAACGCGAAGTCGATCATCTGCACGATCTCCGACAGCAGCGCGACACGGGTCTGCGCGAGCGGGGCCAGTTCGGCGAAGACCGCGACGTTCACCTCGAAGGGGGCCCGCTCCAGGAACGGCAGGCATTCGGCGATGAACTTCTCGGCGGGCAGGGCCCGGATGTACTCGCCGTTGATGGCGCGGAGCTTCTTGACGTCGAAGAACGCGGGCGAGGTGTTGACGTCCTCGATGTGGAACTCCTCGACGATGACGTCCCAGGGGACGATCTCGCGGTCGCCGGACGGGGCCCAGCCGAGCAGCATCAGGTAGTTGCGCATGGCCTCGGCGAGGTAGCCCTCGGCCCGGTAGTCCTCCAGGGCGACCTTGTCGCGCCGCTTGGAGAGCTTCTGCCGCTTCTCGTTGACGATGACGGGGACGTGCGCCCACACGGGCGGCTCGCCGCCGAGCGCCTCCCACAGCAGCTGCTGCTTGGGCGCGTTCGACAGGTGCTCCTCGCCGCGGACGACGTGGGTGATGCCCTGGCTCATGTCGTCGACGGCGTTGGCGAGCAGGAACGTGACCGTGCCGTCGGCGCGGGCGATGACGAAGTCCTCCAGGACGGCGTTCTCGAAGACGGGCTTGCCGCGCAGCAGGTCGACGACGGTGGTCTGCCCCTCGTCGGGGGTGCGGAAGCGGAGGGCGCGTCCGGGGCCGGGCTCCAGGCCGCGGTCGCGGCAGAACCCGTCGTAGCCCCTGTGCTGGTCGCCGGTGCGGGCGACGACGGCCTCCCGGCCGCAGTCGCAGTAGTAGGCGCGGCCGGCGTCCTTGAGCTTCGCGGCGGCCTCGGCGTGCTTGTCGGCGTTCGCCGACTGGAAGTAGGGGCCTTCGTACTGCTCCCCGTCGATCCCGAGCCAGGCGAGCGCCCGGATGATGCCCTCGGTCCATTCGGGGCTGTTGCGGGAGGCGTCGGTGTCCTCGATCCGCAGCACGAGCGTCCCACCCGACTGCACGGCCATCACCCAGTTGAACAGCGCCGAGCGGGCGCCGCCGACATGGAACATGCCGGTCGGTGAGGGGGCGAAACGGACGCGGATCGAAGAACTCGAAGACATGTCTCAAGGGTAGAGCGCGCGGGCCCCCGCTCGCGCCGGGACCCGCACCGCGGCGGATTCAGGGTGTCCAGCGCGGATCGCGGCCGGCCGTCCCGAGGACGCGGTCGAGCAGCGGGGCGTTCTCCGGCACGGGCACCTCGGGCCCGAACGCCCCGTACCGCCGGCTGATCTCGGCCATGGGGACGATCTGCTCCCAGGCGGCCTGGACGACCTCGGGCGGGAAGCCCGGCTCACGGCCGGTCGCGACGGCGAGGTCCCAGCCGTGCAGGACGCATTCGCCGAAGACGATCCCGGCGATGAACTCGGCGGGCATCCCCTCCTTGTCGCCGGTGAGACTGGTCTTGCCCTCCCAGGCGGCGGGGTCCTGCCACGCTTCGGCGGTCTTGCGGGCCTGCTCCTCGAACCGCTCGGCCCAGCGCGGCTCGGCGGTGAAGTCGTGGTCCTCCCCCGGCCCGGTGACGGGCGCGCGGTGCGCGGCCGACTCGCCCCGCCCGTTCCAGAGGATCAGGTGGTTGACCAGCGCCCGCACGTCCCAGCCGGGGCAGGGGGTCGGCGCGTCCAGCTTCACCGCGGGGATCTCCAGGACGATCCGCGCCGCGGCCTCCGCGGCGGGAAGCAGCCGGCTCCGGACGTCCATGATCTCTCCCTCGCTCATCTGTTCGAACACACGGTCACGGTAGAGCGGGTTCGCGGTGCCGGTCTTGAACAAACGCGACAGCGCTAGCCTGAGCCGATGGAACGATCCCTGCCCGGTGGGACGCGGGGCATCCTGCGGGCGCGGGCGGGCCTGGAGCGGTTCCGGGTGGAGCGGATCGCGCCGGCCCCGGCGCTCGCCCCGTTCGTGGAGTACTTCTGGGTGCTGCGGTGGGATCTGCGGGGCCGGCCGCCGCACCGGCAGCAGGTGCTCACCCGGCCGTCCGTCCACATGTCGTTCACGAGCCGGCTGACCGGCGGGACGACACGGGCCCGGATCGTCGGCGTGGTGCGGGACGACTTCGTCGAGGAGATCCACGACGAGGGCCGGGTGGTGGGCGCGGCCTTCCGGCCGGGCGGGTTCAGGCCGTTCATGGACGCGCCCGTCTCCACGCTGACCGGCCGGTTCGCGGGGGTGGACGAGGTGTTCGGCTCGGCGGGTCTCGCGCTCGCCGATGAGGTCTTCGCCTCCGCCGGCGCGGAGGAGGCCGTCGGGCGGTTGGAGTCCTTTCTCGCGGTCCTGGCCCCCGGCGATCCCGATCCGTCCGCCGAGCGGGCCGCCGCGATCGTGGAGCGGATCGCTTCGCGGCCGGGCCTCGTGCGGGTGGGCGAGCTGGCCGCGGAGGCCGGGCTGAGCACGCGCGGCCTGCAGCGCCTGTTCCACGAGTACGTGGGCATCGGCCCGAAGTGGGTGATCCGGCGGTTCCGGATGCAGGAGGCCGCCGAACGGGCCGCGTCCGGCGGTGCGGCCGACTGGGCGGCGCTGGCGGCCGAGCTGGGCTATGCCGACCAGGCGCACTTCACCCGCGACTTCACCGCCGCGGTCGGGACGCCGCCCGCGCGGTACGCCCGCGAGACGGCGCCCGGCCGCGGCGGCCCTGGCGGTACCGAGGCATGACCGCCTGCCGGCGCCCCCCGGCGGGCGTCAGCTCGCGGGGTGGGCCTCGATGACGTGGTAGGACGCGGGCGGCAGCGGGCCGGTGAGCGAGACGCCGGTGAATCCGGCCGCGGCCAGCAGGTCCCGGAACTCGGCCTCGGTGCGCTCACGGCCGCCCGTCGAGACCAGCATGTTGAGGTCGTTGCGGACGATGCCCGCGGTCTCCGGCGTGACCGTCTCCGGCATCACCTGCTCCAGGATGAGGACGCGGGCATCGGGACGCATCGCCTCGCGGATGTTGCGCAGGATGGTGGTGGCCTTCTCGTCGGACCAGTCGTGCAGGACGCTCTTCAGCACGTAGGCGTCCGCGCCGCCGGGGACGGCCTCGAAGAAGTCGCCCGGCACGATCTCGGTCCGTTCGGCGACGTCCGCGAGCGCGCCGGACGCGGCGGCGAGCCCGGCGGGCAGGTCGAACAGCAGGCCGCGCAGGTCCCGGTGGGCGCGCAGGAGCGCGGCGAGCAGCGTGCCGTCGCCGCCGCCGAGGTCCGCGACCGTCCCGTAGCGGGAGAAGTCGTGGGCCTCGATGACCCCGGGCACCACCGCGCGGGTGTGCTCGGCCATCGCCGCGTTGAACGTCGCCGACAGCTCCGGGTCGGACTCGAAGTACTCGAACGACGTCCTGCCGGTGACGCGTTTCCACGCGTACTCCCCGGTGCGCACCGTCTCGGTCATGTCGCCCCACGTCCGCCACACCTCCGGGCCGCAGAACAGCCTGACCAGCGCGCGGATCGAATCGGGCGCGTCCGCGCGGAGGCACTGCCCGGCGGCGGTGAGGGCGAACACGTCCCGGTCCTTCTGCTCCACGGCGCCCAGGGTGACGAGGCCGCGCAGCAGCCGGTGGAGGGACGGGGCGTGGGTGCCGGTCGCCTCCGCCAGTTCCGCGCTCGTTCTCGGCCCGTCCGCGAGGGCGTCCGCCACGCCCATCTCGGCGGCCGCGTGGATCATCTGCGCCTGCATATAGCCGAAGACCAGGTCCATCAGCGGTGATCTCGACATCGTCGGTTCCCCCTTCATCTCGTCCCCCGGACGCTACGGAGCCCCGCCGCACGCCGTCTTGGACGGATGGAACCTCCGTTCCCGTCAGCGGGACGGTCAGCGGGACAGGGCGCGGAGCCAGGCCGCGGCGGTTTCGAGGTGCTCGTCGGTCAGGCCCCGGAACGGGTCGATCTCCACGAGGAGGTGGTCGGCGACGTCCGTTTCACCGGCGATGCACTCGGTGGCGTCCGGTTCGTCCTCGAACCAGACGAACGGGCGGCCCTCCGCCCAGGCGGCCACGTGCCGGGCCTTCCAGGCGCCGAGCGTGCGGCCCTCCTCGATGCCGGGGAACTGCGGGATCGGGACGAACGGCAGCTCCGGCAGCCCGACCCGGGGCGCGACCCACACGTTGGCGTGGTCGCACCAGTAGCTCGCCCAGGCCAGTTCCGCGCCGGCCGATTCGGCCAGATCGAGCAGGGACGGGCCGTGCTCCGGATTGAGCCAGAGCCGGAACGTCCTGCCGTTCGGCGAGCACTCGTGCCGCTGGAAACCGGGATGGGGCCTTTCGAAAGGATTGAGAACCCCGTCCACGTCCAGGAGAACCACCGGCGACCCCATACATGGGACGGTACGCCATCGAGGGCCCGCCGTCGAAGGTCGTTTTCCGGTGCCCGTGTCATATCCGGCGTCCCGCTGGGCATCCTCCCGGCATGTGCCGCCTGTTCGGGATGACCACGGGAGGACCCCGCGTCCACGCCACGTTCTGGCTGCTGGACGCGCCGGAGAGCCTGGAGTTCCAGAGCCGCCGCATGCCGGACGGGACGGGGCTCGGCTGGTTCTCGCTGGGCGAGGAGCCCGTCCGCGACCGCGCGCCCATCGCGGCGTTCCAGGACGCCGACTTCAACTCCGAGGCGCGCACCGTCGTGTCGCACACGTTCGTCTCGCATGTCCGGTACGCCTCCACGGGGGCGCCCGAGGTCCACAACTCCCACCCGTTCGTCATGGACGACCGGCTGTTCGCCCACAACGGCGTGGTGCGGGGCCTCGACATGCTGGGCTCGTGGCTGACCGACGTGGACCGGGCGCTGACGCAGGGGCGCACCGACTCCGAACTCGTCTTCGCCTACATCACGGCGGAGATCCGGCGGCACGGTGACACCGCGTCCGGGCTGATCGCGGCGGTCCGCCGCATCGCCGCCGAACTGCCGGTGTTCGCGCTGAACGTCCTGCTGGCCGAGTCGAAGCGCCTGTGGGCGCTGCGCTACCCCGATACTCACGAGCTGTGGGTGCTCAACCCCAGGTTCGACAAGCCCGGCCCGGCCCGGCACCTGACCTCCGACCGCGAGCCCGGCCACGTGCGGGTGACGGCGCACCGGGAGGCGTGCCCGGCGGTCGTGCTCGCCAGCGAGCGGATGGACGACGACCCGGCCTGGCGGCTCCTCGCGCCCGGTGAGCTGCTCACGGTGGACGGCCTGGAGGCGTCCTCGTCGTTCCCGTTCGACGAGCCGGCGCATCCGGTGACGCTCGCCGACCTGTCGCCGGTGGAATCCACCTCCCAGACATGATCGACTTCGGGGGTCCAGGACGTAGGGTGGACGGCCGGAACCCCTGGAGGAGCCCGGATGACGCACGAACTCACGCTGATGGCCGTCCACGCCCACCCGGACGACGAGGTCCTCGGAACCGGCGGCCTGCTCGCCCGCTGCGCCGCCGAGGGCATCCGGACGGTGCTCGTCACCTGCACCAACGGTGAGCAGGGCGACGGCTCGGCCGGGGTGAAGCCCGGCGAGCCGGGGCACGACGCCGAGGAGGTCGCGCGGCGCCGCCTCGCCGAGCTGCGCGAGTCGGCCGGGCTGCTCGGCATCGGGCATCTGGAACTGCTCGGCTACCGCGACTCCGGCATGGACGGCTGGTCGGCCAACCACGACCCGCGCGCCTTCGCGAACGTCCCGCCGGACGAGTCGGCGGCGCGGCTGGCCGGGCTGATGGAGCGCTACCGCCCGCAGGTCGTCGTCACCTATGACGAGAACGGCGGCTACGGGCATCCCGACCACATCCAGGCCCACCGCATCACGCTCGCCGCCGCGGACAGGAGCGGCGTGCCGGACAAGCTGTACTACGCGGCCATCCCGCGCTCGGGCATCCGGCAGATGTTCGACGCGGTCCGCGAGGCGGGCATCGAGATCGACTTCGAGCCGCCGGACGACTTCGGCACCCCCGACGAGCTGATCACGAGCACGGTGGACGTGTCCGCGCACGTGGAGGCCAAGCGCAAGGCCCTGGAGGCGCACGCCAGCCAGGGCGAGAACATCTTCCTGCTGCGGCTGCCGGAGGAGATGCAGCGGGCGGCGTTCTCGTCCGAGTCGTTCATCCGGCACCGCTGCCGCGTCCAGGCCCCCGGCAGGGAGGACGACCTGTTCGCCGGGCTCAGGTAGTACGGCGCTGCGCCCGGTAGTGGTCGAGGACGTCCTGCCGCAGCAGGTAGCCGAACCCCGCCCGCTCCAGCCGCAGCGCCAGAGCCGCCTTGTCGGCGCCCAGCGCGGCGGCGGTGGCGCTCAGCCGCCAGTCGTGCTCGGCGAGCTTCTTGAGGAGGTAGCCGCGCCTGACCTGGGCGTCCGAGAGCCGGAACGACTTCAGGTAGGCGACGCGGCCGGCCTCGTCCGTGATCGTCTCACCGATGTGGTTCTCCTCGCGCAGCGCGAACGACGGCAGGAACCGCGAAAGCTCGAACCCGCGCAGGTGCTGGACGACCTGGCGAGACCCGTCCGCGTCGAACAACCGCCCGGCCATGACCCCGTCGTGGAAGGACGCCCACTCCTCCTGCCTGAGCTCCGCCGCCGCGCGCAGGTCGTCCAGGGAGCCGATCCCGGTGCCGTCGATGCGCGCGGACAGGTCGGCTGCGGGCGCGCCCAGCAGGCCGTACATGTAGATCAGCTCGCCGAAGAGGTCCTCGACCAGCGTCGGATGCAGCGCCCGGTAGTCGTCGGGATGCGGGACGACGAACGCGCTCGCCAGCGCGTCCGCGACGTAGACCATGACGCCGCACTGCCCGGGATGGATCTCGAAGATCCTGAGCGCGTCCTCCAGTCCCCGCACCTGGAGCCCGAGATAGGTCTCCTCGCAGCGCGGCGACAGCCCGTGCGCGACGGTCTTGCGCGCCCACTCCTCCCAGGCGGTCTCGGGGCCGCCGAAGTGCAGTGCGAGATAGCCCTCGACGGCCAGGTGCAGCGGCAGGAAGCGGAGCCGGTCCTTGCCCGCCCTGCGCGCCATGCGCCGGGTGACGCGCACCGGCATGCGCGGCGGGGCGTCCCCGGTGTCGCGCTCCAGCAGCCGCGTCCCGTAGGAGGCCGCGGGCCGCGGGTCGCCGTCGCTCCAGGACGCGACGAAGGCGTGCGGGACGAACGAGACGTAGACGGCGCCGCCCACGTCCACGACCGATACCGGCTCTTGGTACGCCTTCCGGTGTAGCCGCAGGTGGGGAACGGGCTCGTCCCGGATGAGCGGGACGAGCCGCACCGAACTCCACACCTGCGCCGGGCCCGTCTCCAGGCCGTCCAGTGCGAACGTCATGCGGGGACTCCCAGGAAGCGTGCGGCCCGGTCGTCGAGGTGGGCCTGGAGCTTGTCGAGGCCGACCCGCCCCTCGGCGAACCGCGCCAACTCGACCAGCGTGGGCAGGTTCTCGGCGTCGCGGACGCCCGCCGTCGGGACGCCCGGCGCCAGCCGCCGCACGTCGAAGTCGCCGGCCTCGTACACCGGGTTCAGGTGCACGATCAGCACCCGGTGGCCGGGGGCGAGCCGGTGGCCGGGGTCGAGGCGCGTCCGCCAGACCCGCAGGACGTCCGCGGCGAGGCCGGGCGGCGCGTTGTCCCAGCCGTCGGAGACGATGAGGAGCCGCTCGGGCCCGGTGCCGAGCGCGTCGATGATCCGCAGGCCCAGCGGCGTCGGGCCGGACGGGTAGAGCAGCAGCTCATCGGTGCGCCCGGACGTCCACAGCGGCGTGAACTCCCTCGCGAGCGCCTCCAGCAGGTAGTGCGCGGCGAGCGCGACGGCCAGCGGGCGGCGCCGCTTCTGCCCCGACCCGAGCGAGGAGTAGCTGTCGTCCAGGACGGCGGTGACCCTGCCCCACGATCCGCGCGCCGCCCCGGCCACCCGCCGCGCGGCGGTGCGCAGCGCCCGCGACAGTTCGGCCCGGCGCTCGGCCCTCTCGTCCAGCGGCAGCGACAGCACATAGGAGGCCAGCCGGGTCAGCGGCATCTCCCCCAGATCCACCTGGACGTCCGCGCTCTTGTGCAGGCGGAGGCGTTCCAGCCGCGTCATCTTGGGCTCGATCCGCTCCAGGAACACCTCGCGCGCGATCCCGTGCTTGGCCGCGAAGCCCTCCGCGACCGTGTACGGAAGCTCATAGATCGCGGCCTGCTCGTAATGCGCCCGGCGCCACTGCTCGAAGATCGGCGTCCGGAACGACTTCACCCTGTGCGGCGTGAAGAGGAAGTCGTGCTGCTCGTCACCGAGCCGCAGATGCGCGTGCCGCACGACGTCCTTCACCGCCCCCCGGTACTTCACGAAGTCGAACGCGGGGTCGCGCCGCGCGGCCATCCAGTCGCGGATGACGGCGCGCGTCCGCCGGTTGTTCACCCCGAGCCGCCGCAATTCCCGGAACAGCCGGTACACGCGCTGCGGCGGCAGCGTTTCCAGCCGCCGCGCGATCAGGAGCCCTTCACGCCTGCGCCGCTCGACCCCGACCTCACCGGCGCGCACCAGCAGATTCCGGACGATGATCGCAGCGTTGTGGTCGTTGACGTCCAGCGCGAGGGCGGCCGCGTACACCTCCCGGTAGTTCTCCAGCATGTATTCGTGCAGGAAATCGAGGCTGAGGCGCTGCTCCCCCGCGTCGTGATGGAACTCCCGCTGCCCGGTGGAGGTGATCGCCGCGTTGACGAACATCAGCACGTCCTCGCATGCGACGAGGTCCGCGAACGTCTCGCTCATCATTTCCCAGGATGCTCAGGGGGGGTCGGGATGCCGGCCGGGGAAGGAGGGCACGAGCTGCGAATCATCACTTCAAAGGTGGGTTCCGGAAGTCGCACCGAAGTCCCGCGGCCGGCCCCCGAACCGTAACACCGCGCCCGGCCCTCCAGCCTCTCAATAACCGCGCTCCGGGAACGCGCCGGTGCCCGGGCACATCCGGTGCTTCAGGAGCAGATCGACCTGTTCCGCGGCGGCCTTCGTGTCCCCGCAGAGGTACAGGTAGCCCTGACGTCCGCGCCGGGCCTCGTAGTAACCCCACGTTCCTCCGGGCGCGGCGAGCACGGTGACCATGATGCCGGCGTCCTCGGCCGCACCGGTCGCGTACACCCACAGGAGCGGGACGGGAAGCGGGGACTTCTCCTTCCAGTAGAGCGGGACGCATCGCCGGCCGCGCGCCTTGAGCGCGAGGGCCAGCAGGTCCAGGTGGCGGATCTGCGTCCGGCGCCCCCGGCGCGTCCGCCACCGCAGCAGGTACCGCTCCATCCCGCGCCGCCGGTCACTTCCCGGTGCGAACACGTGCCCACACCCACTTTCCGTGCGGGGCGGTCCTGCTGACCCGGCATTCGGACGCCAGGGCCGCGACGATGGGAAGCCCCCGGCCGCCCGCGTCGCCGTGCCCCGGCTCCAGGGCGCGGGGGTCGGGGACGAGGTCGAGCAGCGACGCCTCCACGGGCGGCTTGGTCCGCGGCATCTCGTCCGAGGCGTCCCACACGCCCAGCAGGACCGACTCCCGCTCCGGTGTGAGGCGCACCCGGATCTCGCGGTCGGGCGTGCTCTTGACCGCGTTGGTCACCAGTTCCGCCGCGATGAGGCACACGTCCGGGACGAGCGCGTCCAGCCCCCACTCGGTGAGCCGCAGTCCCACCAGCATGCGGGCCATCCCCGGGACGGTCAGGGCCGCGAGGCACGTCACGTCGAGTTCCGCACGGACCGCTGTCCGGAATTGCCGTTCTGCGGGCATTTCCGCCCCTTCTTTAGGGGCATTTCCCCCACTGTGCACTATGGGCCCGATCTCCGTGTCGTCGATTACCGCCGTGCACACGGAATTCTGTGGCTATCGTGAGGCGGCGACCCACTGTCCCACCCCCCGGGACAGCCGGAATCAATGGTCAACACGGCAATGAACGGATGCCCATGACATTCGGCGACAAGATGCTCACACTCATGGCCGAGCGTGGCATGAGCCTACGCAAATTGGCCAAAGTCGCACATTACGATTCGTCACGTCTGTCGCGCGTCTCCCGCGGGCACAAGCCGCCGTCCCAGGAACTCGCCGCCCGCCTCGATGAGCTTCTCGGCGCCGGCGGGGAACTCGCGGCCCTGGCGCCGGCCCGCCCCGGAGTCGACCACCCCACCCTCCAGCAGCCCTCTACAGCCGCCCGTTCCCCGGTTAACGTGAACATAGGAGACACCCCGGACGATTGGGATGATATGGAGCGTCGGCGGCTGTTACTGGCGGCTCTCGGCATGGGAGCCGGGGCGTTGGGGTCCTCCGCGGAGTCGGTGCGGCAACTCCTCGATCTCGTCCTGGACAGCGAACCCCGGCCGATCGAGGACTGGGGCATCGCATGCGCCGACCACCTGCACGCCCTCCGCACACGGCCTCCCGCACAGGTACGGGACGGCCTGAGCATCGACCTGCCGGCGATCCAACGCCAACTCAAGACGGCCACCATCAAGGAAGCCACCGAACTCAACCGCATCGTGGCCGCACTCGGCACACTCCAAGCCAACGTCGTCACCCGCCTGGGCGACCACGGCGCCGCCATCCACTGGTGGCGCACCGCCAAAACCGCCGCCGACCTCTCCGGCGACCTCGACGTCCGCATGATGGTCCGCTGCCGCGAAGTAGGCGTCGGACTCTACGGGCAGCGCGACCTGGCAACCGTCCTCCGGCTGATCGAGAAGGCGCAAGAGATCGCGGGTGACAGGCCCTCGTTCTGGCTGGCGGATCTCGCGGGCAGCAAGGCGAAGGCGCTCACCATGGTCGGCAGGCACGACGACGCCAGGGATTCGCTGAACACTTTCGTCGGCTGGGAAGGAGGTGACGCGCGTCCGAGCATCATTCCGAGCCTCTGGGCCGCCGACCAAGCCCACTTCGCCGAAAGCTGGGTCTACTCGGGCAAGGGTGATGAGGCACGGGCAGACGAAGCGCGGAGCCAAGTGTTGGACTATGGCCCCGAGTACCAGTACGCCGCGAACGTCCGACTCCATGAGGCCCTTTGCACCGTGGTGAAAGGCGGCGTCGATGAGGGGACACGGCAGGCCGCGGTACTGCTGGACGGGCTACCCGCCGCTTACCACAGTCAAATGATCACCGAGACCGGAAAGCGGGTCCTGAACGCGGTACCGATCGAGCAGCGGCGACGTCCGGCGGTCGGCGAATTCCGTGAGGTACTGGCGACCACCGCCCCCAATCCGCACGCGCTCACCTGACCCCGACACGGCATCACGCCGGGCGAGCCGAGCCCGCCTCCCGGTCAAGAGGACGCGGACGGGTCGATGACCCAGTGGTTCGCCCAAAGGGGCTTGCCCGCGAAGACGATCTCCTTCTCCTCGACGAACGTGAAGCCGAGCGAGCGGCAGATGCCGTTGGACGGGGCGTTCGTCCGCGCCGGGAACGCGTGGACGGGCCCCCAGCGGCCGTCGTCGCGGGCCTTGTCCAGGAGCATCCGGGCGGCGCGTTTGGCGAGGCCGTGGCCCTGCCACTCGGGCAGGACCATCCAGCCGATCTCGGCATGGGGATCGCCGTCCATGTCGTGCGACCAGAGGGACACCGTCCCGGCGACGGTCTCCTCGACCACGATCATCTTGATCCAGAACGTATCCGCCGCCACGTCCCGGACGTCGCGGCGGACCTTCTCCTCGATGCCCTCCCGGGGCAGCGGGCCGCCGAGCTCGGCCATCATGACCGGGTCGCACCGCATCCGGACGTAAGCGTCGACATCACCGGGCTCCACATCACGCAAGCGCATGGGGCGACCTTCTCACCCGCCTCGGACGGCGGGGCCCGTCAGGGGCGGTAGGTGCCGAAGTACCACTCGTTGCCGTCCGGGTCGCGGGCCGCGTAGTCGCGGGAACCGTAGTCCTGGTCGGCGAGCGGGCGGAAGATCTCGGCGCCGGCGGCCTTCGCGCGGTCGTGGTGGGCGTCGGGGTCGTCGACGGCGACATAGATCGCCGCCGGGGCGGTCTTGGCGGCGCCCAGCATGATGATGCCGGTGTCGAAGCGCATCTCGGCGTGGACGATCGCGCCGGTGTCGTCCCTGTGCGCCGCGATCTCGGTGAAACCGAACGCCTTCTCCAGCCACGCCATCGACCGCGCCGGGTCGGCGGACCCGATCAGCGGGTAGAGGGTCCGGCGGATCTCGCTCGTCATGTCGTCCTCCCTGGTCTGACACGCCCAGTGTGCGGGAGGCGGCTCCGCCCGTCTTGGACGAATGTGACCTCAGCGGCGGACGGCGTCGCGTTCGGCGGCGAGGCGGCGGGTCTCCGGCGAGACGGGCGCGCCCAGGATCGCGGCGACGACGTCGATCAGGTAGCTGGTGAACAGGCGGTCGTCGGTGCGGGGGCCGGAGCGGGCACGGCGCGCCAGTTCGATCGACGCGTACAGGATGGCGGTGAAGCGGCGGTGCAGGCGCGCCGCGTCCTCCTCCAGCAGCGGTTCGACGAGGGTCCGCCACCGGCGGAGGCTGTCGCGCGGGTCGTCCAGCACGGCGACGGGGACGAGCGGGTCGGGGCGGTTCACCATGTCCGCCCAGATCTGCAGGTAGGCGCGGCCCGAAGCGTCGGCGAGGCGGGCCGCCATGGGACGCACGAGCGCCGCGGCCAGGGGCCGGACGCCCCGCGCGCCGTCCTCGTAGGCGTCGAGCAGGGCGTGCCGGCGGGCCTCCACGTCGGGGGCGTGCCGGTCGAGGATCGCGCGCAGTATCCCGGCGCGGTCCCCGAAGTGGTACTGGACGGCCGTGGCGTTGCGCGCGCCGGCCTCCTGGAGGATCTCCCGGAGGCTGACGGCGTCCACGCCGCGCGCCGCGTAGAGGGTCTCGGCGGCGTCCAGCAGGCGTTCCCGCGTGTCACTGCTCATTGCCGATCGCGTGCTCCCCGATGTCGGTCCCCCGATAATCGACCCACCTGGTTCGGTAATGCAAGTGCATGACTGTTACTCTCCGGTTGACTTCGCCGGGAAGGGGCCCACCGTGCAGCCTGAGCAGATCGACCGCGCCCTCGTGGACTTCGACGTCCTGGACGGGTGGATGGCCGGCCAGGGCCTGCCGGGCGGCCCGTTCGAGGACGTCGAGCCCCTCGCCGGCGGTACGCAGAACACGCTGATCCGGTTCCGCCGGGGCGGCCGCGACTACGTGCTGCGGCGCGGGCCGGGCCATCTGCGGGCGAAGACGAACGACGTCCTGCGCCGCGAGGCCCGCGTGCTGGCGGCGCTCGACGGCACCGACGTCCCCGCGCCGCGCCTCATCGCCGCCTGCCCTGACGAGTCCGTCATGGGCGGCGCGGTGTTCTACCTGATGACGCCCGTCGAGGGTTTCAACGCCTCGGTCACCCTCCCCGAACTGCACGCGGGAGACGCGTCCATCCAGCGGGAGATGGGCCTGAACGCGGCACGCGCGCTGGCGGCGCTGGGCGCGGTCGACCACGAGGCCGTCGGCCTGGGCGACTTCGGCAGGCCGGAGGGGTTCCTGGATCGGCAGGTGGACCGCTGGATGTCCGAGCTCGACTCCTACAGCGCGCTCGACGGCTACCCCGGTCCCGACATCCCCGGCCTGGACGATGTCGCCCGCTGGCTGGAGGACAACCGCCCGAGGACGTGGCGGCCCGGCATCATGCACGGCGACTACCACCTGGCGAACCTGATGTACTCCTTCGACGGCCCGGAGGTCGCCGCCATCGTCGACTGGGAGATGTGCACGATCGGCGACCCGCTGCTGGACCTCGGCTGGCTGCTGGCCACCTGGCCGGACCGCGACGACGTGGCCGCGGCGCTCGCCGGGCCGCTGGGCCGGGCCGGGTGCCTCCCGACGACGGACGAGCTGGTCGCCACCTACGCCGAGCGCGCGGACGCCGTCGCCGGACGGGATCTGTCGTCCATCACCTGGTACGCGGTGCTCGCCTGCTTCAAGCTCGGGATCGTCCTGGAGGGCACGCACGCCCGCGCGTTCGCGGGCAAGGCGCCGAAGGAGACCGGCGACATGCTGCACACGATCACCCTCGACCTCTTCCGCCGCGCACGCGGCTTCATCGGCTCATGACGCGGATCCGCCGCGGCGGTCCCGGTGACGCGCCGCTGATGCTGGCGATGCTGGACGGCGCCGTGGCGTGGCTCGCGGCGAACGGCCGGACGGGGCAGTGGGGCAGTGAGCCCTGGTCGCGGGATCCGCGCCGCGTGGAGCGGATCACCGGTATCGCCCGTGACGACGAGATCTGGGTGGCCGAGGTGGACGGCCGTCCCGCCGGGGTCATGGCGGTGGCGCCGCGACCGCCGTCCTATGTCGCCCCGGTCGACGAGCCGGAGCTGTACATCACGCTGCTGGTGACCGACCGCGCGTTCGCCGGGCACGGCGTCGGCGGCGCGCTGATCGGCAAGGCGCGGGACGAGGCGCGGGCGAAGGGGGCCGGCCTGCTGCGCGTCGACTGCTACGGCGGCGGGGACGGCCGGCTCGTCGAGTACTACCGGCGCAACGGCTTCGAGCCCGTCGCGGAGTTCAAGGTCGGCGACTGGCCGGGTCGGCTGCTGTCTCAGCAGGTGGGGGCCGCGGAGGTTGCGAAACCGGCCGGCGGGACGCAGCCTGGGAAGTGACCGGTGCGAACGGGGCAGTCGGTGACGCCCTTACGCCGCACGGACGGCGACCGAGCCGCTCGCCCCGTTCCGCCGGTCGGAGCGCTGAAAATGGGGATCCCCCGGTGATCTTTCGATACCGGGGAATCCCCGTTTTCCATGCACCGGCAGCCCTGTGCCGGGTCTGTGAGAGACCTCACCGAACGACCGTGAGCGGGCTCACATTTGTGCTGTGAGCCATTTCACGGACCGTCCGGGCGGCCTCAGATCATGAGCCGAAAGGCCGGGGCGCGCCCTTCTTCCCGGCGCCCTTGCCCCAGGAGAGGACTTCCCACTTGACGCCCTTCAGGTGCCCTTCGCCGCCACCGGCGTTGTACTTGCTGGCGGGCTTCTTGCCGTCCAGCAGGTACCGGAAGGTGTAGGTGTCGAGGTCGAGCATGACACCCCGGTGCGAGGGCTCGCCAGGCCCGCGGTCGCCGACGAACCCGGTGATGCTGCGGCCCTTGTAGGAGACCTTGACCTTGGTGTGCATGGGCCAGCTTGGGCTGGCGAACAGGCCCTTCTGCATCGGCTTGCCGCCGGCGGGGGCGCCGGTGTCGCCGTTGACGCCCGACCCGTCGTCCCAGAAGTAGGACGCGGTGGTCTTCCCGCTCAGCAGGACATTGGGGCCCTTCTTGGCGGGCTTGGCCTCGGTCTTGGCCTCGGCCTTGGCGGCCTTGGAACCGGCCTCGGCGGTCTTCGCGCCGTTGTAACCGCTCTCAGCGGCGTGCTTACGGGGGGTCTTGTGCTCCTGCGCGGCCACGGCCTGCTGCGACAGGAACTGCTTTTCCGGAGCGGAGTCCTCACTCGCCGCTGCGACGCCGGCGACCAGCATGCCCGCGAGGGCGGTGCCGGTGACGCCGGTCAGGACGAGGTTCATCGCTCGCTGCTGCATGGATTTCCTTCGGTCGGGGTACAGGGCCGCCGTTCAGCGCCGGACCGGCGATACGCCGGTTTCCGGGCAGGGGAGAACGGCTCCGAGACGTCGAGCTCGGGAGATGCCGCCGCAGGGAAAGAGATCCGCTTGGAACGGTCCATGGGCATGGCGGACCGCGCCCGCACCCTCCGCGCGTCCGTCCTTGGACATGCGCGTGACGCGGGCTTCAATGAAGCGGAATGAATGCCGACCGGGGGCTCACGGGCCCATCACGGTGCACGGCCGGTGCATGGTACGGCCGCGATTCGGCTAAGTGATCCCGCCTGGCGGGCGGGAGGCGACGGCTTTGCAATCAGGCCAGGTCAACGGTTCTTTGACCGGACCTGGGGATGACTATATACGGCATTACCGTACTTTCGCCAAACGGGCGATTTCTTTACCTTTGCCCAAGTGGATCTTTATGTCGGCCAACTCGCCGGGAACCCCTTTCCCATCGGGGCTCCGGGCCTCTCTGCCCACAGAAAACGATCTTTATCGGTTCCGGGAAGATCAGGGCGGTGCGAGGGCGGAACGGGAGCTTGGACGCACTGGGACCGGCCCGCCCGGCCGGCGCGCAGACCCGTGCGACCCCTGGTTCACGTGAGCGGGAACACACCGCATGGTGTGCGGCCGCTCACAGCGGCCCGCACACGGGCGTGATCAATGGCAGCGGACGACCCGAACGATGCCCCGTGCGATCGCGCAGGGGGCCGTGATCAGTGGGTCGGGTAGACCGACGGCACGAGGGGGGTCGGACCGGTTCCACCGGGAAGTCCGGTCCCACCGGGGATTACCGGGGCACCCGGCTGCTGCGGGACGAACGGCGCCTCCGCATAGCCGGGGTCTGCGTAGCCGGGGTCCACGTAGCCGGGCGCCGGGTACTCGGGCGCCGGGTAGCCGGGCGCCGGGTAGCCGGGTCCGGGAGAGGGCTGCTCCCCGTACGGGCCGAGCGCCGCCGCGATGGGCCCCTGCGCCGCCGGAACGGCCGGAGCTGCAAGCGGCGGCACGGGGGCGCCGTCGCCATGGCGCGGCTCGGGGCCGGGAACGCCGCCGCGCTCCGCACGGCGCTCGGCCAGCACGGCCATGAGCGCGCGGGCGGTCTCGGCGTCCATCTTCAGCAGGACGCTCGGCATCCCGGCCTGGTCGACGAACGGGGAGACCGAAGGGGCGGCCGGCATCTGCGGGAGTGCGGCCCGCATCTCCTCGCGGAGATCCTGGGCCAGCCGCAGCGCCTGTCGGTCACTGTCGCTCAAGTGTGCGGTCATCGCGATCTCCGGGGAGTTCACGTGCGGGGGTCCGGGATCATCCTGCTAGTGATGGCGTGCAGGTGCAAGAGCTGATGCACGTGCATTTCGGGAAAAATCCCACCGTAACCCCCAGCCCCGTCGCTCGTTATCGATCACTGCATCCCACGTTTCGCCGGGCGTCCAGAACGGCCTGACCAGGCCGCATACCGCGTTCCCCGAGCGTCTCGGTCCGCGCGGCGGAGGCGTCCCCGGCGGCGGCGCCGGGCCGGCTCCTCTCCCCCGGCTCCGTCATCCGCCTCCGGAGGCGGACGTGATGTCCGCCACGTGGACGCCGGGCGCGGCCGCACGGCCGGAAGGCGGTGGATCCGGGACGTGGGCGGCGGCATTCTGGAGCGATGACCGAAACCCTGAGCGTCCAGGCCCTGAACCGGGCCACGCTGGCACGGCAGATGCTGCTCGCGCGGGAGGCGATCCCCGTCCCGGAGGCGGTCCGGCGGCTGTTCGGCATGCAGGCGCAGGAGCCCAAACCGCCGTTCCTCGGTCTGTGGACGCGGCTGGACGGTTTCCAGGCGTCCGAGTTGCACACCGCTTTGCACGACCGGTCGCTCGTGCGCGCCACGATGATGCGGGCCACGCTCCACCTGATGACCGGGGACGACTACACGGCGTTCCGTACGACGATGCAGCCCATGCTGGACGGTGCCCTACGCGTCCTGGGCGACCGCGCCAAGGGACTGGATCTGCAGAAGGTCGTCCCGGCGGCACGTGCCCTGCTCCAGGACGGCCCGCGCACGTTCAACGAGGTGCGCGCGCTGCTCCAGGAGCAGTTCCCCGACGTCAATGACCGTGCCCTCGGCTACGCCGTCCGGCTGTGCGTGCCGCTGGTGATGGTCCCCACTCAGGACAGGTGGGGTTTCCCCCGCACGGCGCGGTTCACGCTGGCCGACGAGTGGCTGGACGCCGACCCCGCGTCGTCTGCGGAGCCTGTGGGGGCGCTTGACGAACTCGTCTTCAAGTACCTGGCGGCCTATGGGCCCGCCTCCGCCGCCGATGCGCAGACATGGTCAGGGCTGGCCTCCACCGGGGAGGCTCTGGAACGCCTACGCCCGCGCTTGCGCGTCTTCACCGACGACAAGGGCCGGGAGCTGTTCGACCTTCCCGGCGCCCCGCGACCCGGTGAGGACGTCCCGGCACCGGCGCGGTTCCTGCCTGAGTTCGACAGCCTGGTGCTGGCCCACGCCGACCGCAGGCGCGTCATCGCCGACGCCCACCGCCCCATGCTCACGACCAAGAATCTGCGGGTCCGTGCCGTGTTCCTGTGGGACGGCTTCGCCCGCGGCACCTGGGAGACCGAATACAAGCGCAAGGTCGCCACCTTGCGGATGCGTCCCTTCGAGCCCCTCCCCCATGCGGCCATCGACGAGCTGACCGCCGAAGGGGAGTCGCTCCTGCGGTTCCTTGAGCCGGCCGCCAAGGAGACCGTGGTCAGCGTCGAGGATTAAACGATCGTGCGGCCCGGCTCCTCACGACGGATTCCTCGCCCGCGGAAGCACCGGCCTCCGCGCATGCGGTCTGACGCTGCGAGCGCGGACAACTTCGAATGGTGACCAATCCGAGACCTGCTCTGATTGAATTTTCCATCAAATGGGCGCAGGCTTGGTCCGACGTCTGCAAAGCTCCGTCTGTTCCTTTCCGACCGCCGACAGGACGCGACCAATGTTCGAGATCTGGGAGACGGGCGAGCCGGCGCGGCTCATCAGCGACGCGGGGAGCCTGAAGGGGGCACTGGAGAAGGTCGACACCATGTGCCGGCTCAAGCACGACCAGGCCGTCGCCCACATCGAGGATGCCCGCAAGGGCTACCACTTCGAGATCAGGGACCAGGAGGGCAGGGCCCTCGCGCGGCTCAGCTACGTCCCCGACACCTCCCGCGCGTACCAGAGCGTCGTGGTCGAGGAGATGCGCGGCGAGCGCTACGCCGGCTCCTGACCCGCTCACCGGCACGGCCCCGGCCCGGACGGCCGGGGCTTTCGCATGTCCCCGGCCCGGGGATGACATGATGCGTCCTGGCCTTCGATGTCGGAGGACGGGAGTCCCGGTGCGACAGGCATGGCGGCGCGGCCCCGGGTCGCCGGCGTCGAACACCGATCGCTGCCTCGCCGCGCGGCTGCGCCGGGCGGTCACCACCGCCTGGGACCGTGGCTGGCAGCCGGCCGACGTGGTCCGCTTCGCATCGCGGCGCCTCACCGCCGGACACGCCCGGCTCGCAACGGACGCGATCGCGGACGAGATGCGCGCCTACCCCCGGACCTCCGTCGACGCTCAATGGCTCGACCAGCTCGCCGCCCTCGGCGCCGCCGTCTGGTGGACAGGCGACGACTCGCATCCGTCCGAGTGGTGCGGCCGGGAAGGCGTGCACCACGCGGTCTACGTGACGTGTGCGATCGAGCTCATCCATCTTCTGGAGGCACTGCCGAAGCTCCCGTCCCTGGGCCCACCGCCCGGCAGGGTGCCCCGAGACCCCCGCGGCGGGTCCGCACACGGCACCCGGCAGGGCGGCGCGAGAACGTCCGATGACGGCACGCCTGGTGAGGGTGCCTCCAGGGGGAACACGGCCGGCGGCGGCGCGGCCGGCCGGGGCGCGCATGGCGGGAGCCGGTTCGCGGACGCGGCCGGGGGACGTGAGCGGGCGGTGGATCAGCGGACACTGGGCCGGGTCCGGGCCCTTCTCGCCAAGGCCGAGTCCACCGAGTTCCCCGAGGAGGCGGAGGCGCTGAGTGCGCGTGCTCAGGAGCTGATGGCACGGCACAGCATCGACCAGGCGCTGCTGGACGCGCAGGCGGGCGGCACGGGCGGGCCGGCCGGGCGGCGCATCGCAGTGGACAACCCGTATGAGGCGCCCAAGGCGGCCCTGTTGACGGTCGTGGCGGACGCGAACCGCTGCCGGGCGGTCTGGCATCGTGAGCTGGGTTTCTCCACGGTCCTGGGTTATCCGGCCGATCTGGCCGCCGTGGAGATGCTGTTCACATCGCTGCTCGTGCAGGCGACGTCCGCCATGGTGCACGCGGGTCCCCGCCGCGACGCGCGGGGACGGTCACGGACGCGGTCGTTCCGCCACGCGTTCCTCAACGCCTACGCGGCCCGTGTCGGGGAGCGTCTGCGGGAGGTCGCGGGTGAGGCGGCCGGCAGGGCGGCCGCGGGCGCCGGCGGGAAGGATCTTCTTCCCGTACTGGCGGCGCGCGACCGGGCCGTCGAGCGGGCCGTCGACACGATGTTCCCCGGCCTCACCGAGGGGCGGGCGGGTTCCGTCTCCAACTATGAGGGCTGGGTGGCCGGGCGGGCGGCCGCCGACCTCGCCAACCTGAACGGGCGCTCCGAGGTCACCGGGGCGTTCCGCCGTTCGTAGCGCACGGGGTCCCCCCGGGGGGCGAGGGGGACGTCCGGTCATGTACTCGCTTCTTCCTTGTACGGACTGGTCTTACCTGGTCGCGGGAGCGGTTCAGTTCTTCTTGCGCCGGGTGTTGCCGCCCCGGCCGCGCAGCGGCACTCCCGCCTCCTTCAGGACGTTGTAGATGAACCCGTACGACCGGCCGGTCTCGGCGGCCAGGTCGCGGATGCTCTCGCCGGCCGCGTACCGCGGAGCGAGCTCGGCGGCGAGCTGCGTGCGTTCGGCACCGGTCACGCGGGTGCCCCTCGACAGTGTTCGAGCCACGGGGACCTCCTATTCCAACGCTGCGCGGCGGGGCCCGTCCCCGCAGCTCACAGCAGTGTTGATCTCCCCAAGGTACACATTCCCCCTGATTACGCCGTCGATGCCGCGCGAATCCCCGCGAATTCGGCCGAAGCTGGTCTTTTCCGTGGTGAACGGCGTGTCGGAACTGGACAGACGGGCTCCGAGCCACTGCCGGCCGCCGTTCCGCAGGATCATCGTCCGCGGCGGCACCCGCACCGGAACCTGCCCTTTGCGGCCCCGCCCGGCTCCGTCGACGTCACCGCGGACGCCGCCGCCACAGGCCGTCACCTCCCCGATGACCTCCACCGCGGGTGACGAGAATTTTACCGATCGTCGCGGCTGACCTCCGGTGCATCGCGCCGCGCCCCGGCCCGGCAAGCCCCGCCGGCACGGATTCGCCCGCCAAGCCCGCTTCACATGGGTCTTCGTGAGCACTTTGGCCGGCCTCCGGGTGCCGTACGTCCCGGGCCGACCGGTGACTTATCCCCAGAATCTCGTTCTACTGCTTCCGGTCTGGACGGTCGCGCATGCTGGCCGTGTCCCGTCCCCGGAAGGAGCGGCCCGATGACCACGATCACGTTCCCGGTCCCGTCCACCACCACCTCGCGGTTCGCCGTGGCCGCCGGCAGCGTCCCGCACGACCTCCCCGACCTGCTGAACCGAACCGCATCCGGCCCGTACCACGCCCACATCACGGGGCGGCTGGGCTCGTCCCAGCTCCAGGTCACCCGGGAGGACCTCGCCACCCTCCGCTGGGATCCGGGGGACGTCCGCGCGGCCCGTCCCGAAGACGGACGGGCCGCGCGGACCTTCCACGACGCGACGGAGTTCGCGGTCGTCACCGCCTTCGCGCCGATCACCGACCAGCCCCGTGGCGTCCAGGTCGCCCGCGCCGCCGCCTACGCCATCGCCGAGGCCACCGGCGGCATCACCGCCGACCTCATCACGGGCCACATCCTGACGCCGTCCACCACCGAGAGGACGCGCTTCGTACTGGCCGACAACTGGCTGGGCGACATCCTGCCGCCGTTCCGCGCCAACGGCCGCTGCACGGCCGCCGACCCCGAACTGGACCCCGAGGGCGTCAACGGCTGCGCCTGCGTCCGCCTGCGCACCGGCGGCCTCCGCCGCTTCGGCCTCCCCGAACTGCAGATCACCGGCGTCGCCTGCCCACACGACCTCGCTGCGCTCAACGTCCTGCGGACGACCGCCCGCCGCCTCCTGACCGACCACTGGTCATGGCTCGCCGGCGGCCCGGCCACCGGAACCCGCACCGTCCCGGCCACGCTCGACCTCACCCAGCGCGACTTCAACGAGTTCTGGGGATCGACACGCCGCATCCACCTCACCCCACCGGTCCCGTTCCAGGTCCGCCTCACCCCGCTGACCGCGCGCCTCCTCGCCGTCGGCCCGCCCGAGGACTTCGGCGGCACGGTCAACGACTGGCTGTGGGGCGACACACTCCCCCTGGGCATGTACGACGTCCTGCTCTCCCCCGCAGACCGCGCCGCCTGACCCGAGCCTCCCGCCCGGCCACCCGGCGAGCGGCTGGAAGGAACAGCGGCGAACACCGCCCCGGGCAGATGCAGGGCCTCTTAGGCGGGCGCGAAGCACCCCCCGGACGGGGGCGAAGCATCCTGGGCGGGTGCGGAACACCCGGGCAAGTGCGGGGCGTCCCGGGGCGGGTGCGGGATACCCGGATAGATACGGAGCATCCCCGGCGGGGGTGGGACATTCCAAACAGGTGCGGAGCATCCCCGGGGCGAGGGCAGGGCACCCCGGGCGGGGCGTCCTGGGTTGGGGTGGGTGGGGTGGCGGTCTGAGTGTGGTGTTCGAGGTTGGGGGCCTCGAACTCCAGGGCCGAGAGCGTGCCGCTTGATCTGTGCCGCTTGCCTCGCTGGCGGCGAGTGCGGCTTCTGGCATCGCGCCGCCACCCCGCGCATGCCGTTCCGCCTCCTCAAGAACGAGTTGTTCTTCGGCGCGTACCCGCGACCGTGTGAGCGGTGTCCTCGTAAAGCACGTGGCGGCGGGAGAGGGAGTGCGTTTCCAGGGCGCCGAACCGCGCCGCACACCTTCCGCGAGGCAGGGCATCGGCATGCCGGAACCGTCTGCCACATACCGCTCATTTCGGTCGTGGTGCAGGGGTCGGCCGCACATGATCAATGATCAACTGTGAGCAATGTTCAACGCTCCGTAGCCAAATTGACTACGATCGGCATTCTCACGGTGACCGAACCGATCCCCCCGAGGCGAGATGAACCGTTTCCTGGCATATCCCCGCCTTGCCGTCCTGCTCGGCGGCTGGCTCCGCTGCGCCTGCGGGCTGATGGCCTGTACCGCGATCGCCGCCGCCCTCTCCATCGGCGCCGCCGCACCTTCGTACGCCACCGACCGAGCCGGACCGGAGCCGCGCGGATCCGTGCCGCCGATCTGCCGTCACGCCGCGGGCATCGGCGACCGGCACACCGCGCGCAAATGCAGGGAGGCATGGCGGTCGATGCACGAGAGGTCTCCCCGGAGGCCGGAGTTCGGCCGGGGGTTCCCCCGCTGGGCGGACCGGCACACCGGGAAGCCCAGAACCGGGCGCAGGACGCCCTCACCCGCACCGCTCGCGAAACCGCGCCCGAGCGCCCCCCTGCCGGATCCGCGCCCCGCTCCGCCGGATCCGCGCCCCGCTCCGCCGGATCCGCCGGGCGGCAGGCCGTCCTCTCCCACCCGCGCGAAGGCCACATCCCGTCCTGCCTCCCCCGCTCCGGGACCAATTCGCACACAGAATCAGGCCCGGGAGGTGGAGTCTCCTCCTCGCTCGTTGCGGCCGGTCGTGCTGCTGAGCCTGCTCGTTCCGGCGGCGGCGGTGATCTGCTATCCCTTCCGCCACCGCGTCTTCGCCTTCGCCGGCGCGGGCCTGCCCGTGCTCCGCACACCCGATGTGGAAGAGAGGCGGCCGGCCGCATTCGGCTACCGTCCCGTCCTCGACCCATTCGCCGTTCCGGCCATGGGCCTGTCGGGCCCCGGCGCCGTCTCCACCGCACGCGTCCTCGCCCTGACCGCTCTCGGCTATCACGGTGACGACTCCCTGGTGGTGATCCCGCGTCCGGACGCGACCACCCTGTTCGGGCTGGCCGAGGACGAGTTGCTCGACGACGAGACCCCCGGCCTGTTCATCCCCGGCAATCTCGACGCCGCGGTCGCCTACCTGGAGACCGAACTCGTGATCCGCCGGAACACCGGTGTGACGCAGGCACGCCGGCTCCTCCTGGTGGCCGACTGCGCCCAGGAGATCGGCAGGATCGAGGCGCTCCTCGCCCGGCATCCCGGCGGCGCCTCCGCGATCCTCCTCGGTCCCTGGACGGGCGAGCAGGCCACGATCGACGACAACGGCCTCGTCAGCGCCCCTCCCTCGCTGGCTCTCGGCTTCCCCGGCTGCGTCCCGGCGATGTCCCGCACAGAGGCCCGGGACCACCTCCTGGCCGTGCTGGCGCAGCACGGGAAGACTCGGGAATCCTCGCCCAGACGCCGCTCGTCCCCGCGGCGCCCCTGACCGGCGGGCCCATGTGAAGGACGACCGGAACGCGACGGGCGCGGCGTCCGCCAAGTGCCGGCACCGGCCAGATACGGCGCTTAGGGGGCGACCGGCGCCAACCCCGATTGCGCCCGGCCACGCGAGGCTCCATGGGGCGGGCCATCGGCCGTGCTCACGGCGAGGACGGCCGAAGCGATCACGCCGTCGTTCAGTGCCCGAGGGGCAACGCCCGCCGTCACGGCGGCCCATGATCGTCCAGGCCGGCGCCCCCATGAGACGCCCCCCGGTGAACGGTCTTCAGGGCGTTGCCCGTTCGTATTCGGCGATTTCGGCTCGGACTGAGGCGAGGCTCCGGAGCGCGCGGCTGAGCGGGGCGATGTCCGGTGGCCGACCGGCGGCATCGTCGGTGTAGGCCGAGCAGCGCAGGATCCAGGCGCGGATGACGTCCTTGATCCGAGCCTCGGACCTGCGGGTCTTGGTCAGGGCGAGGTGACGTTTCTCCGCTGCCACCTCGTGGGCCAGGGGCTCGTCCGCCCTCAGTGCCCGGATGTCGGAGAGGGCGTAACGGCCGAGCCGGTCCGTCATGAGGCCGCGCTCGGCGGCGATCCGGTCGAACGTCCGGCGGGGCCATCCGAGGATCGCCGCCGCTCCGCCCGCGTCGACGGTGTCGGTGAGGGGCCCCTTCCTTGCGGTGACGACCTTCCGCACGACGTCGGGATCGAGCCGGTCGAGGTCGCGCATGAGGTAGACCGGGTGTCCGCGGAAGCTGCTGACGACGCTGAGGGCGCCCTCGGCGACCAGGACCTCGATGTCCCGGCGTTCTACGTCGAGGCCCACCCGGGTGGCCAGCCGAGCGGCGGCGCGTGCGGAGCCGATCGGCGGTTCGTCCCCGAATCTGGCGACGATCTCCTTGCCTCGTTCCCGGACCGCCTCGGCGAGGCCGGCGGACCAGCGGTCCCCGTCGACGTCGGGCCCGGGCAGGAGCCCATGTTCCAGACCGACGCGCAGCTGCCATCGGGCGAGCCCGAGATGGCCGGCGAACTGGTGCGGGCCGTACCGGGTGGGGTTGATCTGTTCGGGCATCGGCGTGCCTTTCGTACCGCGATCGACATTGACGCGGACAAAGCCTCGCGGACGAGGAACCCCGAGAATAGTAGAACGTGATTCTGTGGATAGCCGACCCCGGCAGGGCGCCTTTCATTGGGCAAATCGGACAATTATCCGGGCTCTGCTGCGCGGCCGGGCGTGCAAGGGTGGGGAGATGGACGCTATACAGAGGCTGGGCATCGGGCTTGCGGCACTCGGGCGGCCCGCATACATCAATCTGGGCAGGGCCGGCGAGCTTCCACCTCGCCGGAGCGTGGAGTTGATGCGTGCGACGACCTGGGACGTCCTTGATACGGCCTACGCGGCGGGCATCCGCTGGGTGGATGTCGCACGCTCCTACGGCAAGGCCGAGGAGTTCCTTGGGGGCTGGCTTGAAACCCGCGATCCCGATGATGTGACGGTGTCCAGTAAGTGGGGATACACCTACGTCGGCGATTGGAAGATCGATGCTCCCGTGCACGAGGTCAAGGAACATAGTCTTGACCGCTACCGTGCGCAGTACAGAGAGACACGCGAGTTGCTGGACGGACACCTCTCCGTCTATCAAGTGCATTCGCTGACCGAAGATAGCCCCCTGTTCCAGGACATCCGTCTACAGGAGGCCCTGGCGGAACTGAGCGCCGAGGGCATCCGTGTCGGGTTCTCCACGTCGGGCCCAAGGCAGGCTGACACCATCCGCCGGGCGATGGCGCTGGACGTATCCGGCCAGAGGCTTTTCAGCACCGTCCAATCAACGTGGAACATCCTGGAGACCTCGGCCGAGGACGCTCTGCGCGAAGCGCACGATTCGGGGTTGCGTGTTCTTCTCAAGGAGGTGCTGGCCAACGGGAGGCTCGTCATACGGCCGCCCGTGGCCGTGCAGACGCTCGCGTCCAAGAGCGGCATGCAGCCGGATGCCCTGGCGTTGGCGGCGGCCCTTTCCCGGCCCTGGGCGGACATCGTTCTCATCGGCGCAGTCAGCCCGGCGCAACTGGAGTCGAATCTGGCGGCGGCGAAGATGTGCCTGGACGAGCGCGAACTGCTAGTGCCGGCCGGCCTGAGCATCTCACCGGAGCGCTATTGGGCGGAACGGAGTGCGCTGCCCTGGACGTGAACGGGCGCATGGTCGGGCGAAGGCCCGCGCCGTGGCACGATTGAGCGCGCCCCACCATGATCGGATCTCCGTGCCATGCAGTCAGAACCTCCAGAGATGATCGGCCCGTACCGTGTGGTCGGCCGGCTCGGTGCCGGTGGGATGGGTGAGGTGTTCCTTGGAGCCTCGCCCAGCAGGCGTCTCGTGGCCGTGAAGGTCATCCGTCCGGAGCTTCTGGACGATCCCAGGTGGCGGGCGAGGTTCCGCCGGGAGGTGACGTCGGCGCGGTCGGTCAGCGGCTTCTACACCGCGCCCGTCGTCGACGCCGACCCGGACGCGGATCAGCCCTGGCTTGCGACGCAGTACATCCGCGGTGTGAGCCTGTCCAAGGTCGTCCAGGAGAAAGGGCCGCTTCGCGAACAGGCGGCCTGCCGGCTGGGCGCCGGGCTCGCGGAGGCGCTGATCGCGATCCACGGTGCGGGCATCGTGCACAGGGACCTCAAGCCGTCGAACGTCCTGCTCGCTTCGGACGGTCCAAGGGTCATCGACTTCGGCATCGCGAGGCCCCTGGACGCACTGCCGCTGTCCCGTACGGAGATTCTGGGAACGCCCGCCTACATGTCACCGGAGCAGGCTCTCGGCGCCCCCGTCCATCCGGAGAGCGACGTCTTCTCCCTCGGCGCGACGCTCGTGTTCGCAGCGACGGGCTTTGCGCCCTTTGGCACGGGCCACAAGGTCCGCAGCAGGATCGTGTACGGCGACCCCGACCTCACCCGTCTGCCCGACCCCCTGCACGGGCTCGTGGTCCGCTGCCTGGTCAAGGACCCTGGGGAACGCCCCTCACCGGAGCAGGTCCTCGTCGCCCTGTCCACGTTGCTGGACGCCCACTACGGCGAGGAATGGCCGCCCGTGGACATCGAGCAGCTCATCGGCGCCCACGAACGGACCCTGGTCGAGATCACGGCCGAGTTGCCAACGCTCCGTGAGCATTAGGACGACCCATCACGGCAAGCCCTCCGCGAGGACGTTCCAGAACGCGGTCTCGTAGGCGTGCAGAAAGCGGGCCGCGCGAGCGGCCTCGGCGGGATCGTCGCCGGAGGCGAGCCCGGCCGCGATCACGGCCACGGCCTGCTCCTCGAAGCCGGGCGGCGGCGCGGCGAAGAAGTCGAAGAACCCGACGGCCGCGTCGGCGAAGCCGTACCGCGTTCGCAGGGCCCGGGCAACGCGGGCGCAGTACGCGCCCCACTCCTCCAGGTTGGCGAGCATGGCCAAGGCGACCTCGCCGGCCGTCCCGAAGGCCGCCCTCTGCGCAAGGTAGGCCGGGTATGCCTGCGCGAGGGGTCTCGGCTCGTACGCCATGAGATGTTTCTCACTCTTGCCGAGCGCGGCGGCGAAGTCTCCGAGCAGGGCCAGCGCCTGCCCCTCGCCCTGCGCAAGCCCCAGAAACAGCTCACCGGACGGTGAACCGGGGAACCTGGCCGCCAGCAGGGCGAAACTGCGCCGATCGCTACCGACGATCCGGTACTCCTCACCGGCCAGCCAGCCCAGGCGCTCCCGGGGCACGTCTCCCGTTTCGAGCAGGTCGACGAAGCGATTCGGGGTCGTCGCCTCCGCGATCTCCCGGCGCGTGCGTGCGACGAGCTCGGCGGCTCCGTGATCGGTCATGCCCCCACCGGAACATCCGGGCTGGTCATCCGTCAATGGGAAGGGTCAGGATCGGCGTGAATGATCACCTGGATACGATGAAGGGCGAAACGTCTACACAGGTGTAGACCCAGTTGGGAGTGAGCGAGTATGTCGGATTTCGAGCTCAACCACGCGGGCGGCCGGATGCCTCTGGAGGTCACCGAGGCGACCGAAGGGCCGTCAGGACTGGGAGTGGGCAGTCTCCTGAAGGAGACGGGGAACGTCACGCTTGATCCCGGCTTCACCAACACCGCGTCCACCACGTCGACGATCACCTACATCGACGGTGAGGCGGGCATCCTCCGCTACCGGGGCTACCCCATCGAGGAACTGGCGGAGAAGTCGTCCTTCCTTGAGGTGGCCTACCTGCTCATCTACGGCGAGCTCCCGACGGCCGACCAGCTGAGCACCTTCACCGACAATGTGCGCAACCACACGCTGCTGGACGAGAAGTTCCGCGCGTTCTTCTCCGTGTTCCCGCGCCGTGCCCACCCCATGGCCGTGCTGTCCTCCGCGGTCAGCGCCCTGTCGACGTTCTACCAGGACAGCCTCGACCCGTTCGACCCCGAGCAGGTCGACCAGTCGAGCATCCGGCTCATCGCCAAGCTGCCCACGATCGCCGCCTACGCCTACAAGACCTCCATCGGCCAGCCGCTGCTCTACCCCGACAACTCTCTCGGGTATGTGGAGAACTTCCTTCGCATGATGTTCGGTCTCCCCACACAGCCCCACGAGATCGATCCCGAGATCGCGCGTGTGCTCGACATGCTGTTCATCCTGCACGCCGACCACGAGCAGAACTGTTCGACCTCGACCGTGCGGCTCGTGGGATCCAGCCACGCGAACCTGTTCTCGTCGGTGTCCGCGGGCGTGGACGCGCTGTTCGGCCCGCTGCACGGCGGCGCCAACCAGGCCGTCCTGGAAATGCTGGAGCGCATCCACGAGAACGGCGATGACATCGACTCCTTCGTGGCTCGCGTCAAGAAGAAGGAGCCCGGTGTCAAGCTGATGGGCTTCGGGCACCGCGTCTACCGCAACTACGACCCGCGCGCCGCGGTCGTCAAGAAGGCCACCGGCAAGGTTCTGGGCGCGCTCGGCAAGTCGGACCCGCTGCTGGACCTGGCCATGCGTCTTGAAGAGGTCGCCCTGAGCGACGACTACTTCATCGAACGCAAGCTCTACCCGAACGTGGACTTCTACACGGGCGTCATCTACAAGGCGATGGGCTTCCCCACGAACGCGTTCACGGTGCTGTTCGCGCTCGGCCGGCTGCCCGGATGGATCGCCCAGTGGCGGGAGATGATGAACGACCCGTCCACGAAGATCGGACGTCCGCGCCAGGTCTACGTGGGCCCGGGTGAGCGCCACTACGTGGAGCCTTCCGCCCGCTGAGGCGGCCCGGAGGACAACGCCCCGCGCGTTCCGCCCCCTTATCCACAGAATCGCGTTCTAGTGAAAGCGTTCGGCGGCCTCCCCGAGGCTGGACCGCATCCGCCGGTCCACGCCCCGAGGAGGCCGCAATGCGCGTCACCATCACCGTCCCCGACGAGACGACCACCGGCTTCGTCATCGCGGCCGACAAGGACCCCGGCGACCTGCCGACGGTGATCCGCCGGCGGCTCCCCGGCCCGTTCGCCGCAGCGGCGGCAAGGCGCCTCGGCACTCCCCGGCTCGTGCTGGCCTGCCACCCCGCCGCGGGCTCGCCCTGGGACCTGAGCGGGGTGGTCGGCGCCGATGAGGACGACACGGAGAGGATGCGCCGGGCCGCCCGGCACATCGGTGTCACGTCCGTCCAGCCGGTCGGCGATCTTCCATCCGGGCCGCATGTCGCCCGGGCCGCGGCCAAGGCGATCGCCGAAGCGCTCTGCGGAGTGCCCGTGGACCTCGCCACCGGGCGGATTCTGCCCGTGGCCTCCCCCGGACGCCTCGACGAGTTCGTCCTCGCCGACGACTGGCTCGGCACCGTCCTGCCGCCGTACCGGAACTCGGGGCGCTGCACCGCCGACGAGGACGACATCGACGGCTGCTCCTGCGTCACCCTCAAGACCCGCGGACTGGGCCGCTTCGGGCTTCCCGAACTGGAGATCACCGACGTCGCCTGCCCACACGACCTCGCCGCGCTCAACATCCTCCGCACGGCCGCGCAACGGCTGCTCCCCTTGGGCAGGCACGCCGGCGACCACACGCTGCCGGCCGAGCTGATGCTGACGAGCACCGACTTCTCCACGTTCTGGGGCAACCGCGACCCCATGTGGGACGACGGCCCCCTCGCGGTGCACCTGGCCGAAGTCGCACCCCGACGCCTGGCCATACGGCCACCGGCCGACTTCCCGGGCACGCTCAACGAATGGCTTTGGGACGACCTCCCACCCGTCCTGCACGAGTTGCTCAGCTGCGAGCCCGACCATGCCCCGCCGAATCGTCCAGGTGGCTAACGTCGAGCGGCATGGAGAACGTTCACACGCCGGGAACGCTGGCGCGGGTGCTGGCGGACATCGCGGCCGAACGCGACGCCCAGGACCGGATATGGGGCGTCCAAGAGTTCCCCGACGGGAGCGGACCGGAGTTCCGCGAACACGCGGAGGAGGCGAAGCGGGAATGCGGTACCGCCTGGTCACGCGGGGAGCTGACCTGGCGGCACATCCTGGCCGAGGAGTTCTTCGAGGCCCTCGCCGAATCGGAGCCCGCCGCCCTCCGGGGCGAGCTGGTCCAGACCGCCGCGGTCGCCGCGAAATGGATCCAATCCCTGGACCGAAGGCACGGTGCGACGGTCCACCCGACCAAGGAGGGCGACGGGCCGGCGGAGAAGCTCGTCCGGGACCGGATACCCGAGATCATCCGTGCGGCCGGCGGCCTGCCGCAAACCCGCGTCGCAGGCGAAGGAGAGTATGCCGCGCTGCTGCGCGCCAAGCTCTTCGAAGAGGCCGCAGAGTACGCCGCGAGCGGCGACCCGGCCGAACTCGCCGATCTCCTGGAGGTCGTCCACGCTCTCGCGGCCGTTCACGGGCTCACCCCCGCAGACCTGGAGAAGCAACGCGCCGCCAAAGCCGCCGACCGCGGCACCTTCACCGATCGCCTCGTCCTGCACCTCCGCGACTGACCTCCCTCTTCTGACGGCTGGACGCGCCGCAGAAACGGGCGGGTCGTGTTGTCGTCATTGCCGCTGCGGCCCCTGCTGGGGGTGGACCAGGCCGGTTTCGTAGGCGGCTATCACCAGCTGGGCTCTGTCGCGGGCTTGGAGTTTGGAGAGGAGGTGGCCTATGTGGGTCTTGACCGTGGCGGGGCTCAGGTGGAGGTGCCCGGCCAGTTCGGTGTTGGAGAGGCCCCTGGCTATGAGGGTCAGCACCTCGCGTTCGCGGTCGGTCAGGGTGTCCAGGCCCGCGGGCGGCGGCTGGACGGGTGCGGGGCGGCGGATGAACTCGGCGATGAGGCGGCGGGTCACCGTGGGGGCCAGGAGCGATTCGCCGGACGCGACGACCTCGATGGCGGAGAGCAGGTCGGCGGGCGGGGTGTCCTTGAGGAGGAAGCCGCTCGCGCCGGCCTTGAGCGCCGAGTAGACGTAGGAGTCCAGGTCGAAGGTCGTGAGGATCAGGACGCGGACGCCGGGGAGGCCGGAGCAGATCCGCCGGGTCGCCTCGATGCCGTCCATCCCGGGCATGCGGACGTCCATGAGGACGACGTCCGGACGTTCCCGGCCGGCCAGTTCGACGGCCTCGGCGCCGGTGCCGGCCTCGCCGACGGTGCGCAGGCCGGGCGCGGTGTCGATGAGGACGCGGAAGCTGCCGCGCACCAGGGCCTGGTCGTCGGCGACGAGGACACGCAGATCCAACGGGGTTCCTAGGGTTCGTACGGGAATGCGGCCGACACGGCGAAGCCGCCGCCCGGACGGGGCCCGGCGGTGAAGTCGCCGCCGTACATCATGACGCGTTCGCGCATGCCGATGAGCCCGTGCCCGTCACCGCCCGGCAGGACGCGCGCGCCGGGCCCGTCGTCGGTGACGTCGATCGACAGGCGGCGTCCGCCGGCCCTGACGCGGACGCGGCAGGACGCGGGAGCGGCGTGTTTGACGACGTTGGTGATCGCCTCCTGCACGATGCGGTAGGTGGAGAGCTCGACGCCTTCGGGGAGGCCGGAGGCGTCCACGTCCAGGTCGACACGGACGCCGGCCATCGCGGCGCGTTCCGCGAGGACGGGCAGGCCGGCCAGGCCGGGAGCCGGGCCGAGGTCGGCGTCGGTGCGCAGGACGCCGAGGAGATGGCGCATCTCCGCGAGGGAACTGCGGCTCGTGCTCTCGATGACGCGGAGGGCGTCCAGGGCTTCGCCGGGGCGTGCCGGGGCGACATGGACGGCGACGCCGGCCTTGACGGCGATCAGGCTCATGCTGTGGGCGACGACGTCGTGGAGTTCGCGGGCGATGCGGAGCCGTTCGTCCGAGACGGCCTGGTCGGCGAGGCGGCGGGCGGAGTGCGCGGTCTGCGCGCGGCGCTCCCGGACGGCGCGGCCGAGCGTCCAGGACGCGCCGAGGACGGCGAGGCCGAGCACGAACCTGCCGAGGATCTCGGCGTGCCGGCCGGCGGGCCCGACGGTGGCGCCGGCGAAGATGAGCAGGGCGCTGGCGGCGCCGATCAGCGGGGTGGGGAGCCAGCGGCGGCGGCGCCGGGTGAGCGCGACCGGGTAGAGGGCGAACGCGGCGGCGGCGTGGGAGTCCCAGGGCAGGCCGAGCGCGAAGGACGCGGTCGAGGCGGCCAGGACGGCCGCGAAGACGGGCACGGGCCACAGCCGCCGCACCGCGAGGGGCAGGCCCACCGCGGCGGCCAGCGGGACGCCGACAAGCGCGGACTCGCCAGAGGCCGCGGAGAGCGTCAGGAGCACCAGCGTGTAGAGGACCGCGGCACCGGCGTCCAGCCCGATGAGGCCGCGCCGGCCGAACCGCGTGCAGAACGGGGGGCGCAGCTCGGATTCGTCCACGTCACGACGGTAGCGGGACGCCCGGGGCCGGCGCCTCGTACCGGCGGCCGTCAGACCGGGGTCGCAGGCGGGGCGGAGCCCTCGGAGCACGGTCGGACGCGCGGGTCCCGCCCATGCTCCGATGTGGGACGGGGCCGCCCCGTACCAGCCTGGTCCGCATGATCGAAGTACGCGAGCTGACCAAGCGCCACGGCGGGACCACCGCCGTGGATCACCTGTCCTTCGTGGTGCGGCCGGGGACGGTGACCGGGTTCCTGGGTCCGAACGGCGCCGGGAAGACGACGACGATGCGCGTCCTGCTGGGGCTCGGCGGGGCGACGTCCGGCGAGGCGCTGGTGAACGGCGGCCGGTACACCGAGCTGCGGCGGCCGATGCGGGAGGTGGGGGCGCTGCTCGACGCGTCCGCCGTGCACGGTGGGCGCCGGGCGTTCGACCATCTCGGGTGGCTGGCGCGCAGCAACGGGATCGGGACGCGGCGGGTGACGCAGGTCCTGGAGCAGGTCGGGCTCGCCGGGGTGGCGCGCAAGCGGATCGGCGGGTTCTCGCTCGGGATGCGGCAGCGGCTCGGGATCGCGGCGGCGCTGCTGGGCGATCCGGGGGTGCTGGTGTTCGACGAGCCGGTGAACGGCCTGGACCCGGACGGCGTGCGCTGGATCCGGGAACTGATGCGGTCCCTGGCGGCCGGGGGACGGACGGTGCTGATCTCCAGCCATCTGATGAGCGAGATGGAGCTGACGGCCGACCGGCTGGTCATCATCGGGCGCGGCCGGCTGATCGCGGACACCTCGGTGCGGGAGCTGGCGGACCGGTTCCGGCGCGGCGTCCTCGTCCGCTCGCCGCGTCCGGCCGACCTGACCGCGGTGCTCGCCGCCGCGGGAGGCGGTGTCGAATCAGCTCCGGGCGGTGCGCTCAGCGTGACCGGGCTGGACGTGACCGCCATCGGCGACGCGGCCGCCGCGCACGGGATCCCGCTGCATGAGGTCACGCCGCACAGCGCCTCGCTGGAGGAGGCGTACATGGAACTGACCGCGGGCAGCGCCGAGTTCGGGGCGGTGACGCCGTGACCGACGCGCTGGCGGCGGAGTGGTGGAAGCTGCGTTCGGTCCGCTCGACCTACTGGGTGCTGTCGGTGACGGCCCTGTTCACCGGGTTCGTCCTGCTGCTGGCGTTCCAGATGGCGCACGTCTGGGACGGGCTGGCCGCCGACCGCCGCGATGAGCTCCTGCTGCGTCCGCTGCAGGAGCTGGCCGGCTGGGGCGCGTCACTGTGCCTCGGGATCCTCGGCGTGCTCTCCGTCACGTCCGAGTACCGGACGGGCATGATCCGCACGAGCCTCACCGCGCTGCCGGGGCGGCGCACCCTGCTCCTCGCCAAGAGCACGGTCATCGGGGCGGTGGCGCTGGCCGCCGGGGAGGCGGTGACGATCGGCTCGTTCCTCGGGACCCGGCTCATCGTCGGCGACCGGCCCTTCCCCGACCAGCGGGCGTCCATCGCGCACGACCTGCCGGGGTTCGTCCTCGCGGGCACGGTGGTGCCGGTCTTCGCGCTGCTCGGCCTGGCGTTCGGTGTGCTGCTGCGCTCCACGGCGGGATCGATCGTGTCGGTCGTCTTCGCATGGCACGTCCTGCCGCTGCTCGCCTGCCACCTGCCGGGGCCGTGGAACGCGCGGATCGGGTCGGTCATGCCCGGTGCCCTGCCCAGGGAGATGGCGGGGCTCAGCGCGGAGAACTCCGTTTACGGCGACCTCCTGTCCCCGGGAGCCGCGGCGGCCGTGCTGGTGGCGTACGTGCTCGTCCCGCTCGGATTCGCCGCCTTCCTCCTGACCCGGCGCGACGTCTGAACGCGCCTTGTTCGCCCCCTGAACGCACGAACGGCGGCGTCCCGGAGAAGGACGCCGCCTTTCCCATGCCCGCGAGGTGCTGCCGAAGCGCTCAGGCGGGCAGGGCGGGTTCAGCCCGCCTGGAGCGAGGTCGCCCGGACGGCCAGGCGCTCGCGGAGCATGTCGATGGCCTCGTCGATGCGGCGCGCGGCGGCCTGGGCGCGGACGCGCCGGCCGTCGATCTCGGCCACGGCCTGGGCCAGCGCCGGCCGCGGCAGCGACGAGTCGTTGACGACGCTCAGCGTGACCTGGACGGAGGTGACGTGGTGGGCGGCGGTGAGCGCCTCGCGGACGGCGCGCTCGGCGGCGGCGCGCTCGTGCGCCGTGACATCGCCCGAGGTCAGGAACCGGATCTCCGGTCGCTCACGGGTCGCGTTCATGATTCTCCCAGATGCGCGGTGGTGGTCGCCTCTCGGCAGCGGGCGGCGGTGGCCGCCCGCTGCCCGGTCAACGTCCGAGCGGCCGGAGATCTTGCCGGGGCGGGACGAGAGCTTCATCACGTACCGCCCGGCGGGACCGCGCGGGCGCCCCGGCGATTCACCAAATTGCACGACAACCGACATTCACGTGTCACTCGACGGATTGCGGATTGACTTGTCAGGATTGGCCGTGTGCAATGTCACAGAACGGCGCCCAATTGACGCGCCAGCCACCTCCGGGGCCGCCTTCGAAATGACCATCGGGACGACTCCCGTCCCGAAGCGGCGCCACGTTCCGCAGCCGCCCAGCCACCGACTGCACTGGTCACCGGATGTCTCGGCCGGCGCGTCCCGGGCGACGCCGCGCACGGGATCCGTTCGCGAACGCGTTTTCGCTATCTCCCAAAAGCGTGTCCGCATCCTCTAACATAGGTCGGTGCCGTTCCATCAACGAGCAGACCTGTCGACTGGCTGGTGACCCCTTGGCCCAGGATTCAGCTGCCTCCGCGCCTCCGCCCGATGGCGATCCCACCGGACGGCTGATCAATTATCCGCGACGCGGCGGCCCCACCGTCCTGCGCATTCTGCTCGGCGCGCAACTGCGCCGGCTGCGCGAGGCGAGCAGGATCTCCACCGAGCAGGCGGGTTACGAGATCCGCGGCTCCCACTCCAAGATCAGCCGGATGGAGCTGGGACGGGTCGGGTTCAAGGAACGCGATGTCGCCGACCTGCTCACCCTCTACGGCGTCTCCGACCCCGACGAGCGCGCCCCGCTGCTGCGGCTCGCCAAGGAGTCCAACACTCCCGGCTGGTGGCACCGGTACGGCGACATCCTGCCGAGCTGGTTCGAGGTGTACCTCGGCCTGGAGGAGGCCGCGTCACTGCTGCGCGCCTACGAACTGCAGTTCGTGCCGGGGCTGCTGCAGACCGAGGACTACGCCCGCGCGGTCGTCCGGCTCGGCTTCTCCGACGCCTCCGAGGAGGAGGTCGAGCGGCGCGTCCAGATCCGCACGACGCGGCAGGAGCGGTTCACCTCGCCCGGCGCGCCGACGCTGTGGGCCGTGCTGGACGAGGCGGTCGTGCGGCGTCCCCTCGGCGGCCGGGACGTGATGCGGGCCCAGATCAGGCACCTGATCGAGGTGTCGGAGCTGCCCCATGTGACGCTGCAGATCGTGCCGTTCGGGGCGGGCGGGCACGCGGCGGCGGGCGGCCCGTTCACGATCCTGCGCTTCGCCGAGCCCGGCCTGTCCGACGTCGTCTACCTGGAGCAGCTCACCAGCGCGCTCTATCTCGACAAGCCGACGGACGTCGACACCTACATGCGGGTGATGAACAAACTGTGCATCACGGCCGAGCGTCCCGACGACACGGCGCGCTTCCTCACCCGCGTCCTGAAGGACCTCTGACCGGGTCCACCGGTCTGGGGTTCACTGGTCTGGGGTTCACTGATCTGGGGTTCACGGGGCGCCGATGACCCGCCGGTCCCGGCTGCGGCTTCCGCCGCGGAACTCCGCGATGACCTCGCCGTCCGGGACGCGCCGCACCGTCACGTCGCAGACCCCGCTGCGGCCGTAGCGGACGCGTTCGGACGCGCTCGCCTCAAGCACGTCTCCGCCGCGCGCGCTCGCTACGAACACGACGTCGGCGGACGCGGCGACCGTCACGGTGTCGTGGGTGTTGCACGCATAGGCGAACGCGGTGTCGGCGAGCAGGAACAGGTAGCCGCCGTGCGCGATGCCGAAGCCGTTCACCATGGTGTCGGCGACCGTCATCCGCAGCCTCGCCCGGCCAGGCGCGATCTCCACGATCTCCATGGCAAGGTCCTGCGCCACCTTGTCCCGTGCGTACATCGTCTCGGCGCATCGCCGCGCCACTTCCACCGCGTCGTCCACCGGCCCAGCGTAATGAGCCCGGCGCGCCGGCAGGGCACGGCATTGAGTGCCGCACTCCGGGAAGAGCATCTCCCGTTCGGGGGTTGACCCGGGCAGCCGGACAACGGCCAAGGCCGGACCAAAGGAGGATTCGATGCTTTTCGGCAAAGAGCACGTCAAGCGCTATCAGGAGACCGACGGGGCGGAGGGGCACGCCTGGCAGGGCACGACGGCGCTGCTGCTCACCACGACCGGGCGGAAGACCGGCAAGGAGCGCACGACACCGCTCATCTACCAGACCGAGGGTGACGCCTACCTCGTCGTGGCGTCCAAGGGCGGCGCCGACGAGCCGCCGCTGTGGTACCGGAACCTGCAGGCGGACCCCGCGGTGAAGGTGCAGGTGAAGGGCGACAAGTTCACCGCGCGGGCCCGCACCGCGACGGCCGCGGAGAAGCCGGCGCTGTGGCGGAAGATGACCGCCGTCTGGCCCGACTACGACGAGTACCAGAAGAAGACGAGCCGCGAGATCCCCGTGGTGGTGCTGGAGCGCGTCTGAGGCGGCGGACGCGCGTTCCCTTTCGCCGTGCGGGCGGGACGTGTAGCGTCGGCGTAGAACACCCATTCGACCGACGTCCGTCCGACGCAGCCGAGGTGCCGACGTGCCCACGTCCCAGAGCGCTGACACCGCGCCCGCCGCCACGGGGCCGCCGCCACGGCCGCTGCGGCGCTGGGACATCGGCGCGCCGGGCGAGACGAGCCCGCTGGAGGCCGGTCCCGGCCGCCGCTGCTGGCGCGTCGGCACATCCGCGGGGACGTTCTTCCTCCGGGAGTACGCCGAACCCGACCGGCGCCGTCTGCTCTTCCAGCACACCGTCACCACCGCGCTGGACGCGGCGGGGCTGCCGGTGCTCGCCCCGATGCCGGCGCGCGGCGGCCGGACGCTGGTCACCGCGGCCGGTCACGGCTACGTCCTGTACCCGTGGGTGGGGGGACGCCGGCGGGGCGGGCTGGAGCTGACGTTCGGCCAGTGCGAGGCGCTCGGCGAGTTGCTCGGGCGACTGCACGCGGCGCTCGACGAGCTGACGGCGCCCGTCCAGCAGAGCATGCTGGTGCCGACACCGCGCGCCGCGGACGCCTCCGCCGCCGTGGCGGAGATGCTGCGGGACGTCCCGGGCGACGCCGGCGGCACCGACTTCGACGCGCTGACCGGGCGCCGGCTCCGCGAGCGCCGCGCCCTGCTCACCGAGTTCGCCGGGCACCAGCCGCCGGACATCGAGGTGAGCACGGTCGGGTACCTGCACGGCGCGTTCCACGCGGGGCACCTGCGCTACGGCGGGGCGGGCAACGTCACCGCCGTCCTCGGCTGGGACGGGCTGGCGGCGGGGCCGATCGCCGGTGAGGTGGTCCGCTCGGCGGCGCGGCTGTTCGCCTGCGAGGACGAGCGCGGCCTCGATCTGGACCGCGTGCAGGCGTTCGTGCGTGGCCACCGTTCGGCGTATCCGCTGGACGCCGGGCAGATCCAGGCGGCGGTGCACCGCGAGTGGTGGGAGCGGCTCTGCGACGTCGCGCCGCTGCGGCACCGGTACCTCGGCGCGGACGGCACGGGCGGGCGCGGTCCGGCGCCCCTCGTGGCCTGGTGGTCGGCGCATCTCGACCGCACCCTCGACGCGTTCGCCGCGCCGTACGCGGCCGCCCACGCCGACGCGCACGACGACGGCCACGCCCACTACGGCTGACCGATCCTCCCGCGGGCGGGTAGGGACCCACGGGATGCGCGCCGCGCGGCCGTGTGCGAGGCTTGCCCCGGCACGGTTATGGATCGAACAGTTCAAAAAGGAGTGCGAGATGACTCGGGTCGCGATGCTCGGAACCGGGATCATGGGGGCGGCGATGGCCCGCAACCTGCTGCGGAACGGCCACCGGGTCACGGTGTGGAACCGCACGCGGGCGCGCGCCGAACCCCTCGCCGCCGACGGCGCGGTGGTGGCCGGCTCCCCCGCCGAGGCCGTGGACGGTGCCGAGGTGGTCATCACGATGCTGAAGGACGGCGAGACGGCCCTGTCCGTCATGAGCGAAGCGTCGCCGTCGCTGCGCCGGGGGCAGGTCTGGGCACAGATGGGCACGGTCGGCCTCGCGTCCCTGGGACGGCTCGCCGCCCTCGCCGCCGAACGCGGGATCACGTTCGTCGACGCACCCGTCCAGGGGACGAAGCAGCCCGCCGAGCAGGGGAGGCTGCTCGTTCTCGCCGCCGGGCGGCAGGAGGCGCGGGCCGTCCTGGATCCGCTGTTCGACGCGGTCGGCGGCCGGACGCTCTGGCTGGCCGAGGACGGCGCGGCCGGCGCGGGCACCCGGCTCAAGCTCGCCGCGGTCGGCTACGCGATCTCGCTGACCGCGGTCGTCGCCGAGTCCGTCGCGCTGGCGAAGGGCCTCGGTCTCGACCCGGCGCTGCTCGGCGAGGTCCTCACCGGCGGCCCGCTCGACAGCCCCTACCTGCAGATGAAGATGAAGGCCATGGTCGAGGGCGACTTCGAGCCGAGCTTCGCCGCCCGCAACGCCGAGACCAACACCCGGCTGATCCACGAGGCGGCGGAATCCGCCAAGATCCAGGTGGACGTCAACGACGCGGCGGGCGAGCGGCTCCGCCGCGTCATCGAGCGGGGACACGGTGACGAGGACATGGCCGCCACGTATCGCGCGAGCTTCCTCACCTGACCCGCGCCGGGACACCGGCCGGGCGTGGCGGTGCCCGGGGCGGCGCGGCTCCGGGTGAGGATGGCGGGCATGGACGTACTGAGCAGCCGCATCCTGCTGCGCCCGGCCGACCCGGCGCGCACCCGGTCCTTCTACCGCGACGTCCTGGGGCTCGCCGTCCACCGGGAGTTCGGCCCGGCCGGCTCCCCCAGCGTGGTGTTCTTCCTCGGCCCGGGGTTCCTGGAGGTGTCGGGGCACGGCGCGGGCGAGACGGGCTCGTCCCCGATGATCTGGCTCCAGGTGCGGGACGTGCGGGCGGAGCACGATCGGCTCGCCGCCGCCGGGGCGCGCGTCACCCGGGAGCCGCGCGAGGAGCCGTGGGGCCTGGTCGAGATGTGGATCGAGGACCCGGACGGCGTGAAGATCGTTATTGTGGAGGTCCCGGAGGGGCACCCCCTGCGCCGCGACCCGCGTTCCTGATCCTGCCCGGCGCCGTGTTCCGGCCGCACGTGCCGTGGCGGTGCCCGGTCGTGCGGCGCAGGCCGCGCCGATCCCTGGCCGGGACGCGGAAAAGCTGGAAAACACTGGAACTGTCGGGAAGTGGCTGTACTGTCTGCCGCATGCCCCGGTCCCCCGGCGTCCCGACCCCCGACGAGCTGGAGACGCGCATCACCGAGCTGCGCGCCGCCGTTCGGCGGGCCATGGCGGCCGGGGACCGGCGGGCCGCCCGCGCGCTGCGCGCCGACCTGCGCCGGGCCGAGCAGGCGTGGGACGACGCGGTCCTCGGCGGGCCCGCGACCCACGACGACGGCGAACGCGGGCTGCTGCCCGTCCGCGAGCAGGTCCACCAGGCGCTCACGCTCCTCGGCGTCCCGGCGGCGCCGAAGCTGATCGGGGCGGTGTACGCGGCGTTCTTCACCGGCGAGATCCCGGGGAGCCGGCTGACCAGCCTGCGCCGCGACGAGGAACGCTCCTTCCGCACCGCGCCGTACGCGCGGCCGTACTACCTGTGCGCCGCGCTGACCGCCGACCTGCTCGCCCCCGCGCGCGGGCTGCTCACCGTGAGCACCTGGCCGCTGGAGCGGCGGGTCGTCGGGCCGCTGAGCCCGCGCACCGACTTCCTCACCGCCGCGGTACGGCTCGCCGAGCACGCCGGGCGCGGCACACCGTCCCCCGGCGTGCAGCGGCTGCTGTGGCGTTTCGCGTCCAACATTCCCGGTGCGACGACCGGTACGGTCGGTACGGCCGATCCGGCCGTGCTCGCCGAGGCCGCCCGGGCCGAGCTGGACGTGCACCGCGAACCGGACCGGCGGCACCGCGAGGCCGCCGCGGCCCGCGCCCGGGACCGGCTCGACGACGCGGAACGGCTGTTCGGCAGCCGGCTGCGCGCCGTGCGGGCCTCCGGGCGGCACCCTGCCATCGATGGAGAGACCGACCGATGACCGACACCGCACCGGAGCTGGACCGGTTGCGCGGCGACGCTCCGCCGCGCAACCACGACGCCCGCACGATCGCCGCGCTCACCTCCAATCCGGGCTGCGCCCGGCGCGGGGTGATGGACGCGGCGGGCGTCGACAAGGACGCGGTGGCGCGGGCCCTGGGGTTCTCCGCGCCGTTCGGGCAGTCGCAGTTCGCGATCACGCGCGGCAACGTGTTCGAGGCGCAGGTGAAGGCCGACGGGTGCGCGGAGCTGGTGACGCTGCTGCGCGAGCGGCTCGGCCTCGACGTCCCCGAGGTCGCCTACGACGACCTGGAGGTGGTCGCGGGCAGCGAGAGCCGGGAGCTGCGGCACTCGCGGACCCGGCGGCTGCTCGCCCGCGCGCTGGAGTCGGGCGAGGGGACGCTGTTCGACCATCCGCTGCTGCGGCTGGAGATCGCCGGGTGTCCGGCCTATCTGGAGCCGGACGTCATCGCGTTCCAGCTCGCGGGCCGGCTGCACGTCATCGAGATCAAGTCGTTCGCGGTCGTGGACGGGCAGGCCGAGCCGGAGCAGGTCGCCGCGGCGGCCC
>NZ_BCQQ01000034.1 GCF_001552155.1 Actinomadura formosensis NBRC 14204 | reverse complement strand
GAGGCCGGCGCCCAGCTCGCTCAGTTCTTCGGACGTCAGCCGCAGCTGAGGCCGATTCCCGTCAAGCGCTACCTTGCATCCCACCTGGGCAGGGATGACGGACATCTCAAGGTAGGGCCGGCCGGCGGCATCGTGCACGGTGGTGACCAGTGGCTCGTGCAGCCGGATGAGGTGCGGCCCGGCGGTCAGCGGAGGGTGCGCGGCAACGATGCGGCCGGCGTTCTCAACGGCTGCGTGATCCTGCCCGTAGTTGACGACAAGCTCGAACACGATCGCCATACGTCCCCCAGAGGCCACCTGACCCGCTCAAGCTGCGATCGTACGCGTGTCCGTCCACGGTGGACGGACACGGCCGGGTACACCGACAACAGCCGTGTATGCCTGGCCTCCGGATGCGCCCGCTCGTGCGCCACCAGCGCGTCGAACTGGCCGTCGTCCAGCGCCGCGCATCGCCGTGGTGACGGCTATGCGCCCCGGCCTGCCCGGCACCGCGGACGTGAGCCCCCACGCTGCCGCGTGTGGTTCCAAGCGCCGGGCTTCGAAACATGCCCTAGGGTCGCGGCCATGGCGACAGTGCTTTGCGTACCGCAATGGCAAGGTTCAGGCTCACCGAACGCCCGGCGGCTGATACCCGGTGCCCGAAGTGCCGCAGAATCGATTCAGGCCGATGCGCTGGTGACGGTGCCGGTGCTCGACACCGAGGGCAGGCGCGAGGCCGGGGTGCGCGGGCTGGACGTGCTCACAGAGAACCTGCGCCGCACCAGGGAAGCCCTGGCCGGCATCGACGACGCGGTGATCACCGTGGGCGGCGAATGCGCGGTGGACCTGGCGCCGCTGTCGGCCGCACGGGCCCGGTACGGCGACCGGCTGACGGTCCTGTGGATCGACGCGCACCCGGACCTGTACACCCCGCGAACTCTGCCGTCCGGTTCCTTCCACGGGATGATCCTGCGCACGCTGCTCGGCGAGGGCCCGGCACCGCTCGTCCCCGACCGGCCGCTGGCGCCGGAGCAGGTGATCCTCGCGGGCCTGAGGGCGTTCGAGCCCGACGTCCGTGAGCAGATCGAGGACTACATCGAGCGGGCGGGCATCCGTCGCCACGGCGTCAGTGACTTCGAGAAGGTCCTTGACGGCCTCAGCGGGCCGCTCTACGTGCACATCGATCTCGATGTTCTCGATCCGCCGGAGTTCGGTGCGACCTGCTATCCCGAACCGGACGGGGTCAGGCCGCAGCGGCTCATTGACCTGGTCTCCCAGCTGGACAACGTGGTCGGAGCCGCCATCACCGAGCACGCGCCCGCCGATGATGCCGGAAATCCTGACGAGGTCGAGACGATCCGCCGGCTGGGCGCCGCGTTGAGGGTGGGCGGATAGCCCGGCTGTTCATGCACGGGCCGACGGCCGTGGTCACCGGCTTGCCCACTCGCCGCGTCGACACCCCCGGCAGAGTGGAACGGCTTCAGGGCCGCTCGGGTTCGAGGTTGAGGAGTTGGGCCCAGATGGCTTGGGCGGTGTCTTGGTAGGTCTGGGCGAGGGTGGTGAGGCGGCGGTGGGGTTCGGGGTCGCACAGGTCGTCGGGCAGGAGGGGGTCATGGAGGATCGTGGCGATGGCCTGGCTGCCCAGCAGGAGTGATTCGTGGGCGAACTCCTCGGCGGTGAGGGTGGGCAGGCGGTCGAGGCTGGCGGTGAGGGCGGCGGTGGTCTGGTCGAGGCGGGTGGTGAGTGCGGCGGTGTCCCACAGGCCGCGTAGTTCGGTGTCGTGGGCGGGGTCGAGGTCGTGGACGCCGAAGACGGCGGCGCCGGGGGCCATGCCGGTGGCTTGAAGGGTGTCGCGCAGGGCGGTGATGCCGCCGGTGAGGTTGTCGGGCCGGATGTGGAGGGCACCGCGCCAGGGCCGGAAACCGAGGAGGTCCACGGCGCGGTCGTGGTGGCGCAGGACGGCGCGGTCGGTGCGGGCGGTGGTGGAGTTGTCGACGGCGGCCCAGGTGCCGGTCCAGGGGGTGCGGGTGGTGTGGCGGGCGGCCCAGTCCCGGACGTGGGGGTAGGTGAGCAGGGCCTCGGGGTGCAGGGTGTAGCTGCCGCGGCCGTCGCGGTCCAGGACGCCTTCGTCGTGCAGGCGCGTGGCGGCCATGCGGATGCTGGGGGCGCTGAGCCCCACGATCTGTCCGGCCCGGCACAGCGCGGCGATGGAGTAGCGGGTGCGGGGCCGGGCTGTGGCCAGGTCGAGCAGGAGTTTGCGGGCCGTCAGCTCGGTCATTTGTAACAGCTCCTAGACAGGATCTTCCAAGGCACGTTACAACCTGGTTCCGGTCCCCACTGTAGAGCCGCGCGGGCGGCGATAGGCCGGAGGTAGCGATGGGCGACGTGCGGGTGGAGGTCGAGGGATCGATCACCACGATCTGGATGGACCGGCCCGAGCGGCGCAACGCCGTCGACCGGGCCATGGCGGCGCAGTTGCGGGCGGCGTTCGAGGAATTCGAGGCCGACCCCGGCCGGCGGGTGGCGATCCTGGCGGGAGCCGGTGGCACGTTCTGCGCAGGCGCCGACCTCACCGCGGTCGGCGACCCCGAACGCAGTCACGAACTCGACCCGCAGGGAGGCGGAACCGGCCCGATGGGGCCGACCCGGATGGGGCTGAGCAAGCCGCTCATCGCCGCGATCAGCGGGCACGCCGTCGCGGGCGGCCTTGAACTGGCGCTGCTGGCCGACCTGCGGGTCGTGGAGCGCGAGGCGGTGATGGGCGTGTTCTGCCGCCGCTGGGGCGTGCCGCTCATCGACGGCGGGACGGTCCGGCTGCCCCGCATCGTCGGGCTCGGCCGCGCGCTCGACCTCATCCTCACCGGCCGTCCCGTGCACGCCGACGAGGCCCTGGCGATGGGCCTGGCCAACCGGGTCGTCGAGCCCGGACAGGCCGTCGCGGCGGCCCGTGAGCTGGCCGAGCAGATCGCGGCCTTCCCGTTCGGCTGCGTCCTGGCGGACCGGGCCTCCACCTACGCGGGCCTGGACCTCCCCCTGGCCGAGGCGCTGCGCGCCGAAGGAGCGGCCGGTGTCCCGATCGTCGCGGCCGAGGGCGTCGCCGGCGCCGCCCGCTTCGCCGCCGGCGAAGGCCGCCACGGAGTCTTCACCCGCACCGGCATCACCCCGACAGGAGACCAGCAATGAGCCCCACCACCCGTGAACTCATCGTCCGCGGCGCGCGCCAGCACGCAGACCGGATCGCCGTGGTGTTCGGCGACCGGCAGCTGACCTTCGCGCAGGTCGACGAGCTCAGCAACCGCCTGGCCCGCGCTCTGGCCGAGGTCGGCGGCACCCACCGCCGCAGGGTCGGCCTGCTGGTGAACAACAGCCTGCTGAGCGTTCCCGTCGACTTCGCGTGCGTGAAGGCCGGGATCAACCGGGTCCCGCTGAACGCGCGGCTGTCGGCCGCGGAGCACACCGCGATGCTCACCGACACCGCCTGCGAGGTCGTGGTGTTCGGCGCCGACCTGACCGACCGGGCCCGCGAACTGGCCGCAGCGCTCCCGGGCGTCGCGTTCGTCGGCCTGGAGACCTCGCTCGGCACCGAGCCGACGCTCATGGAACGGGCGGCCAAGGCCCCGGCGACGCTGCCGGAGGTGGCGGTCGAGCCGGACGACGTCATCTTGACGCTGTTCACCTCCGGCACCACCGGCACGCTCAAAGCGGCCCAGCACACGCAGGCGTCCTACGCCGGGATCTGCCGCAACGTGCTGCTCAACCTGCTGCCCGCCACCCGCGAGGACGTGATGCTGCACGCCGCCAGCCTCATCCACGCCAGCGGCGTCTTCGTCCTGCCGCTGTGGCTGCGCGGCGGCCGGACCGTCATCCTGCCCGGTTTCTCCCCCGACCCGTTCCTGCGGGCGATCGCCGCGCACGGCGCGACCGCGATCAACCTCGTCCCGACCATGATCCAGATGCTGGTCGAGGAGCCCTCCTTCACCACCACCGACGTCTCCACCCTCCAGCGGGTCATCTACGGCGCATCCCCGATGCCGCGGCCCGTGATCGAACGCGCCATGGACCTCTGGGGCCGCGAAAGGTTCTGGCAGTACTACGGGCAGACCGAGATCCCGCTGTGCATCGCCGTGCTGCGGCCCGAGGACCACGCGGGCGACCGGCTCGCCGCCTGCGGGCAGCTCGCCGCCGACATCGAACTGCGCCTGCTGGACGACCAGGGCCGTGAGGTGGCCGACGGCGAGGCGGGCGAGATCGTGGTGCGCGGCCCGTCGGCCACCGCCGGCTACTTCAACGCCCCCGAGCTGACCGCGCAGACCTACCGCGACGGCTGGATCCACACCCGCGACGTCGGCGTCCTGGACGAGCACGGCTTCCTGTTCCTCAAGGACCGCACCTCCGACATGATCATCAGCGGCGGGTACAACGTCTACCCACGCGAGGTCGAGGACGCCCTGCTCACCCACCCCGCCGTCCGCGAGGCCGCCGTCGTCGGCACCCCCGACCCCCGCTGGGTCGAGGCCGTCACCGCCGTGATCGTCCCGGCCGGCGGCGCGACCGGCGACGACGCGCTGCGCGCCGAGCTCACCGCGCACGTCACCGCCCAGATCGCCTCCTACAAGAAGCCCCGCAGGATCGTCTTCCGCGACGCCGTCCCCAAGACCGCCGTCGGCAAGCTCGACCGCAAGCGCCTGCGCGCCGACCTCGCCGACCGCTGACCCCGCCCCGGCGGCCGGACGTGACACCCGTCCGGCCGCAGGGTCATGGGACCGGGAAGCGGGACAGATTGTCAGGCGGGTGCCGGGGGCCGCGGGAGCCGGTTGGGCCTCTCCGCAGGGGGCCGGCGCGGTTTCTCGTCGGCGCCCCCGTGAACGCCTGTCAGGAGGAGTCGCGTCGTCTTCCGGTGCGGTCGAGTACACATCCGATCGCGATGAGGATCCCGCTCAGGAGCGTGCCCATCACCACCAGGGAGAGCAGGATGGCGCGGGGTTCGATGTTGAGTGCCGCCAGGCCGGTGAGCACCAGGCCGAGGCCCGCCGCGAACAGCCACGGTCCCGCCTCGTCCCGCTCGGCTCCCTCCGTTCGCCCAGCCGCCAGCAGGCGAGGAACGGCCTTGGCGACGATGCTGCCCGTGACGACGAGGAGCAGGCCGAGGAGTTCGTTCACGCTTCCTCCTTGCGGTTCGTCATGTCGTCACCGGTCGGCGCGTGCGGGCCTGCCGGGCCGGCCTCGGGAGTGGCGCAGGGCCGAGGTCAGGTGGCGATTGAAGGGAGACGGATTCGGAATCGGCTGTCACGGTTCGAACCGGTAGCCCATTCCGGGCTCGGTGAGGAGATGCCGCGGGCGCGCCGGATCGTCCTCCAGCTTCCGGCGAAGCGAGGACAGGTAGACGCGCAGGTAGTTGGTCTCGCCGACGTGGTTCGGGCTCCAGACCTCGGTGAGGAGCCGGCGCTGCGCTATCAGCTTGCCCGGGTTGCGCAGCAGGATCTCCAGCAGCCTCCACTCGGTGGGGGTGAGGTGGACCCGCACCTCGTCCGGACCGTGGACGATCTTGCCGGTGAGGTCGACGGAGTACCGGCCCACATTCACCACGGACACGGCGTCGCCCGCGGGCACCCGGCGGGTGATCGCGCGGATCCGGGCCAGCAGTTCCTCGATGCCGAACGGCTTGGTGACGTAGTCGTCGGCGCCCGCGTCCAGCGCGTCGACCTTGTCGCCGCTGCCGGTCCGGCCCGACAGCACGATGATCGGAACCTGCGACCATCCGCGCAGTCCGCGGATGACGTCGACGCCGTCCAGGTCCGGCAGCCCGAGATCGAGGATGACCAGGTCCGGATGCCACTCCGCGGCCCCGATGAGGGCCTGCATCCCGTTCGCGGCGACCCGCACCTCGTAGTCACGGGCCCGCAGATTGAGCCGCAGTGTCGCCAGGATCTGCGGCGAGTCGTCCACCACCAGTACGCACGTCATGGCCGCTCATCCCTCACCCGGCCGCGAGCACGAAAGCGCTGACCGCGTCGCCGGCCAGCGGCCAGGCGCTAATTCCAGGCGATCCATGGTGCCCCTCCTTAGCGGCGCGTTCACGTTTGACTGATGCATATCTTTCAGCGGGTGACATCTACAGGGCCACGTTAATGACCGAACCATTCCACAGCGAGGTCGGCTACACATTATTGACGTCTTCGCCGGGAATCTGGACACCATCCTGACGCGGGGCCGTCCGCGGCAGAGTCCGCGTTCAGGTGAACAAAGTGGCAGCACTGCGTCGCCGGGCCTTCGCAAGGCGGGTGCGCAGCAGGAAGAACGAGTGCGGTTCCGGCAGCCGCGTGGCTGCCGGAACCGCACATCGGCGGTGGGCGCCTGGCAAAGGGGCGGTGGCGCCCACCTGCATCCATCGGGGCGGGGGCTCCCCGTGGATATTCAGAAAGGCCAGGAAACGCGGGCGGATTCGATGAGCGGAATGACCTCGAAGGCGGCGTCGGTGAGCCCGCGGAAGACATACCGGCCGGGAAGCGACGGCATCCGCATGGCGCCGGCCGCATCCCAGATGTAGGACGGGACGCCGGCCGGGAGGGCGGCCACAGGATCGTCCTGGCCCCGGGCGAATCCGCGGGGTTCGCCGGTGACGATGACGACCCGGTCATGCCGGTCGAAGCAGTCCCGGACCGCCGCCGCGGCGTCGCCGTCGGCCATCTCGCGGAACCGTTCGGTCACGGTTCTCAGGCCGGCGCCGCTCTGGAGCGGTACCCGAGCATGCGTGCCGCCGAACTGCACCAGGTCCGCCTGCTCGGCGCGGAGGGCGAGAGCACGGGCGAACGTGGCGGCTCGGCCGGCGACGGTCTGCGCGGTGTTCCCGGTCGCCTCGGTGAACATCGGTGCCGGATGGTCGAGGAGGATGAGCGTACGGCCCGGCAGGACGGGAACGGCGGCCAGCGCGGCCTCGGCGGCGCGTTCCAGCGCCCGGCCCCAGCGGCGGGCGGGCGTGGCCTCTCCGGCGGCGAGGATCTCCAGCGGCCGCACACCGGCCAGGGCCACCTGGTCCGCGTCGGCCAGCATCGCGGCGACCTCCCCGGCCGTCTGGTCGTCCAGGCCCGCCTCGTCGAAGGCGCGTAGAGCGCGCAGACGGTCGCGGTAACCCATGAGCGGCAGGACGGCGCGCCATGCCCGTGCGTCCAGCGGTTCACCGAGCCAGCCCGGGATCATGTCCGCGGTCATCGCGGCTTGGACGAGGATGTCGGACGCATCGGCGCGCCGCAGGATGTCGCGCCGCTCCTCCCGCGAAAGCCGGTGCAACGCGGCGCGGGCGTGCAGCCTGGGCAGCGACACCGGAACCTCGTGCGGCGAGCCGCCGTGAGACGCGAGAAGGTGGTGGAACAGGTCGCTCTGGACGCCGGCGGCGGGCCTCGGATGCGTCATCTTGATGACATCGGCGAAGCGCACTTCCCCGCCCGGCCGGTCGTGGACGGCCACTGCCCGCTCGTCGTAGAGCACGAGGGCGGCATCGGCCACCCCTCGTTTGATCGGCTTCGGGACGGGGTGGCCGTACCGGCGGAACCAGTAGCCGAGCAGTTCTCCGGGCTGATCCGCGCTGCGCAGGATGCCGCTGATCAACTGGCGGTTGCCACCGGAGGCGGTGAGACCTGCCCGCAGCCCGGCGCGGACCCATTCGACCGCGGCGACGATCGCCGCCGATCCGAGCGGCTCGCGTGCCGCCAGCCAGCCGATCAACCGGCACGACCAGGCGGCGTCCGCCAGCGCCAGGTGGGCGGCCAGGTCGGCGAACCGCCGGTCGGTGGCCGAGGTGAGGCTCTCCCCCTCGGCCAGTCCCCGCACCGCCAGGAAGAACAGCTCCTCTTTCGCGGCGCCGGCCCGGTCCGGAATGACGGCACCCTGACGGGACGCACTCATGGGTATGACACTTCTTTCTCGACAATGCGCGTACGAGTGAACTCTCCGGAAAGGGCGCCCGGTCGGTCACGTCCGTCCGTGGCGAGGCCGTGGAGGCGATCTTCATGGGGCCGATGTGCGGCGCATCCGTGTACCCACCGCCCCGGCGACCGTACCGGCGCCGACCAGGGCCAGCAGCCGGGCGAGGTCCCACGGCCCGCGGACCACCAGGTCACCGGACCCGACGACGTCGAAACCGGTCACGAACGCCCAGGCCACAACGCCGAGAACCGCGCCGACGACGGGTGGGGCGGCCAGTGACCAGCCGACCACGGACGCCGCCGCGATCACGAACCCCACCGGCCAGGGCATGTTCTTGAGCACGACCGCGATCACGAACGCGCACAACGCACCCCCCGCCAGCGACCAGGCAGCCGACTCCAGCCGCTCCAACGCCGCCTCCCAGCGCATCTCACGCCCCGGCTCCTTCCAGGACTCCATGGAGTAAAGCGCCTATTCGGGGAGATTCGGCCGAACTTGACGAGCTCTTAGCACCTGTACCGCCATTTTTAACGCTTTCCTAACGGCACCCGAAAGGTGGCGAGTGGGGCCTATGAGCTTGACCAGGGAAGTGGGATTTATCCGGTCTACGGCAGGGGGAGCCGGCCGCCCGGGGTGACGAAGATCGTGGTGAGGGCGGTCAGGGCCACCACGGTCACGGCGATGGTCATCAGCAGGAGGGCGCCGCGGTGCTCGGCCGTGCCCTCGCGGCCGGCCGGGCGCACCAGGCGGCCGAGAAGGTAGACCAGTGCGCTCATGCCCAGGATGACCGCCCCGGCGACGGGGGACCACTTGAGCACGACCCCGCCCAGCGCCCCGAACGAGATGGCGGTGCGGATCCAGGCCAGCTCGGTGCGCTCCCGGGCCAGGCCGGGATCGAGGTCCTCCATGTCCTCCCGTGTCATTCCAGCACCGCCGACAGCAGGACGACCACCACCGCCACGAAGGCCAGCACCGCCACGGTGATCGACAGGACGCGGGGCAGCGGGGAGCGCGGCAGCGGCTCGCCCCGGCGCAGGGCCCGCTGGTTGCGGCCCCATTCGACGAAGCTGCCGATGGACACCAGGGCGCCGAAGACGATGAGCGGGACGGCGAGCATGTGCCGTCCCGCGGGCACCCCGGTGAACGGCGGCAGCAGCTGGACGATGGCGAGCCCGGCGACGATCAGCGCGAGCGCCGTGCGGTTCCAGGCGAGGAAGGTCCGCTCGTTGGCGAAGGTGAACCGGGCGTCCGGTTCGCCTTCGGGCGGCTCCTGGGACGCCGCGTCCTCGGCCTCCGAACGGCCGGACGGGTCGGCGCTCACTCGGCCTTCCGCACGTAGAAGTAGAACACGCCGTCCTCCTCCCCCGACTCCAGGACCTCGTCGTCGTTGGCCTCGGCCCAGGCGGGGATGTCGCCGAGCGAGCCCCGGTCGGTGGCCAGGACCTTGACGACCTGGCCGGGCCGGAGCCCGCGCATGGCCTTGGTCGCCGCCATCACCGGCATGGGGCACATGAGGTCGCGGGCGTCGACGAGCCGGTCTTCTATGACGTCCATGGTCCCTCCTAGATGAACATGGTCACGTGGGCGCGGCGGGCCTCCGCCATGAAGGCGGTGGCCCCGGCGAACTCGACTCCGTCGACGAAGTCGTCCTGGGTGTACCCGAAGACGTCGGCGCTCATCTGGCAGGCGACCAGCCGGACGCCGGCCTCCCGGGCGGTGTCCAGCAGTTCGCCGATGGCGGCGATGTTGTTCTTCGCGAACTTGGCGCGCATCATGGCCGACGCCATGGGCACCATGCCCGGGAGCGCGGAGACGATGTCGGGGATCCGCACCGGCATCGGCATGGCGGGGTTGCCGACCGGGTCGATCTTGAGCTTGCGGGCGAAGTCCCGGTGGACGATGTTGAGCCCGTAGAGAGTGAAGAAGATCGTGGTGTCCATGCCGACGGCGGCCGCGGAACTGCCCAGGATCAGCGGCGGGTAGGCCCAGTCGAGCGTCCCCTTGGAGGCCGCGAAGGCGGCCTTGCGGGTGGACGGATCCTCCTTGAACGCCCGCTGGACCTCCTCGCGGACGATCCGCCGGACGTCGTCCTCGGTGACGGGCAGGTGGGCTGTGTCGGTCTCATGAGACATGGGTCATCTCCATCGCTGCGTGGTGGAGGTCGGTCAGGGCGCGGCGGGTGGACTCCGCGCGGTCGGCCCAGTGCCCGGCGGGAACGCCGGGCGGGGCCGAGTCATGCCGTTTCCGCCAGCCGGCGGCCTCGGCCGCGAGCCAGCCGAACGCGGCGGCGGGATCCTGGTCGATGAGCGAGCGCAGGACGAACGCGCGCTCTCCGGCCCGCGGTCCGAGCCCGGTCTCCCGCGCCCCCCGCGCCAGGTCGGCGCGGGTGAGGATCAGGCCGCTGCGCGCCGGGGCCAGGAGCGCGCGCACGAACGTCTCGTCTCCGGGGCGGGGCGGGCCGGGGACGTCCCGCAGGTGCGCGGCGGAAGGCGGCGCGGCCAGTTCCTGCGCCTCGGCCGCCAGCGCGCCGGTCAGCAGCCGGGCCCAGGCGGCGTGGAAGCCGGGCGCGGTGGCGGCCACCGCCTGGGCGTACGGCGGGACCCAGGTCAGCAGGTGCTCCGCCAGCAGCGTCCGGCGCGCGTGCCGCCACATCAGGCGCCGGGCGGGCTCGGCCTCGGCGTATTCGTGTTCGGCGAGCGAGGCGTACAGGCCGAGCAGCGCCGCCAGATGGTCGGGTTCGGCGGGCGGCCGCAGCCGCAGGGCCCGCCAGAACCCGGCGATCCGCTCCGCGGCCCGGCCGCCGAGCATCCCGTCCGGCCCGAGGTAGACGGAGGCGTAGGGGACGAGCTGGAGGACGAAAACCGCGGTGTGGGCCTCCGCGTCGGCGCCGCCGGGCAGGCCGAGCGCCTCGGTGAGCCGGGCGTGTGCCGGGTCGGGGGGCTCGCACAGCGCGCCGAGCGCGCGGAACAGCTCAGGTGAGAGGGCCATCGGCGGGCTCCTCCGCGAGCAGGTAGGCGTCCCGGGACGGTTTGAGCGGGCGCATCAGCCAGTAGGGGCGCCGGGTGCCGTCGGGTGAGTGGGCGGTGGCGTCCCGCGTCCTGGCCAGCCATCTGCGGTAGGCGGCGTGGGCCTTGGCGGTGTCGACGGCGATGTCGCCGTAGGCGTCGCCGGGTCCGGCCGGGCGAACACGGACGGCCTGGTGCCAGCAGTGCTGGCCGGAGATCGGGTCGGGCTGGACGGGGAAGGTCAGGTTCTGGTGCACGCCGACGTCCCCCCACCAGATGCGGCGGGTGTCGGGGTCGGCCGACCCGTACGGCTCCACTCCCCGGCGCCGGTGCATCGACCACCGGTCCCCGGCCTTGGCGAGGTCGACGGTGGCGGCGACCTGGCGTGGCCCGCCGTCGGTGTGGCCGGCGGGCTTCCAGCGCCCCATGTGGTGGCTGCAGGCGACGACGCCCGGCCGGATGCCCTCGGTGACCCACGCCTTGAGCACGAAGTGACCGATCTCGGTCTCGACGCGGACCAGGTCGCCCATCGCGACACCGAGCGGCGCGGCGTCGTCCGGATGGATCCACAGCGGGTTGGTGTGCGCCAGTTCGTTCAGCCACTTGGCGTTGGCGCCGCGCGTGTGGATCTGCGTCGGCAGCCGGAACGTGGAGATGAGCACCTTCTGCCCGGGTTCCAGCGCCGACGGGTGGACGTGGCTGCGGATGTAGCCGGGCAGCGCGTGCTCCGGCCAGCCCCACTCGGCCAGCGTCCGGGAGTAGAACTCGAGCCGGCCGCTGGGCGTCGGGAAGCCGCGCCGGACGACGCCGTCCACGCGAACCCCCACCGGCCGGCGGCCCTCGGCGTCGGGCTCGGGTGTGGCGACCGGGACGATGTTGGGTCCGGGCACCGGCGGCACCGGCGAGTACACGCGGCCGAACGCGTCGTCCACGGCACCGTCGAGGACGCCGGCGGGGACCTCCTCCTCGTGTACCGGCCCCACGCCGGAGCGGATCTCGAACGCGCCGTACCGGCGCATGTACTCCAGCGGGGTGCGGCCCTCGGCCGCCGCGGCCTCGGGCAGGCCGGGCACCGAGTGCTCGAACATGTGGCCGTAGTACTCGTCGACCGTCAGCTTCTCGCCGGGACGGGCGGCGGACTCGTGGTGCCGCCGGATGCCGAGGGAGCCGTCCGGGTCGATCCGCCAGGACAGCTCCGTCCAGAACTCGTTCTCCTCCCACACCTGCCCGGGGTTGACGTCGCGGGTGTCGGTGACCGTCTCGCCGAGCCGGGCGCGGGCGGCGCGCAGCACCGGCTGCCGGAAGCCGATCCACTGGCCGTCGTACTGCTCGTAGGAGTGGACGTCGTGGCGCTCGGAGCCGACGCCCATGGGAAGGATGTAGTCGGCGAAGTAGGCTGTCTCGTTCCAGGTCGGGGTGAGGGCGGCGTGCAGGCCGACCAGGTCGGTGTCGGTCAGCGCCTCCACCCAGCTCAGCCCGTCGGGGTTGGTCCACACCGGGTTGTAGACGCGGCTGAAGTACACCTCCAGCCGGCCGCGGCCCTCCTTGAGGAAGTGGGGCAGCAGGAACGACAGTTCGTTCAGCGCCAGCGGGTACTCCACCGGCCAGGTCAGCTCGTTCCACGTGGTGGGGTGCCCCGGCATGTGGATCGGGCGGGGCACGAACTTGTTCCAGGCGTTGGGGTGGGTTCCGCCTTCGGTGGCGACCGCGCCGAGCAGGCAGTTGAGCAGGAACAGGCACCGCGAGACCTGCCAGCCGCCGAGGTTCCCGGCCGCCGCCGACCGCCAGTTGTGGGTGGACAGCCGCGTGCCCGCGCCCGCGACGGCCTCGGCGATCCGGGCGATGACGGACGCGGCCACACCCGACTCCGCGGCGGCGAACTCGAAGGTGTACTCCGCGTACAGCTCGCCCAGGATCCGCTCGAACCGCTCGAACGTCGCCTCCTCCCCCGGGTGCTCGGCGGCCAGGTACTCGCGCCAGTTCCACCAGCGCCGCACGAACTCCCGGTCGTGGCGGCCGGTCGCGATGAGATGGCGCGCGATCGCCAGCAGGATCGCCGCCTCCGAGCCCGGCTGCGGCGCGATCCAGTGGTCGGCGTGGGTGGCGGTGTTGGACAGGCGGGTGTCGAAGACGATGAGGGTCGCGCCGCGGGCCTTGGCGTCCATGACGCGCTGCGCGTGCGGGTTGAAGTAGTGCCCGGCCTCCAGATGCGAGCTGATCAGCAGGATGACGTCGGCGCCCGCGTGGTCGGGGCTGGGCCGGTCGATGCCCGTCCAGAAGTGGTAGCCGGCGCGGGCACCGGACGAGCACACGTTGGTGTGGGAGTTGTGGCCGTCCACGCCCCAGCTCGCCAGGACCCGCTCGGTGAAGCCGTCCTCGCCCGGCCGGCCGACGTGGTACATGACCTCGTTGGGCCGCCCCCCGGTGATCGCTGCGCGGATCCGGGCGGCGATGTCGTCCAGCGCCTCGTCCCAGCTCACCTGCGTCCAGCGGCCCTCGCCGCGGGCGCCGGCGCGCTTGAGCGGGGCGAGGATGCGGTCGGGGTCGGTGACCTGGTTGAGCGTCGCGGGCCCCTTGGCGCAGTTGCGGCCCCGCGACCCGGGGTGCTCCGGGTTGCCCTCGAACTTGCGGACGGTCAGCGTCTCGCGGTCGACATAGGCCAGCAGGCCGCAGGCGGACTCGCAGTTGAAACAGGTCGTGGGCACGAGCATGGACCGGTGCTCGCGGCGCCGCGCGTCCAGCTCGACCCAGTCGTCCCAGCGCTCCTTCGGCGGGAACGCGGCCAGGTGCACCCGGCTGGCGCCCGGATAGAACGTCTCCCCGCGCGCCGCCGTGTCCTGCCGCGCCGCACTGACGCGAGCGGCGATCTCTTCAAGTCCCGGCATCGGTCCTCCTCGCCCCGCGATCTTCATTCACGTGGCCTCATGCGAGCGGTACGGACTGGCCGGCCTGGACGTAGGCGTGCTCGTAGGCGACGAGCCCCGCCAGGGCCAGCGGTGCCACCCAGGCGCCGGCCACGGGAGCGGCCAGGCCGGCGGTGGTCAGGGCCAGACCGATCCAGAACGGCCGCGCGTAGCGGCCACGTGTCATGGCCTTGACGGCGAGCCGGGCGTGTTCGGTGGGGTGGGCGAGCGTCACCTCGCCGGCGGCCATGAGCGCGTGCGCCCCGGCGGTGGCGGCCAGCGTCCAGCCGAGCGGGGGCACCGCGTCCGGCTGCGTCCACGCGGCAACCGGCAGCAGCGCCGCCGCCCCGGCCACGCCCGCCTGGACGAGCAGGTGCGCGGGCAGCAGCGGGTTCTGCCACAGGTCGCGCGCCTTGGCCTGCGCGAACAGGTAGGCGGTGTACACGGCGGCGAGCACGGCCAGCGGGACGCCGGGCACCGCGACCGCCACCCGCATCGCATCGCCGCCGCCGAGCGGCCCCGCGAGCAGGTGCAGTCCGAGGGCGCCCGCGTACCCGGTCAGGATGATCCCGCCGCGGACGAGCCAGCTCCGCCACTGCGGGCGGGTCAGGATGTAGACGAACCGTGCCGGGTGCTCCAGGTCCCAGATCAGCAGCCCGGCGGTGAGCGCGAGGAACACCGCCGCGAGCAGCGGGGCCGCCCAGGCCGTCAGGGTGCCGTCCCAGGGCAGCCGCCCGGTCGCCGCGAGCAGCGTCGCGACGAGATAGGAGCCCGCGGCGACGCCCTTCGTCCAGGTGTAGAGGCTGACCCGCCAGTCCCACGGCATCCGGTGGCCGATGTCGTAGGACAGCAGGGCCGCCGCGCTGCTGTTGCCGGTGCCGGGGTGGCCGGAGGCGACCTGTCCGGGCCCGTCCTGGATCTCGCTCCACGCGAACGTGTCACCGTCCGGGCGTCGCGCCGCCAGCGGGTCGAGGGTCGCCTGTGTCGCGCCCCGGTAGAACAGCTTCGGCCGGGTGCCCTTCTCCGGGCGGCGCACGGCGACCGGCTCCCGCGCGACCATCCGGGCGGCCTCCGACCCCGGATCGTCGAACTGGCCCACGAGGATCGCCTGTGTCGGGCAGACCACGACGCAGGCGGGCTCCAGCCCGGAGTCGATGCGGTGGGAGCACAGGTTGCACTTCTCCGCCGAGTTGTCCTCGGGATTGATGAAGATCGCGTCGTACGGGCACGCGGCCATGCACGCCTTGCAGCCGATGCAGGCGTCCTTGTCGAAGTCGACGATGCCGTCGGGACGGGTGTACATCGCGCTGGTGGGACAGGCCGCCACGCATGGGGCGTCCTCGCACTGGTTGCAGCGCGTCACCTGGAACGCCCGCCGCGCCTGCGGGAACGTCCCCACGTCGACGTTCTTGACGTAGGTGCGGGTGACCGACAGCGGCACCTCGTTCTCCGACTTGCACGCCGTCGTGCAGGCGTGGCAGCCGATGCAGCGGGTCTGGTCGATGAGTTTGAGCCACCGGCGCGGCTCACCGTCCACGGCCCCGGTCTGGATCAGCGGGGCGTCCGCCCCACTCGTCTCATCGTCGGCCACAGGTCTCCCCCTCAAGGGCCTCGCGTGCCACGCCGGTCACATCCGGCCGTGCAGCATGAGGTGCCAGTACATGGCCGGGAGGCCGTAGCGCTTGAGCAGCCACATGTCGTAGCGCGGCTTCATGGTGTCGATGAACGGGATGCTCGGCGCCGGCTTGAGGTCGTAGTCGAACTCGGCGAGCAGCATCCTGTTGCGGGCGGTGACCAGCGGGCACGAGGTGTATCCGTCGTAGCGGCCTTCGGGCGTCCCGCCGCGCATGGCCGCGAGCAGGTTGGCCACGACGACGGGCGCCTGCTTGCGGATGGCCGCCCCCGTCTTGGAGGTGGGCAGGTTCGCGACGTCGCCGAGCGCGAACACGTTGGGCCAGTTCGGGCTCTGCAGCGTGTACTGGTCCACCTGCACGTAGCCGAAGGGGCTCGCCGGGTCGGCGAGCGGGGAGCCCTTGACCCAGTCCGGGGCGCTCTGGGGCGGCGTGGCGTGCAGGACGTCGTAGTCGATGGTGTCCTTCGTGCCGGTGGCCGCGTCGGAGATCACCGCGCGCTTCGCGTCCCCGTCCACCTCGACGAGCTGGGACTCCCTGCGGACCTCGATGCCGTAGTCGGCTGCGATGCCCACCAGCACCTTCGCCCAGTCGGGCTGGCTGAACATGGCGGCGGTGGGCAGGACGAGAATGATCCTGATGTCGTCCAGGACATGCCGGGTGCGCCACCAGTCGGCGGCCAGATAGGCGATCTTCTGCGGGGCGCCCGCGCACTTGACCGGCCCGGCGGGCATGGTGAACAGCGCGGTGCCGCCGCTCAGGTCGCGGATGAAGTCCCAGGTGCGCGGGGCGAGGTCGTAGCGGTAGTTGCTGGAGACGCCGTTGCGGCCCAGCGTCTCGGTGAGCCCGGCCACCTTGTCGAAGTCGAGCTGGTTTCCGGGCGCCATCACCAGATGGCCGTAGTGCAGCACCTCACCGGAGGCCGTGGTCACGGTCTGCGCGTCGGGATCGACCTCGGCCGCGGCCTCGCGTACCCACGTCACTCCACCGGGAATGACCTTGGCCTCCGGCCGCATGGACGCGGACGCCGTGGCCCTGCCGCCGCCGACCAGCGTCCACAGCGGCTGGTAGTAGTGGTTGGCCGAGGGCTCCACGACGGCGATGTCGTCCACACCGGCACGGCGCAGGCGGGCGGCCACGGTGATGCCGGCGGTCCCGCCGCCGACGATGATCACTTCATGGTGACGGGAAGACGGTTTCGGTGCGCTCACTGTGGAACCTCTTTCTGTGCGGGCCGGGTCAAAGACAGCCCGGCGGACTCCGCGTTGTCGAACAGGTCGTCGATGCCGGTCACGAGCCGTCCGCGGGCGGCCAGCAGGGAGGCCGCCACCGTGGACCGGTAGCCCGTCCGGCAGTAGACCCAGACGTGTCCTGGAGGGATCTCGTCGGCGCGGTCCGGCAGGTCGTGCAGCGGGATGTGCACGGCGCCGGCGACATGGCCGTCCGCCCACTCCGCGTTCCGCCGGACGTCCAGCACCACGGGCCGGTCGCCGCCGGGGGCGCGCAGGGCCGCGGCGAGGTCGGCGAAGGCGGCCAGGGGCAGTGCCGCGAGCGGCCGGCCGTCCGCCCAGTCCTCGGCGCGTCCGGTGGCCGCGGCGGCGGGACGGTCGATGCCGATGCGGACCAGTTGCCGCTGTGCCCGCGCCACCTGGTCCGGTGTCTCGCCCAGCAGGGTCACCGGCGTGCCCCAGGGGATCAGCCAGCCGAGATAGGTGGCGAAGCTGTCGCCCAGGGTGAAGCAGAACGACCCGGGCACGTGACCGGCGGAGAAGGCCACCCGGTCACGCAGGTCGACCACCCATTCCCCGGCGTCGATCCGCCGCCGCAGCTCGGCCGCGTCGGCCCGCCGGGGCGGCGACAGGTCGGGGCCGGACGGACCGGCCAGGTTGGACGGACCCATGTGGGCGTAGTAGGCGGGCCAGGCGTCCAGCCCGGCGAGCAGCAGCTCGACGTAGTCCCGCTCGTCGAGCGTCAGCGCGGGGTTGAACCGCCTCTCCCGGCCGATGGTGGAGGAGTCCGCCGCGGCCTGGGTGGCGGAGCAGAAGCTGCCGAAGCCGTGCGTGGGGTAGATCGCGGCATCGTCGGGCAGTTCCGCGGCCAGCCGGTGGGCGGACGCCCATTGCGCGTGTGCCAGGGCGCCGGTGTGGTCGGGGCCGAGCAGGTCGGTCCGGCCGGTGGTCCCGTACAGCAGGGATCCGCCGGTGAAGACACCGCGCGCCTCGCCCGCGTCCTCCAGTACGTACGAGAGGTGCCCGAACGTGTGACCGGGCGTCGCGACGACCCGCACCAGCATGGCGCCGACCTGCACGGTGTCACCGTCCCCGACGGGCGTGCGCTCGAAACGCACGGGTTCGGCGGCGTTCACCAGATAGCCGGCCCCCGTGGCCCGTGCGAGCGCCAGTCCCCCGGTGACGTAGTCGTTGTGCATGTGGGTCTCGGCGACGTGGGTGATGCGCACGCCCCGCTCACCGGCCAGCGAGAGTACGCGGTCGATGTCCCGCTGCGGGTCGACGACCAGGGCCGCCTCCCCGTCATGGACCAGATAGCTGCGGTCGCCCAGCGACGGCGTCGGGATCGGCACGACTTCGATCATGGCCGCGTCCTCCACGGGGGAGATTGGCTTGACCCGTCGAATGTACGTACATTTCGGGGGTCATGGCAAGGGCGAGGATGATGCGATCTTCAAGCCGTAAAACCGTTCCCACCAGGCATATCGCTGGCTCCTGCCGATGATGTCCAGACATTTACCGGGAGACGCGCGGTGGTCTCACGGCCGGACGGCGGCCCGGCCGGGCGGTTGCGGGCCGGCTTCATCCGGGCCGGCGGCGCGGTCTTCCGGAACCTTGGGCTCTGCCCGATACGACCGGCGGGCAGCGGGAAGGTCGTTCCAGCGGGGCCGATTCGCCCCGGCACCCCGGGCGGCCCGCGAGGGGCGCAGTCCCTGTCTCTCCGAGGCGAAGGGGGAAGGAGCACATGGCCGGCGGACTCCTGACCGACCTGTACGAGCTGACGATGGCGGCGAGCTACCTGCGGCGCGGGATGAGCGGGCCGGCGACCTTCAGCCTCTTCGTCCGGAAGATGCCGCCCGACCGGGGTTACCTGATCTCCTGCGGGCTGGCCGACTGCCTGTCGTTCCTGGAGGACTACCGCTTCGCCCCGGACGATCTCGGCTATCTGGCGGACGAGCAGGGATTCGACGACGACACGCTCCGGGCCCTGGAACGGCTCCGGTTCACCGGTGACGTGCTGGCGGTGCCCGAGGGCCGCGTCGTGTACGCGGGCGAGCCGATCCTGGAGGTCACCGCGCCCATCGCGGAGGCCCAGCTCGTGGAGACCGTCCTGCTGAACCACATCTCCTTCCAGTCCACGGTCGCCACCAAGGCCGCGCGGTGCGTGCGCGCGGCGGCCGGGGCCCAGCTGATCGACTTCGCCTTCCGCCGGACGCAGGGCATCGAGGCGGGGCTGTCGGCCGCCCGCGCCTCCTACATCGCCGGGTTCGCCGGCACCAGCAACGTCGAGGGCGCCCGGCGGTACGGCATCCCGGCGGTCGGCACCATGGCCCACTCCTACATCGAGGCGTTCCCCGACGAGGACGCGGCCTTCGCCGCGTTCACCGCCGACTTCCCCGACCGGAGCACGCTGCTGGTCGACACCTACGACACGCCCGCCGGCGTCGAGGCCGCGATCCGCGCGGCACGCCGGGCCGGGCTGCCGCACCTGGCCGGGATCCGCCTCGACTCGGGGGACCTCGGCGCCCTCGCCGTCCAGGCCCGCCGGATGCTGGACGAGGCGGGCATGACCCGGACGCGCATCGTGGCCAGCGGCGGGCTCGACGAGCACCGCATCGCGGACCTGACCCGCGCCGGGGCGCCGATCGACGTCTACGGGGTGGGAACCAGGATGGGCGTGTCCGCCGACGCCCCCTACCCCGACAGCGCCTACAAGCTGGTGGCCTACGGGGACCGGCCGGTGATGAAGCTGTCCACGGGAAAGGTCAGCGCGCCCGGCGCCAAACAGGTGCATCGCGGCCCGGACGGGGATCTCGTCGCGCTGCGCGACGAGCCCGCGCCCGCCGGGACGGAGCCGCTGCTCGTCCCCGCCATGAAGGCCGGACGCCGCGTCGGCCCCGCCGAGCCGATCGGGGTGGCACGCGAGCGGTGCGCCGCCGACCAGGCCGTCCTGCCCTGCGAGATCACCAGGCTGCGCGCCCCGGAGACCGGGAGCGTCCGGCTCAGCGCGCGGCTCCGGGAGTGCCGGGACCGGCTCCGCGCGGAACTCACCGCCCGCGTCGCCCGCACCCCGCTCTGACGGGCGACGGCCCCCGTCCGGCAGAACGCGGCCGGGTGTCAGCGCAGTTTGGCGAGGCGCTCGTCGTACTCCTCGCTGCTGATCTCGCCGCGTGCGTAGCGCTCGGCGAGGATGCGGCGGGCGCTCTCCGTTCCCGCCACGTCCTGGGGCCGCGTCTCATCGCGCCGCGAGTCGTCGCGGCGCGGGCCCGCGAACCGGATGACGAGCCACACCGCCACGCCGATCACGGCGATCCACAGCAGCATCATGATCGTTCCCCAGAGCCACATCCAGCCCGACCAGTCGTTGCCCCCCATGTGCCCCCAGCCGGAACCGGGGTGGGCGAGTACCAGGGCGTTCGCGATGTTCATGGCGGCACCTCCCGACACCTCCATGGTGCGCCTCCCGGGTCGCGCGCCCACAGAGTCGAAGGTCCCCCGGCCCGCAGACCCGGGTCTCCAGGTCCGGCGATCACGCGCGGCGAGGCCGGGCACGTCGTGAGAGGCGGGCGGGATGGACGATTCCGAACCGAATATGGACTAATCCAGCATCGATCCACACCCAAATTTTGGCAGGCGCCAGGTTAACGTGGGCTCGGACGCTATAAGACGATCTTCGGAGCAACTCGTTTATCTGCGCCCGCATCCGTGGCGGGTGAACCATGAAACGGATGGAGGGCGGGGTTGATGACGTCCGAGCAGGAGCCGTATATCGGTGTCGTCGTGCCCATTCACGATGTCGAGCCGTACCTGGAGGAATGCCTGACCTCGATCGCCCGGCAGTCGATCCGGGAATTGGACGTCGTGATGGTCGACGACGGCTCCACCGACGCGAGCGCGGAGATAGCCGAGGCGTTCTCCCGCGAGGATCCGCGGTTCCGGCTGATCAGCCAGCCCAACGGCGGTCTCGGCCAGGCGCGCAACGTGGGGGCGGACGCGGTGCGCGGACGGTTCCTGGCGTTCGTCGACAGCGATGACGTGCTGCCCGGCCACGCGCTGGAGCTTCTCACCGCAACGCTGGAGCGGACGGGTTCCGACATCGTCTCGGGCAATGTGCGGCTGCTGACCGAAGAAGGGCTCGTCCAGTCGCCGATGCATCGCCGCCCGATGGGGACGACGCGGCTGCGCACGCACATCACCCGCGACCACCTGCTGCTGTACGACCGGCTGGTGCCCAACAAGGTGTTCCGCCGCCGGTTCTGGGACGAGCACGGGTTCCGCTTCCCCGAGGGCGTCCTGTACGAGGACATCCCGGTGACCCTGCCGGCGCATTTCCTCGCCTCGTCCGTCGATGTGGTGAGCGAGCCGGTCTACTACTGGCGGCAGCGCGCCGGCGGCGCCCTGTCGATCACCCAGCGCCGCACCGAGCTCGCCGCGGTCACCGACCGGTTCGCCGCGGTGGAGTCCGTCAGCCGGTTCCTGGGCTCGCGGCCGGAGCCGAAGGTGCGCGCGTGCAAGCGGAAATACGACGAGGTGGCGCTGCGCAGCGATCTGCGGATCTTCATCAACGTGCTGGACGAGGCCGACGACGAGTTCCGGGCCCGTTTCATCGAACTGGCGCGGAGTTTTCTCGCCGGGGCGGACCGTACGGCACTGGACGGCCTGCCGGCCATGTTGCGTCTGAAATGGCATCTGGCCGAGCGCGGGATGGTGCCGGAACTGCTGCAGGTACTGGAGTACGACCGCCGCAGGCCGAAAATTCCGGTGACCCGCCGGCTGTGGCACCATTACGCGAAATATCCCTTTTGGGGGGACCGCCGGCTGCGCGTTCCCCGCCGGGTGTTCCGGCTCGGCGAGGAACTGGCCGCCCGCGCCCAGGTGCACACGGTGACGTGGCGGCGGGGCAAACTCCACATCACCGGCCACGCCTACATCGCCAACATGGGGACGCGGTTCCCCTGGTCGTCGGTCAAGGTCCTCGCCATGCGGGAGCCGGGTAGCGGCGCGACCAGGGTCGCCCCGGCATGGACCCGGCGCTGCCCGGACGCCGACGAGGTCTCACGCGACCCGCACCGCAGCCACCGGTGGTCGGGGTTCTCCGGAACGATCGACCCGAAGCGGCTGCGGCGCGACGGCCGGTACGTCGACGGGACCTGGCTGTTCGCGGCCGGGGTGTACGACCGCGGCGTGCTGCGGCGCGCCGCGCCGACCGCGGCGTCCTCGGGCAGCGGCGCCCACCCGCCCTGGCACTACGTCACCGAGGACGTGCGCGTGGTCCCGCTGGTCACTCACGGCGGCACGCTGCGGCTGCGGGTGGAGACGGTGCGGGCGCGCCTCACCGGTCACCGGATGGCCGGCGATTGCCTGGAGGTCCGCGGCACGCTCCGCGGCGGCGTCCCGGACGGCGCCGCGCTGGTGCTGCGCAGACGGGCCGGGACGGTGCTGGACCGCTACCCGGTGACCCCGGACACCGCGTCCGCCGGAGGCTTCCGCGCGCGGATACCGCTCCGCGACCTGATCGACGACATGCCCGCCCACGCCGAGGTCGCCGACCGTCTCCCGGACCCCGAACCCGACCAGGGCTTCGGCTGGCGTCTCGACCTGAGCCTCCGGCAAGCCCCCACGGAGAACCCGTCCCCGGCCACGCTAGCCTCCGCGGGCACGGACGATCTCGCAGCCGCGGACATCACCGAGGTCGCGGGCGACCCCATGGCGGGGGACGCATCCGGAGGGGTGGACGATCCCGCGGCGGACGACGCCGCGGCGGCGGACGATCCGGCCGCGGAGGGATCCACCGAGCCGGAGGAGATCCGGCTGGTACTGGACAACGACGTCGCCGAAGGGCTGTACGCCTTCACCGGCAAGGAGTTCGTCGTCTACCGATCTCCGCACGGGTACGCCTGGCTGAAGGCCCGCACGCCCCGGCCGGTCATCACCGAAGCGGCCTGGAAGCAGGACGGGACGCTGGTGCTGGCCGGGGAGTATCCGCCCGGCGCACCGGACCCGGCCGAACTGGTGCTGCGCAGCCGCGACCGGAACGAGGAGCGCGCGTTCGCCCTGTCCCGCCGGGACGGGCGGTTCCACGCCGAACTCCCGTTGAGCCGGCTGGTCTCGCTCGGCGGCGTCCTGCCCCTGGCGGCGGGCAGGTGGGACGTGCGCGTCCGGCGGCCGGCGACCCCGGCAGTCCCGGCCGGGGAGAGCCTGGCCGTCCCCCTGGACCACGCGGCACTGGACCGGCTGCCGGTCGAGACGACGGTGAACGGCCGCCGCTACGTGTTCCGGGAGCAGGGGTACGACGTGCCGATCGTGGAGGCCCACTCCGACCTGCGGCCCGGCGAACGCGGGGCGTACCGCCAGCTGCGGACGCGCGTCCGGCACTACCGGGCGCCGCGCCGGCTGCGGTCCCTGCGCCCGGCGGTGCTCTACGACAGCTACTCCGGCAAGCAGTACTCCGACAGCCCCCGCGCCATCCACGAGGAACTCGTGCGGCGGGGCGCCGAGGTGGAGCATCTGTGGCTGGTCCGCGACGCGCAGGTGGAAGTGCCCGAGACAGCGCGTCCGGTGCGGCTGTGGGGGGCCGAATGGTACGAGGCCATGGCCCGCAGCCGCTACATCGTGACGAACGCGCATCTGCCCGAGTGGTTCGTCCGCCGCCCCGGTCAGGTCGTCGTCCAGACCTGGCACGGCACCCCGCTCAAGCGCATCGGGTTCGACATCGAGGACGTCCAGTTCGCCAACCCCCGCTATCTGGAGAAAGTCGCCAAGGAGGTCCGCAACTGGAGCTGCCTGGTCTCCCCGAACGCCTTCAGCACCCCGATCCTGCGCCGGGCGTTCCGCTACGAGGGCGAGATCATCGAGACCGGGTATCCGCGCAACGACATGCTCGCCTCCCCGGACCGGGACATGCAGGCGGAGCGGATCCGCGAGCGGCTCGGCCTGCCGCCGGGCAAGCGCGCCGTCCTGTACGCGCCCACCTGGCGGGACGACAGCTACTACGGCCCCGGCAAGTACCGGCTCGACCTGCAACTGGACCTGGAGCGGGCGGCGGCCGAACTCGGCGACGACCACGTGCTGCTGATCCGGCGGCACCCCAATGTGGTCGATACCGTCCCGGAGGTCGCGGGCGGCTTCGTCCGCGACGTGTCGGCCTATCCCGACATCGCGGAACTGTTCCTGGTCGCGGACGTCCTGCTGACCGACTATTCGTCGCTCATGTTCGACTACGCCAACACCGGACGCCCCATGCTGTTCTTCACCTATGACCTGGAGCATTACCGCGACGAGCTGCGGGGCTTCTACTTCCACTTCGAACGTGAGGCGCCCGGACCGCTGCTGAAGAACTCCGACGAGGTGATCGGGGCCCTCCGTTCGATCGACGAGGTCGAACGCGCGTACGCCGTCCCGTACAAGCGGTTCATCCGGCGCTTCTGCGAGCTGGACGACGGCAAGGCCGCCCGCCGGGTCGCCGACCGCATCCTCCAGACCGGTTGACGAGCCGCCCGGCATGAGGCGATACGGCGTGCGGGCGGCGCGGCATCCCGCTGTTGTGGCGCTGGTGACGTGGGTGGTGGCCACCCCGGTGGCGATGCTGCTGCCCGCGCTGGCCGACCGGAGCCCGTTCAGTCCCCGGGGCGCGATGCTGCCGATCGCCGCCGGCGGGCTGCTGCTCGCCGCCGGGCTGGCGCTCGCCACGGTCCGGATCGACCGGTGGCTCGGCCCGTCCCGGACCGAGCCGCTCACCGGGGTGGCCGCCGGGCTGCTGGCCGCGTGGGTGGCGCTCGCCCTGCGCAACTCCCTGCACGGCACCCCGTTCGGGTTCGCGGGGCTGACCGGGGACGAGGGCCGGATGAGCGCGATGGTCACCCGCTACAGCGCCACCGCGGTCCCCTCGGACGGCATCGTCGCGGGGGTGCCGACCGAGTATCCGCCGCTGTTCCCCTGGGCGGCCGGACGGGCGGCGGCGCTGCTCGGCGCCGATGCCTGGCGGGTGCTCGGCGACGCGCAGATCCTGACGGTCTCCGGGGCCGTCCTGGTGACGTTCCTGCTGTGGACCCGGCTGGTGCCCGCGCCCGCCGCGCTCGCCATCGCCGCCGTCGCGCTGGTCGCCTTCGGTGATCCGCGCAAGGCGCACGAGGTCGTCGCGCTGGCCGTGTTCATCCCGTGGGTCGCGGCGACGTTCGGCCGCCCGCCGCGCGGGCGGCCGCACTGGCTGCCCGCCGGGATCCTCGGCGGCCTCGTCGTGGCGACCTACCTGGGCTTCGTGCTGTGGGGCGCGGCGGGCATCCTCGTCCTGGCCTGGCTGACCTGGCGGACGTCCGGCGACCGCCGCCGCTACCTGACGTACCTGGCCAAGGTGGTCGCGGTCGCCGCCGTGACCGCGGCCTGGTATCTGGTGCCGTACGGCTGGACGCTGGTCAGCGAGGGCGGGCAGATGGTCTCGGACATGTTCCCCGCCCCCGCCATCACCGGCGACCCGTTCCCGTTCCTGGTCGCGACCCCGCTGGGCGTCCTCCAGACGATCGGGCTGCTGGGCCTCGTCTGGTACCGGCGCACCATGTGGTGGGCCATGCCGCTGCTCTGGCTGGTCGCCGGCGCGTACCTGTACCGGGTGCTCGGTGCCGCCCGGTACATCCTCACCGGGCACACCGGCCTCTTCTACCACACCGCCCGCATGATCACGGTGCTGCTCGCCATCGCCGGCGTCCTCACCGTCGTGCAGGCGGCGCCCGGCCTGCTGCGCCGGCTCGCGGCCCGTGACACGCTTCCGTCCGGTGTGGCCGCCACCGCCCTCGCCGCGCTGATCGGCTGGTCCGCGTTCACCTACTGGGATGCCTGGACGCCCCCGGCCGGCGGCACCGCCGCCGTGAGCGGGACCCGCCGCTACGCCACACTCGCGCACACCGAACCGCGTCCCGGCGGGACCCTTCCGCGGTACGCGCCGGACGAGCCCGCCGTCCGCTGGTTCCCCGTCGAGCCGGTCCGGCGGGCGGTGACCTCCGTCCTCGGCCGTGACGCCGCGCCCCGCACCCTCTCCTATGACGAACGGCTGTTCGCCTACCTGCCGTGGCCCGGCTACATCGCCGTCGACCGCACGGCCGCGTCCAGCACGAGCCATTGGGACGATCGTCATGCCGCCCTGGCCGCGCTGGCCGCCGTTTCCGACCCGAACACCTTCGCCCGAGCCGCGGGCAGGACCCGGTACGGCCGCATCGACGTGTTCGTCCTGCGTGCCGGGCCGAACGCGTGGACGTGGCGGGACATCCGCTTCCGTCCCGCCCAGTTCGCCGCCGCGCACTTCACCGTGCGCTCCCTCCCCGGCGGCACCGTGGTCGCCATCCGCCGCACCCCCTGACCTGGGGTTCAGCGAGGTATGGACCTTCGGCCCTGGCACCCGGTGGCCCGTCCTCCCGAGGCTGGAAGGAGCCGTGGAACGCGGGAGGTGGAGCATGGCCGCACCGATCGTCGTGGGAACGGACGGATCCGATCCCGCCGGTGACGCCGTCGACTGGGCCGCGGGGGAGGCGGGGCTGCGGCACCGGCCCCTGCACATCGTCCACGCGGCGGAGATCTGGCCGTACCAGGTCCGCCGCTTCACCGAGGGGTCCGGACCCGTGTCACGGGCCGGACGCGCCATCCTCGCCGAGACCGAGGAACGCGTCCGCAAACGCCACCCCAAGGTGCGGGTGACCACCTCCCTCGTCGTCAACTCGACGGTGACGGCCCTGCGCGACGAGTCGGAGAAGGCGTTCGAACTGGTCCTCGGGCATCGCGGGCACGGCGGGTTCGCCGGGCTGCCGCTCGGCTCGGTGTGCCTGCGCCTCGCCGGACGGTCGGCGGTGCCCCTGGTGATCGTGCGCGGCGGAGACGGCGTCCACGGCGAGGTCGCGGTGGGCCATGACCTCGACGCGGAGCCCGATGGCGCGCTGCACTACGCGTTCGACGCCGCCGCCGTCCGCGGCGCGCGGCTGCGCGTGGTGTACGCCTGGCAGATCTCCGCCGCGCTCGCCCAGTCCGGCTACAGCGTGGACGAGGAACGGATGAACGACGAGCAGCGGGCCCGGGTCATCGAGACCTACGCCCCGCTGCGCGAGCGGTACCCGATGGTCGAGGTGGTGGACGAGGTGCTGCGAGGGCATCCGGTCGCCGCGCTGACCCGGGTGTCGCGGACGGCCGACCTGCTGGTCGTCGGGACGCACGACCGGCCCCGGGGAATGCCCCGGCTCGGGTCGGTCAGCCACGGCGCGATCCATCACGCGGAATGCCCGGTGGCCGTCGTCGGCCCGTCCTGACCTTTCCGGAACCCGGGCGCTTCGGCGGCCGGTCGCTTTGAGGAGGAGAGATGAACACCAGAACCGTACGCTGGGCCGCGCTGCCGGTGCTGGCCGCCGGAGCGTACGCCCTGTTCCATTCCCGCATGCTGCGCTGGGGAGCGACATCGGAAGAGGCCGACGCCACGTATCCGGGCGACGAGCTGATCGAGCTTGCGACCGCCCAGTCGACGATGGCGACGACGCTGCCCGCGCCGCCGGAGGACGTCTGGAAGTGGCTGGTCCAGATGGGGCACGAACGGGGCGGCTGGTACAGCTGGGACACGCTCGACAACCTGGGATACCCGAGCGCGGACCGCATCGTCCCGGAATGGCAGGACACAGCGGTCGGCGACCGGGTGCCCACGACGCCCGGCGGCGCGTCCTACTTCGTGGTGGCGATGCTCGACCCGCCCAGGACGCTCGTGCTGCGCGCCGACCTGGAGATCCCGTCCGGCAAGCCGTTCGACCCGCGCGGCCCGATGCCCAAGGCGTACTCCGACGGCATCTGGGCGTTCCACCTGCGGCCGCTGCCGGACGGCGAGACGCGGCTGGTCATCCGGACGCGCGGCCGCGTCAAGCCGGCGCTGCTCGACCGCTCCGTGGGACGGCTGCTCGGCGAGCCCGCGCACTTCATCATGCAGCTCCGGCAGTTCGGCAACCTCCGCCGCCGCGTCCAGGCGGCGCGCCCGGCCCCGGCGAAGGCCGCCGCGCAAGAGGCCGGGACCTCGGCACCCCCCGGGTCCTGACCTGCTGGGACGGGTCGGCCGGAACGCGTTCGCGAGCGGCTCCCGCCGTCCCGCCGGGCCTGCCGCCAGTTCGGCGGCGCGGGTCCCGAGGTGTCAGGTCTCGGGATGGGTGACGCGGATCTTGGATTGGCCGTGCGGGAGCCGCTCCCAGTCGTCCATGAAGTGGGCGGCGAGGCCGTGGCGTTCGGCGAGCCCGGTCAGCGTCTCGGTGCGGTAGTAGAAGTCCTCGCGCAGGACGTGGTGCTCGGCCCCTTCGGTGCGGTCGAACGTGAAGTCGAAGAAGCCGTCGGGGGCGAGGACGCGGCCGACGTTCGCGAGGCATTCGTCGATGACCTCGATGGGCGAATGGCTGAACACGCTGTGCGCGTGCACGACGGTGAAGTGGCGCGACGGCAGGAACCGCAGCTTCAGGTCGTCGACGAGCGTGAGATTCGGAAGCTTGTCCTGCAGGTTCTGCCGGACGAGGGTGTGCTGCGCGGCGAGCAGGATGTCGGGCGAGATGTCGATGCCGTAGTAGTTTCCGGGGTCGAGATGGTCGATGAGGCGCCACCCGGCCCGGAGATTGCCGCAGCCGATCTCCAGCACCCGGTCGCCCGGCTTGAGACCGTGTTTGAGCAGGTAGTCGAACTGCATCTGGCCGAGCGCCAGCCACCGTTCATGCGTGGGGCTCCCGACGGCGGCCTCCGGGTTCTTGGCGGTGTCGGACCTCATCACGGCCCGGTAGTAGGCCACGTGATCCCGGCTGGCCACGCGGAACTTCAGATCACGCGCCATCCGGGACAGATACGTTCTGATCTTGTCCGGATGCTGTGCCGCGTACCGCACTTTGTAGGCGAGACTCGCGCGGTTCCTCCGCGTCGGCGGCGGTTTCGTCATCGGACTCGTCCCCCATGCTCGCTTCGACGTGTGGCGTCCGGCGGATGCACTCCCCCGCTCCCGCCCGCCATCGGCGCACCGGCCTCCGCGGAGACCGGGCCGGGCAGGACGCCTCGGCGGACGCGACGACACATCCGACTACATTCAGCTTCCCGGTACTCACTCTGCGGAAACACGCCGGCGTCCAGGAGCGCGGGACGGCCCGCGGCCTGCTCCACGAGGCGGGTCAGATGCCCCCGCCTACCGCAGGCTCGCCGTGTAGTCGGCGAACCGTTCGTCCACCTGGTCGGGGGTGAGGCCGAAGTCTTCGAGCGAGTACCGGTGGGCCGGCTTGGCGGCGCCCGTGGAGCTCTCGTTGTGCAGCCGCGTCATCGCCGTCCGGGCCTCGCCGGTGAACGGCAGGCCGAAACGGCGGTAGACGCTCTCGACCGTGCCGATCGGGTCGCGGACGAAATCGTCGTAGTGGACGTCCGCGAACCGGGCGGGATCGTGCCGGGCCCGCTCGGCGCGGAACCGCTCCAGGCCGCGGCTCCACAGGTCGAGCTGGTCGCGGCCGACCGTCGCGCCGGTGAACACGTCCGACCATCCGGCGGTGGCGTGCGCGGCGAGGCTGCACATGGACGCCATCGCGGTGCGGGGCGCCCGGTGCGTCTGGACGATGAGCGCGTCGGGGTAGACGTCGAGGAGCGCGTCCAGCGCGAAAAGGTGGCTGGGGTTCTTCAGCACCCATCGCCGGCCGGCGTCGTTCAGGCCGATGAGCTGGAGGTTGCGGCGGTGCCTGCGGTAGGCGGGCGTCCAGTCCTGTCCGGCGAGCCAGGACGAGTAGGCCGGCAGGTGCGCCAGGCATTCGAAGGAGATCGACAGCATGCTCTGCCGCAGGAGCTGCCAGCACTCCTCGACCGAGTCCGCGGAAATGTAGTGGACGCCCATGAACTCCGGGTTCTCGACGTGGTGGCGCCGGTATCCGGCGTCGATCGCCTGGAAGACCGGGTCGTCCGCCCATGTCCCCCGCGGCGGGCGCGGCTGCGGCACCTCGGCGAGCCACAGGTCGAGGCCCTGGTGGGCGGGGTCGGCGGTGAGCAGCCGGTGCAGCGCGGTGGTGCCGGTCCTCGGCAGGCCGGTGACGAAGATGGGCCGCTCGATCGAGACGTTCGCGTGGTCGGGATGCCGCCGCCATGCCGCTTCGGAGAACTGCCGGGCGGCCAGGGCGCCGCGCAGCATCGCCCGCTGCGCCCTGTTCCCGAGCGGGGTCAGCCCGGCCTCCCCGGCATAGGACTCCAGGAGCACCTTCAGGCCGTCCAGGTACTCGTCGCCGCCGAAGTCGTCCATGCCGGTGATCTTGCGGGCGGACGCGTGGAGGTCCTCGACCGTCCCGACACTGTCCCGGGTCATCGATGAGCCTTTCCCTAGTGGTGCCACTCGCCGGAGTTGACGTCCAGGCATTGCCCGGTGACCGCGCGGGCCAGCGGCGACAGCATGAACACCACGGCGTCGGCGACCTCGTCGGGTTCCGGTAGTTTCCGCAGATCGGTCGTGGCGGCGTTCTCGTCGTACACCTGCTGCGCCGTGACACCGCGCTTCTCGGCGAGATGGTTGAAATACCACTGGAGGTTCTCGGCCCAGATGTAACCCGGCGCGATCGTGTTGACCCGGATGCCGCGCGGCCCGAGCTCGGTCGCCAGGTTCTGCGCCATCGCGAGAAGCGCCGCCTTGGCCATCTTGTAGGCGCCGAACGTCCGCCGGGAGTGCCGCAGGACCGCCGAGTTGATCATCACGACCGATCCGCCGCGCTCTTCCAGCGCGGGGACGAACAGCCTGGTCAACCGCAGCGCGGCCAGCACGTTCGTCTCGAACCCGGCCCGCACCGCATCGAGATCGACCTTGGTCAGGTCGGTCAGCGGCGGCGTCGCGAAGGCGTTGTTGACGAGACCGTCCACCCGTCCGAACGACTCACGGGCCGTCTCCACAAGGTGCTCACAGGCAGCCGGGTCGTTGATATCGGTCGGGACGGTGACGGCGCGACGCCCCATCTCCTCGACCGTTTTCGCGACCTCGGCAAGCCGCTGCTCATTACGCGCCGCGAGCACCACATCGGCCCCGGCCTTGGCGCACTGCACGGCGAGCCCACGTCCCAGCCCAGGCCCGGCACCGGAAATGACGACGGCCTTGCCTTCCAGAAGTCCGGTCATCAGCCGAGCATCCTTTTCGCGACGGCGACCTGACGGGCCGCGATCCGCTCCGTCCATTCCTGCTCGGTGACACGCTGCCGCTCATAGAAGGGGAGGCGTTTCGGCAGCTCGTCGAACTTCACGACCTCGGCGCTCGGACCGTCCTCGGGAGCGAGATCACGCGAGAGCCGCTGCCAGCGGAACTGCAGGTATCCCCGCCGATGCCCGGTCCGCTCGATCCAGTTGGCGAGGCCGGGATCACGCTCGCTGACGACGTACCGGATCATGCCGTCCTCGTCCACACGGGCCTGGTCGGCGGTGAGGCTGGTCTGGTGGTTGATGTAGTCGAGCGAGACGTACCACATGCTGCCGAGCTGGAATCCCTGGTAGGGCGCCACTTCCCGGTCGGCGGCCGGCGCGGTGATGACCATGACCTCGTCATCGTCCAGGTCGTAGTGGCCGACGGACGAGAACTGCGTGGCAAGCCCGCCGGGCGTCGGACGGGGCTCGGTCAGCGTGTTGACCGGCAACCGCAGGTAGTGCCATTCGGGGAAGGCCAGGAAAGTGCGAATCCTGGACACCAGCATCTTCCCGGCCACCTGGTAACGCCGCGCCATCCGCTCGGCGGGCACGGACGGCGGGGACGTCCCGAGCGTCTCGGCCCGGTGAATGCGGATCTCCCCGGGCCGTTCGTTCTCCCAGTCGCTGAACACCTCCCGGACGATGAGCATCGCGGCCCCGGAAGGGAGCGTGACGTAGCCGGGGCCCGCGTCAGCCCTGGGCGGGCCGAAGCGGAGCTGGAACGTCCCGTCCTCGGCGATGTCGAGCTCGCGATCATCGAACGCGGTGAGGCTGTCGGGTGACTGTGTGGGCGAGTAGTCACCGTTCATGACCTGGAAGCTGAGATCGGCCGTGGTCCCCCGCCGTCCGGTCACCACATACTCGGCGTCGTCCCGGATGTAGGCGTGGAAGTACAAGGTGTCGGGGTTGTCGAGCCCCAGCTTCGTGTACGGGCCGGTGGACGACGCGAAGAACGGATAGTCGTGCTGGTAGGCGCCGACCATGTGCAGGGACGCCTTGATGCTGCCGGCGAGGTAGTCGAGCCCCTCGGCGAGGTCCTGGTCGGTCTTGGCGTGCGGCGCGTTACGGATGATCCGCTCGGCCTCGACGATCGCGTCGGCGAACGAACGCGTCGCCGCGTCGAGAGGGTCGGTCTTGCCTTCGGCTGAGTCGGTGGGCACCGTGCTCTCCTCGGGACGCGGGCGCGAACGCCGTCGGAATCGCGAGAGACCGGACACTAGAACCCGTTCTAAGCCCAGGTCAATGCCTCAGTCCCGGTCAATGGGAGGTGGTGAATTTCAGGCTGGGGACGTCGTCCAGCGACACCATGTACTCGTACGTCCGCCGATGGCCGGTCTTCTCGACGACCCATCGCCCCTCCCCGTCACGCCGGTAGACGTCGTGGTAGAAGGCGGCCCCGCGGATGAGCAGCCGATGCTCGGGAATGATGATCGTGTCGTCCAGCGACCACACCCCGGTGGCCCGGTCCCCGTCCACGTCGATCTCGGGACAGCCGGCCGTATGCGTGCTGATCTTCCCGTCGTCGAGGTTCTCCCGCATGTACTGGATGATCGCGTCCCGCCCCTCCAGCCGCAGCGTCCTCCCGAGCACCGGGGTGTCGTACTCCGCGACCGCGTCCGCCGCGAACACTCCGGCGAACTCGTCCCACAACTTCAGGTCGACGCACCGCAGATACCGGTGCTTCAACCGCCGAATCTCTTCCAGGGCAACCAGATCCATGCGCCCAAGACTGACCGCTCCCGCCGGCAAAGACAAGAACAAGTTCTACTCAGGTCGTCACGCCCCGGCACCGCCGGTCACCCGGGGGCGTCGCCGGACGCGGGGAACGCCACGGTTCCGGCGATGCCCCCGGGCCGCCCGGTTCGCCCCGCCGCGACGGGCGAACCGGCGGTCGCTTCCTCCTCCCGAACGATCAGAGCCTGAAAGAGCCGGGAGCGGTGTAGTACTTCTTGGAGATCTTCTTCGCGGTCGCCCGTGCCGCCGGGTCCGTTCCCGGTGTCGCCACCACGCCCCCGACCGAGTTGGAGAACCAGCACAGGAAAGCGCACCGATCATGCGCTCCGCCCGCAGGCGTCTCGGCGGCATAGGCCGCCTGCGTCCTCATCCACGAAGTGTCGATTTTCTGGACGCAGCCGAGCTCGGCGATCCCCCACGGAATGTCCTTCGAGGCGGCGAACTTCACCGCGGGGCCCCACAGTTTCTTGCCGCTGCCGGTGTTGGAGTAGCCGTCCACAACGTAGACGTCCACGTAGCCGTCACCGGGCCACAGCTCCGCGTAGGTGCTGCCCTTCTTCGGGTGCTGCCCGGACCACGCCTCCACGATCTGCGCCGTGTACACCCGGGGCTTCCCCACGGACTTGACGATCTTGCAGAAGCGCCGGAACGCCGGAAGATACTCCTCAAGCGCGAACTTCCCCCCGCGGATCTTGGCGTCCGGCTCGTGCCAGCAGGTCAGGAACGCCACATGCGAGTCGGGGATGGACTGCACGAACCCGCGCAGCCTCTTGTCGAGCGCCTTGTCCGAGAGCTCCTCCAGGTCGGGTTTGCACGACCACACCGACGCGCGCTTCCCCACGTCGATGCCCGCGACCGACGCGGCCCAGCTCTTGGGGAGCTTCTTCTCATACGACCGGCGAACCGTGAACGGCCCGGCCGCCGCGTCCAGTCCCGCGAAGTCCTTGCCTGACGCCGACTTGCTGCTCGCTCCGACGAGCATCCCGCTCCGCTTCTTCACTCCAGGTCCTCCCACGCGCCATCGACGTGACCAAAGGACCCCCGTCCTGGACCACCGGACACTGTCGGGACACCGATCCCGGATAGACCAGAAGCTCGGTAACCAGGTTCGCAAGAAGACGAGGGACCGTTCCATGCCCGCACCCGTGAGCCCCACGGACCCCCTGGCCAGGAACTTCTCCCCTCCAGGCCCACCCCGCCCGACACCCCAACCCCGCCTCCCCGCACCAACGGCCACTACAGATCGCCGCCACTCCCGCACCTGACCGCATCGGCGATCCTTGACGCGATCTCGGGCAGGTCCTCGTGTTCTCAGATTCGGATGACCGTTCAGCCAACCTCACGAAATAGCCAGTCGATCTCGGCATCAATCAGTAGGAACATCTCCCTTCTGTCGTAGCCACCCCCTACGGTGAGGGCATGTCTGAGCTTTCCCCTGGCATCTACGAGAAGGCCATCACCACCGCGCTGCAGCGACAGTTGCAAGTGATCGAGGGCGACCTCGTCCACCGTGCTGATCTGGACGACGGCGTGGACGCAGAGGAGTTGCTCGTACGCCATGTTGCCGCGCTGACTCGGCGTGCACTGAGGGTCGCAGGAACGAAAAGCATCGCCGACCAGGTCAAAATAGTCAATCAGATCAGCAAGGCAGTAGCATCGATTGCTCCGGACGCTGCGGACCCCGGCGACCTAATCGACGAGAGCAATGATGTCCTTCTGGCTATAGCTAAAGATCGCTTGCCAGACGGAAAAGTCCCATTCCCAGCACGTCCTAGCGTCCCGCTCAGTTCCAGTGCATTGCTCGTCAATGGCCGTGACCAGCCACAGATCGGACATGAGGTAATCAAGGAGCTCGCCTCTGCCGATCACGTCGATCTACTAATTGCATTCGTCAAGTGGCACGGGCTACGCCTGGTCGAAGACGCATTGCGTGATTTCCTCACCCGGGGTGGGCATCTACGCATTATCACTACCACGTATATGGGAGCTACCGAGGTTCGCGCCGTCGATCGCCTTGTAGCCATGGGTGCCGAGGTAGCCATCTCTTACGACACTCACCGAACTCGCCTGCACGCCAAGGCGTGGCTGTTTCATCGTACTTCTGGTCTCGATACTGCCTATGTGGGTTCATCGAACCTCTCACGCACAGCCATGCTCGATGGAGTCGAATGGAACGTGCGTCTAGCTCGCGCAGAACAGCCGCATCTAGTCGACACCTTTGCAGCCACCTTTGAAGAATACTGGAATGACCCAGCATTCGAGAAGTACAATCCTGCTCGGGATCACAATCGGTTGGCCGAAGCTCTTGCGACTGAGCAGAAAGGGCCCAGCGACCTTCCCCTCCATGTTGCCAACATCGACGTCACACCAAGGCCATATCAACAGGAGGTGCTTGACACCCTCCAGGCAGCACGAGAAAACAATGGATACTGGCGCAATCTCGTAGTGATGGCTACCGGTACCGGTAAGACCATCGTCGCTGCTCTCGACTACAAGCGTCTTCAAAAACAGGGCAAGGTTGACTCACTACTTTTTGTCGCCCATCGCAAGGAGATCCTTGCACAGAGTCTCAGCACCTTCCGGGTTGTTCTAAAAAACGGCACATTCGGCGAACTACTCGTCGACGGGAACCGCCCCAAGAACTGGAAGCATGTCTTTGCCTCAATTCAGTCGCTACGCCAACTTCCAAATCTCGCGCCGGATCACTTCGACATGGTCATTGTCGACGAATTCCATCATGCCGCCGCAAATACATACAGTCAGTTGCTCGATCATATCGAGCCTGTTGTTTTGCTTGGGCTAACCGCAACCCCTGAACGCACGGATGGCGAAGACATCCTTCACTGGTTCGATGAAAAGCGCCCTACGGCTGAACTGCGTCTATGGGAAGCTCTCGAACGCGGGATGCTGGTTCCATTCCATTACTTCGGGATCCATGATGGCGTTGACCTGTCTGCCGTCACTTGGCGCCGAGGCCAGGGATACGACGTCCAAGAACTCACCAACCTGTACACGGGTCAAGACACCCGCGTCACCATGGTTGTCCAAGCGCTCAAGGATAAACTAGCGAACCTCGGGAACATGAGGGCCGTTGGCTTCTGCGTGAGTATCGACCATGCAAAGTTCATGGCCGATAGGTTCTGCCGCAAAGGCATTCCTGCTGTGGCGATTACATCAGAAATGAAATCTCAGGAACGCGCAGCCGCGTTGGAACAGCTTCGCAGTGGAGACATCAAAGCTGTCTTCACTGTCGACCTCTTCAATGAGGGGGTGGACGTCCCTGATATCAACACCATCATGTTCCTCCGCCCAACTGAAAGCGCTACGATCTTCCTCCAGCAGTTGGGCCGTGGACTCAGGCTAACCAAGGACAAGCCCGTGCTTACGGTTCTTGATTTTGTTGGCCATCAGCATAAGAATTTTCGCTTCGATAGACGTTTCACCGCCCTCACTGGAATACGTCGCGGGCAACTAGCAGACGAAATAGAGGCCGGGTTTCCCACCCTGCCACCCGGCTGTGCCATTGACCTGGATCGCGAAGTCAGCAAGATAGTCATAGCAAACATAAAGCAAGCTCTAAGCTTCCGGTGGAAAGACCTTTCTTCTGAACTTCTTCAGCAAAGGGATATCTCTTTGAGCCGGTTCCTCAAGGAGACTGGGTTGGAGCTCGATGACCTATACCGAGGAAGCCGAGGAGGGTGGACAGCGTTGCGTCGGGACGCTGGCCTCGAGCATCGGCCGGTCCCGTCCGCAGATGCCGACGCCCAGCTGCGCAAGGCCATCAGCAGACTACTTCACCTCAATGATCCTGAACGTCTCGGTTTTCTTCGCGAACTCCTGAAGCAGCCGAAGCCACCTAGCGTGGCCGAGGCCTCCTTCCGTAACCGACTCCTGCTGTCGATGCTGAACACTGCCTTCGACACCCGTAAGGGCGTGAGCGCTGTAGAACAGCATCTTGCACATCTGTGGGTGAACTCGGCGCGACACGAGGAACTGCTCGAGGTGATTGAGGTCCTCTACAAGAAGATCCATCGTTTGACACCCGCCGTCCCGGAGATACCCAATCGCCCTCTTCGACTGCACGCTCGTTACAGCAGAGGGGAGGCTTTGGCAGCCTTCGGCATGGAGGTTTCGGGATCAATGGTTGCAGGCGTTCAATGGTTCCCTGACCTACAAGTGGACGTGTTCCTTGTAACAATTAACAAAAACACGAAGCATTTCTCTCCGAGCACCATGTACAACGACCGAGCCATTAGCCAGACTCTGTTTCAATGGGAGTCGCAGGGGCGTACTCGCGAGGATTCAAAAACAGGTCAGCGCTACATCAATCACGCCGCTCGCGGCTCCACAGTCCACCTGTTTATTCGCGAGCAGCAGGAGGACCCGTACGACTATGCCGGCCCCATGAAGTATGTCTCGCACGAGGGCGAACGACCGATGCGCATCCTCTGGGAACTCGCACACCCGCTGCCCGCAGAGGTCTTTCACTACGCCAAGGTCAGTACGGGATGACCTAGCGACGACGGCTTTGGGGGTGCATGACCGGGCGCGCTGGGTTAGGGCTCTATGTCCATGAAGTCTGCTAGGTCGAGCATCGCTTGTGAGGGCACACGAGGTCGCGTCTCCAGTAGCTCACGGGTGATGTCGCGGCCGTACTGCTGGTAGCGCAGCCATGACGGGTGCTCCGCGCGGATGGTCTGCATGATTTCCGTTGCTTTTTCTGGGTCGCCGGTTTGCATCTTCGCGCGTGCGAGGTCCAGGCGGTGGCGGTCCCAGCCGGAGGTGTTTCCGGCGCCGACGTCTCGCGGGATGTCTCGCGCCAGTTCGAGCGCGCGGTCGGGATGGCCGTCCAGCAGCTCGATCTCTGGGCCCAACAGTGCTGTGGTGAGAGGACCGAACGCCACGTGCCCGGCGAGATCTTCGTGCTGGCGGCCAAGGCGGGCACCAGCCGCCCCGGCGGCGCGAACGTACTCCCGGGCTTCTTCAACACGATTGTTGCGGGCCGCGGCCGCCGCGGCCCGCAACAACAAGTAGCCCCAGCCGGACAGCTCGTCCGGCGACGCCTTGCTCATCTTCGGTTCGATCTGCCCGGCAGTGTCGACGCACAGGCGCTCGACCTCGGCGAAGCGTCCTTGACGCAGCATCGCCCACGCCTGCGAGCTGACGGATGCGGCGGCGAGGGGGATGTCGCCGATCTCCACCGCGTCCCGCAGCGACGCGTGCAGCGCGATCAGCGCCAGGTCATGCGCGCGGACCTGGATGAGGTACCGCCCCGCCAGGCAGAGAATGTCGGCGCGGAGCCGCAGCGCTTTCCGGTGTTCGTCTCCGGTGTCATGAACATTGACATGGTGGTGCGCGGACCGCACCAGGGCGGGCATGAAGCGCGCGAGATCATCGTAGGCGTCGGCGTGGTACTTGGCGGCGACCGTGGTGACAGCGCCGCCAAGGCGCGCGAGGTCGGGGTGATCGCCGTCAGCGGTGCCGTACAGGGGGCGCCCGGTCATGCCGATCGGCGGGTTGATCGCCGAGCGCATGTCCGCGAGCACCACATCATCGACGGTGGCCTCGGTTGGTTCGGGGGATCCTGCGAAGGCGAACCACACGGTCGTGACGCCGAGGGCGCGGGCGAGCTGGTGGTAGGTCTCCATGCGGCAGGTGCCGCCCTGCTCTAACTTCTTGATGACCGCGAGCGACAGGCCGGCCCGTTCGGCGAGTTCCTCCTGTGTCATTCCGCGCCGGCGTCGTAGCTCCCGGACGCGGTCGCTGATGCTGGCGTCCTGCATAGCCCCTGCCCTTCCTTGAGCGTCTCGACGACCTCAGCGTAAGTCGCGGAACCCCGCCCTGTGGGGGTCAGTATCCAAACGACTACGCTCCATATCCCTTCCGGTGCAGGTAATGAGAAATGACTGCGTAGCGTAACTGTACCGATACTATTACTGTGCGTAGCGTCTCCGGCATTCCAGCAGCCAGGAAGCCGAGAAGAGCGTCACTGTGGAAACCCCTCGTCCCTCACCAGCCGAGGAGCTGCACGCCAAGCACGGACACGCGTGGGAGATCTGGCGTGAAGTCCTGCCGGGCGGGCGGCATGGCGACTGGGTGGCCCACACCTTGCCCGGCGCGCCCTCGTACCGGCGGCTGCGCGCGCGAACGGTGGAGGAACTGGACGCGCTGCTGTCTGAGGCGGAGGCGTGATCGTGTTTTCCGACGCGACCGTCCCCATAAGCACCGGGCCGATCCTCCGCGCCGAGATCCGTGACCTGGAGTGCCGTTTCGGCGTGGTGGCGTGGTTCGGGTTCCACACCCGTCGGTGGTGGGCGCTGGCCGAGGGCCGTCTCGTTGAGGCCGCCACCCCGGCCGGGCTCGCGGATGCGGTCATCGCGATACGCGGCGTTGAGGTTTTCCCGTCCCAGAACGACCGTCCTGACGGAGAGCCGGGGCGGCAACGGCAGGTGAGCCCTGCCCATCATCACCGCGCTCGCCGCCGAGTGCGGCCGTCGTCTCGACCTGGCCGAGGGCATGTGGGTCTAGACGCGCCTGAAGCCATAACGGACACGGAAGGTGGAGTGCATTGAGCAGGCACGGGGAGAGTGGCGGGGCGGTCGTTCGGGCGGGGGAGGTGCCGACGCTTGTTCTGGACGCGGACGAGCGGGCGCCCGGGGTGGCGCGGCGGTTTGTTGGCGAGCAGTTCCAGGAGTGGGGTCTCGGGGACGCCTACACCGCGCAGCTCATCGCATCCGAACTGGTCACTAACGCGCTCCTGCACGGGCAGGGGCCGATCGTCGTGCGGGTGTTGCGGGACGAGCGCGACGGCATGCCCGTCCTCGAAGTCTGGGACGGCGGGGACGGGCTCCCGGTCGTCCAGCCGGAGAGCGACACCGCCGTCAACGGGCGCGGGCTCCTCATGGTCGCCGGTCTCGCGGAGGAGTGGGGCACGCGTCCGCTGCTCATGAAAGGGAAGATCACGTGGGCCAAGTGCGGGCTCTGAGCGTCCGGGCCGAGCGGCAGGTGCTCCGCCTGCGCACCCGGATGGGCAGGCGGACCGCTACGTACCATCTGGACGCGCTGGCCTCCGCCCTCCAGGCGAAAGGGTGGCGCTTCGTCAAGTTCTACCGTCCCGAAGAATTCCCGAGCCCGCTGCCCATGCTGTGGGTGCGCGCCAGTGCCACGAACGAAGTCGGCCTTATGGTCTCTGTCCGGGCCACCCCGGGCGGGACGTGGGGCTACTACGAAACGCTGCGCGGGAGGCAGGGCTACCTCTGGCCCTGCGGGGACGCGGAGTCGGCCGCCGAGCAGATCGACCTCATCCTCAAGTTCCCCGGCACCTGGTAGCCGCGACGGCTCCTTATGGTGGCAAGTGTGAGGAGGTGGTGACGGGTGCTGACGCCTGAGCAGGTGCGGGGGCTTTCGGCGCAGGAGCGGGCCGAGTTGTTGCGGGCTCTGCTCGCGGCCAGGGAGGTGGACCCGCTGGAGGAGCCCCGGTACCGGCGGCGGCGCGGGGTCGTGCTGGTGTTGCTGGTGGCGTGTTGTGCCTGGCTCGTGCCTTGGACGGTGGTACTGGGTTTCACGCTGCCGCAGCATTTCACCGCCGGGCAGTGGGCGGTGGCCTGGATCGGGTTCGATGTCGGGTTGACGGTGGCGATCGCGGCTACGGCGTTCGCGGTCTGGAAGCGGCTGCAGATCGCCGTTTTCGGGCAGCTCATCAGCGGGACGCTGCTCCTGTGCGATGCCTGGTTCGACGTGTGGCTCTCGTGGGGGTCGAGAGAGTTCGTTCTGAGCGTCGTCACCGCGCTTGTCGTGGAGTTGCCGCTGGCCGTGGTGTTCTTCTTCGGGGCTCGGCGGCTGGTGCTGCTGACCGTCCATGCCCTGTGGGTACGGGAAGGCCGGGCCGGGCCGGAGCCGCGGCTGCGGGATATCCGGCTCTTCGGCGTCGAGAGATGACCCGGCTCGTAATGTCGGTGGGTCTGCCTACAGTGGACGCGTGGCTGAGGACCGTGTTGCTTGGGACGAACTCTTGGCGGTGGGGTTCCTGCATGGGGCGCGGGAGGCTCACCGTGAGGCAACGCTTGCCCTGTTCGGGGGCCTGAGCCGCGCGGCGGGGTTCAAGGAGCGGACGTACGGCGTCGGCGCGTTCGAGCTCCTGGAAAGCCACCTCGACCGCGTTTTCCGCAGGGATCTGCCGAAGCAGGTCGTCCGGGACGATCTGAACGGGTCGCCCGGGTGGCGGTACGGCCCGTACCGCGTCCTGCTCAAGCGGCACGAGTTCGGGAACGTCCGGGGCATCCGGTGGGATCGCGCCAGCCCCACCAAGCAGGCCGTGGCGCGGCAGAGCTACCGGGAAGACCCGCAGCTGGCGCTGCCGCTGGGCCTTGAGGCGCGCGACACGCCCGGCGTCGTGACCTTGGTTCTCGCGCACAGCGCCACCGACGAACCTCTGGAGATGGAACTCTTCCTGGGGCGACCCAGGTGGAACGCTGACGGCGGGGCGGCCTGGCACTGGGTGAAGCCCGTCGATGACGCCATCGGGCCCGATCCACGGCGTAAGCTCGTCGAGCGGACGATGCCGCTGTGGGACGACCACGAAGACGTCCCGATGCGGCTCCGCGGGGAGACGAAATCGGCCTAGCAAAGGGTGGCTCGGGTGCTGTTCGACTGCGAGCGGCTGACGCTGGCCCGGCGGCTCAGGGGGTTGCGGAAGAACCAGCTCGCGGACGCCGTGGGGACGACGCCGAAAGCGATCGGACGGTACGAGGCGGGCGTCCAGATCCCCGAGGAGCCCGTGCTGAAGCGGCTCGCCATCGCGCTGGGGGTGCCGGTCGAGTTCTTCCAGGGCGGGCGTAGCGCCGTTTCGATGGACGGGGCCCATTTCCGGTCGCTCAGGTCGACCAGCCAGATCGAGCGGGACCAGGCGCTCGCCTACGGGCGCATCGCCACCGACGTCGTCGCCGCGCTCGAAGCCCTCGTCGACTTCCCCGAGGTGGACCTGCCCGAGTACCCGGTGTCGCCGGACGAGATCGCCGGCCCCGGCCCCGTGGAGGCGGCCCTGCTCACCCGGAAGGCGCTGCTGGATCGGCCCGGCCCGGTGCCGCATGTCGTCCGGCTGCTCGAAAAGCACGGCGTGATCGTCCTCGTACTGCCGCAGGCCGCGGAAAGGGTCGACGCGTTCAGCGTGGGCGTCCACCCGAGGCCGATGGTCTTCTTCAACCCGGCCAAGGGCGATTACTGGCGTAACCGGTTCGACGCGGCCCATGAGCTGGGACATTTGGTGATGCACGCCGACGCCGAGCCGGGCGAAAAGGTCGTCGAAGACCAGGCGCATCGGTTCGCGGCGGAATTCCTCATGCCGGAGCATGATATCGCCGGTGAATTGCCCGGCACCGCCGACTGGGACCACCTGGCCCGGCTCAAGGCGACGTGGGGCGTCAGTATGGCGGCGCTGCTCTATCGGGCCCGCACGCTCGGAATCATGCAGGAGACCGCGTACCGGAACGCGATGAGCGCGATGAGCTCGCGGGGCTGGCGACGGCACGAACCCGGGCCGGGCAAGCCCCTGGAACAGCCCACGATGCTGACCCGGGCGATCGAGATCGTGGGCCAGGCCGGCACCGACCGGGACCGCGTCGCCGAGCGGGCCCGGGTGACGCGGGCCGATCTGGATCTGCTGGTTCCGGAGCGGTGACACCCCCGAATGGAACGGTCCCTAATCGGGGACTCGGTTACATATCTATGTCGGTAAATTTCCTGCACATCTATCATTGTTCGTGAGACCCTCCGATGGTTGTCGGGGCGTACGGGACGTACGGGACGCTGGAGATCTTGTGCTGGTCAATCGGCAGGCGGGGCCGACCGCGTTGCGCATGCAGATCGGGGCGCGGCTACGGCGGATGCGCGAGGACAACGGCATCGGGCAGGCGGAGGCGGGGGAGGCGATCCGCGCGTCGGCGTCCAAGATGAGCCGGCTGGAGCTCGGGCGGCACGGGTTCAAGGTCCGCGACGTCCTCGACCTGCTCGACCTCTACGGCGTCCACGACGAGGACGAACGCGAGAGCTTCCTCGAACTCGTCCGGGCGGCGAAGAAACCCGGCTGGTGGCAGAGCTACGGGGACGCGATCCCCAGTTGGTTCGAGCAGTATCTCGGGCTTGAGCAGTCGGCGACGACGATCCGCACCTATGAGGTGCAGTACATCCCGGGCCTGTTACAGACCCGCGACTACGCGCGGGTCGTGATCGGGCTCGAACACCACGACGCGGCCTACGACGGGCTCGAACGGCGGCTCACCGTCCGGATGACCAGGCAGCGGATCCTGCACCGGCAGGTCGGGCGGGCCACGCTGTGGGCGGTGATCGACGAGGCGGCGCTGCGCAGGCCGATCGGCGGGCGGGACACGATGCGCGCCCAGATCGAGCACCTGATCACGGTGTCGGAGGAGATGCCCAACGTGCGGCTGCAGGTCCTGCCGTTCGCCGCGGGCGGGCATCTGGCGCTCGGCGGGCCGATCACGATCGTCCGGTTCGCCGCGCACGACCTGGAGGACGTGGTCTACCTGGAGCACCTGACCGGCGCCCGCTACCCCGAGGGGCAGGAGTCCGCCCGCTACCAGAAGATCATGGACACGCTCGTCATCCGCGCCGCCCGCCCCGCCCGCACCACCGCCTTCCTCAAGGACCTGCTGAACGACTACTGATCCCCCGCCGGGACCAGGCATCCCCCTCTCCGGCGGGAGGCACTCTCTGCGGAGGCCGCAATAGCGTCGCCCGCAGATGTCGATCAAGCGGGCGGTGGCAGGGTGAACACATCGGCGGCGGTCGTCGCGTTCGTCGCGGGACGACGGTCAACACATGGGTCATGGCGGCGGGCGCGCGGAGGCTCCTGGACACCCGGTTCTCCCCGCTCCGGACGGTCGCCGCTGACCCGTCCACGGTCCATTCGCACCCCGATCCCGATCGAACATACGTTTGATCAGAAGGGGTACAGTGGGGGCATGTTCCAAGGGTCGCTGCTGGACCGCGCGGACGAGAGCGGCCCGCGTCCGCTGAGTTCGGCGCGGCGGACGCGGCTGGCCCACGGCGCCTGGGTGGACGTTCTCCCCGGCTGGATCCCGGGGGCGGACGCGCTGTTCGAGCGGCTGCTCACGTCCGTGCCGTGGCGGGCCGAGAGGCGCCGCATGTACGAGAGGGTCGTGGACGTCCCCCGCCTGCTGGCGTTCTACGACGAGGGCGCACCGCTCCCCGACCCCGTCCTGGACGAGGCGAAGGCGGCGCTCGACGCCCACTACGCCGCCGAACTCGGCGAGCCGTTCCGCACCGCCGGCCTCTGCCTGTACCGGGACGGACGCGACAGCGTGGCCTGGCACGGCGACAGGCTCGGCCGCGGCGCCACGCACGACACGATGGTGGCGATCCTGTCGGTCGGCACCCCGCGGAGCCTGACGCTCCGGCCACGCGGCGGCGGGCGGATCATCCGCCACGACCTGGGCCATGGCGACCTCATCGTGATGGGCGGAAGCTGCCAGCGGACGTGGGATCACGCCATCCCGAAGAGCGTCCGCGTGACCGGCGCCAGGATCAGCGTCCAGTTCCGGCCGCGCGGCGTCCGCTGATCATCAACACCGCCCCCGCCTCATGGCACCATGACCATGATTCGTGAGGAGGCCCGTTGCTGCGTCTGGTCGTGTCACAGACCTCCCCCCGGGCGTATCGGACGGTACTGGACGCGCTGCGGGCGCCGCTGCCGCCGTTCGGTCCGGCCGGGCGGCAGATCGTCATCGAGCCGGGGCAGTACCCGAACACCGGATTCCGCACCCCGGGCGATGTCGTCCTGACGGCGGCGGGCGGGCCGGGTTCGGTCACCCTGGACGGCGCGGCGGACGCGACGGTCGAGCTGACCGGGAACGTCACGCTGCAGGGCCTCATCGTCCGGAACTGGAGCGCCGAGGGCCTCGCGCTGGACGTCATGGAGGGCAGTGTCCTCGCCGAGCAGTGCGAGTTCGTCGCCCGGTCGGAGACGGCGGCCGTCCGGGTGTGGCGGGGCGGCCGGCTGGCGCTGCGCGGCTGCCGGGTCCGCGACGCCGGGGTCGTCTACTCCGGCGCGTCCGGGATCATGGAGTCCACCGATGTCGCCGGGACCGTCGGCAACGCGGTGGCGCTGCGCATGGGCAGCTCGGTGACCGTCCGATCATGCCGGGTGGACGGCGCGGGCGGCCACGGGATCTGGGTGACGGAGGGCTCGAAACCGCTGATCGAGCAGTGCACGATCAGCGACCCCGCGGCGGCCGCGATCCTGGTGGACGACCGGGCGGACGCCGCCGTCCGGAACACGGCGCTGCACGGCTCCCGGCAGTGCTCGCTGGTCGTCCGGGACAACGCGTCCGCGCTGGCCGAGGACTGCCTGGTCAAGGACGCCGGGGTCGATGCGGCGTGGGTCACGGCCGGCGGGCGGCTGACCGGCCGGCGGCTCCGGGTGGAGTCGCCGCACCGCCACGGGATCGTCGCCGACGAGGACGGCACCGGCACCTTCGAGGACTGCGCACTCCTGGACGCGGGTGAGCACGGCGTCGCCGTCGGCGAGCGGGGCCGCGTCACGGTCGTCCGGGGGCGGGTGGAGCGCGCCGAGCAGGGCGGCATCGCCGTGGGCGCCGGCGGTCACGGGACGGTCGAGGGCACCACCATCACCGGCAGCAAGATCATCGGCGCGGGCGCGGACCCCGGTTCCGACCTCACCCTGCGCGACTGCACGGTGGTGGAGACCGGCGGGCCGGGCCTGTGCACCTCGACGACGGCACGCGTCCACATGGACGGGGTGACGAGCGAACGCAACGCCGCGCCGGACAAACTGGGCTACGAGGAAGAGGACCCCGCAGAGAGCACAGCGGAGGCCACCGCGGAGGCGTCCCCGGCGGCGCCGCGGGCGCCCGAGCCGGACGGCGCCACCGCCGACGGCCTGCTCGCCGAACTCGACGCGATGATCGGCCTGGCCGCGGTGAAGCAGGAGATCCGCAAGCTGACGAACCTGCAGAAGGTCGCCGAACGGCGCCGCCTCGCCGGGCTGCCGCCGGGTCCGGTGATCGGCCGCCACATGATCTTCGCGGGCCCGCCCGGCACCGGCAAGACGACCGTCGCGCGGCTCTACGGCCGGATTCTCGCCGCCCTCGGCGTTGTCGAGAAAGGCCAGGTCATCGAGGTGACGCGGGCGGATCTGGTGGCGCGGGTCATCGGCGGGACGGCGCTGAAGACGACGGAGGCGTTCGACCGCGCACGCGGCGGCGTGCTGTTCGTCGACGAGGCGTACACCCTCTCGCGCATGGCCGACACCGGTCACAATTTCGGTCTGGAGGCGATCGACACCCTCGTCAAGCTGATGGACGACCACCGCGACGAGGTCGTGGTGATCGCGGCCGGGTACCCGGCGGAGATGCGCGAGTTCCTGGCCGTGAATCCGGGCCTGTCGTCCCGTTTCTCCCGGACGGTCGACTTCGAGCACTACAGCCCCGCCGAACTGCTCCAGATCACCGAGTCGCAGGCCGAAAAGAACGGGTACCGCTTCTCGGCCGACGCGCGGGACGCCGTCCTCGCCCACTTCGCGTCCGTCAAACGGGACACGGGGTTCGGCAACGGCCGGGCGGCGCGCCGGGTGTTCGAGGCGGCGGTGGAGCGGCAGGCGCAGCGCCTCGCCGACCTGCCGGACCTGCCGTCCGGGGACGAGCTGAGCCTGCTGCTGCCCGAGGATCTCGACGTCGGCACCGGCCTCGCCGCGCGGTTCGGCGAGGCACGGGACGCGGGCCAGGCGGCCGGCGTCCTCGCCCGGCTCGCCGCGATGACCGGGCTGGACGAGGTGAAACGGGAGATCGGCGACCTGCTGGACCTGCTGGCGTCGGCGCGGCGCCGCCGGGCGGCCGGGCTGGAGGCGGAGCCGTTCACCGGGCACCTGGTCTTCGCCGGGCCGCCGGGGACGGGCAAGACGACCGTGGCCCGGCTGTACGGGGAGCTGCTCGCGGCCCTCGGCGTCCTCGCGCAGGGCCAGGTCGTCGAGGCGGCACGCGTCGACCTGGTCGGCCAGTACGTCGGGCACACCGCGCGGAAGACGGCGGACGTGTTCGACCGCGCACGCGGCGGCGTGCTGTTCATCGACGAGGCGTACACGCTGTCGCGGCCGGCGGGGACGGGCCACGACTTCGGGCAGGAGGCCATCGACACCCTCGTCAAGCTGATGGAGGACCACCGCGACGAGGTCATCGTGATCGCGGCCGGATACACCGCCGAGATGGACGGTTTCCTCTCCGCCAATCCGGGCCTCGCCTCGCGTTTCGCCCGGACGCTGACCTTCCGTCCCTATGCCGTGGACGGTCTCGTCTCGATCTTCCTCGGCAAGGCGGAGGCGGCGGACTACCTCGTCCCGGACCCGACCCGGGCGGCGCTGGCGGAGCACTTCGAAGCCGGCGCCGACCGCTTCCGGAACGGCAACGGACGCGAGGTCGACAAGCTGTTCAGGGCCGCCGTCACCGCGCACGCGCGCCGCACCGAACGCCTCGCCGAAGAAGGCGCGGAACTCACGACGGAACAGCTCGCGACCCTCCTCCCCGAGGACATCACCGCGTGATCGCCCTCGCCGAGATCACCGCCGCGACCGAAGCCCTCCTGGCCAGCGCGGCCCGCCTCGATGACGACGGCGTCCGCGCGCCGTCCCTGCTCCCCGGCTGGACGCGCGGCCACGTCCTCACCCACCTCGCCCGCAACGCCGACGGCGGCACCCGCCTGCTCACCTGGGCGCGTACCGGCGTCGAGTCCTACGAGTACCCCGGCCTGGAGGCCCGCGCCGCCGAAATAGCGGAAGGCGCGGGCCGCCCGGCGGACGCCCTCCTGGCGGACGTCCGGGAAAGCGCCGACAGGTTCGCCGAGGCATTCACCCTCATGCCGGACGAGGCGTGGGAGCGCACCGTCCAATGGACCACGGGCGCCCGCCACCCCGCCGCCCGAGCCGCCGACGCACGCCTCACCGAGGTGCTCATCCACCATGTCGACCTGGACGCCGGTTTCACGCCCGGCGACTGGCCCGCCGGCTTCACCGCCCGGCTGCTGGTGAGCGTCACCGCCTCCTTCGCCCGCCGCGACGACGCCCCGAACCTCCGCCTGTACGCCACCGACACGGGCCAAGAGCACGGCAACGGCGACCTCGTCGTCACCGGCCCCGCAACGTCCCTGCTGGCCTGGCTCCTGGGCCGCTCCCCCGGCACCGCCCTGACCGGCGCCGAGGGCATAGAGATCCCCTTCCTCTACTGACCATGCGTCCCGTCCGGGTGCGGCCTCGGCTCCGCCGGCGGGGTCAGGTCGCGGGGCAGGTGGTGGCCCGGTCGGGGAGTCGCAGGGAGATCAGGTAGCGGTCGATCGTGTCCCGCGTGCAGGGACCCCGGTTGTAGGTGCCGTGGCCGGCGCCCTCGTAGGTGAGGAGTGTCGCCGTCCGGCCGAGCTGGCGGGCCACGTTCTGGGCCCACGAGTACGGGGTCGCCGGGTCGTGAACGGCGTTCGACAGCAGGATGGGCGCGCTGCCGTGGACGCGGAGGCGATGCTGCGGGTTGCGGACGGGCTGCGGCCAGCCGAGGCACGTGGAAACCGCCATGGCGGGACGCGCGTACGTCATGTCGGGCGCGACCTTGGCCGTGTGCCGCATCAGCTTGGCGTAGTGCTTGTAGTCGCGGACGGGCAGGCTCCAGTCCGAGCAGAACTGCGCGGTGAAGTTGTCCGTGGCGGTGGCCTCAGCGGGCGTCTTCGCGGGCTGCGGCGTTCCCTTGGGAGGCTTGCTCTCGTTCAGCGTGGCCAGGATCGAAGCCAGCTCCGCCCAGTCGGGGCCGTAGAACTTCTTGTAGGCCATCAGCACCAGGTGGAATTCCGGAAGCGGCCGCCCGGGGGCCGTGGGGTCGGACAGTTCGCCACGTGCCGCGCGGGCGCGCAGGTCCCGCCAGACGGCGCGGACGTCCTTGCCGTGCAGGGCGCAGCTCTCCGTGCGCTTGCACCAGGCGACGAACTGGCCGAAGGAGTCCTGTGCCGCGGCCAGTTCGGATACCAGGAACCGGCGGGTGCTGCGGACGCTGTGGTCGACGACGCTCTCCAGGACCATCGCGCGGACGTGCTCCGGGAACGTCTCGGCGTACATCTCGCCCAGGAGCGTCCCGTACGAGCTGCCATGGAAGGTCAGTTTCGACTCGCCGAGCGCGGCGCGGAGGGCGTCCACGTCGCGGACGGTGCTGAGCGTGTCGGCGTGGTCGTAGAGCGGTCCGGTGCGGGCCCGGCAGTCGGCGCGGAGGCGCGCGTTGTGGGCGAGGGCCGCGGCGAACTGCTCCGAGCTCTTGATCATCGGGGACGGGCGGGCGCCGAGGAGGGCGGCGGAGCAGGTGACCGGCTGGCTGGCGCCCACCCCGCGCGGGTCGAAGCTGACGATGTCGAAGCGTTTGCGGAGTTCGTCGCTGAACCGGTCGATGCCGCCTTCGAGTCGGGTGACACGGTCCACGCCGGAGTCGCCCGGTCCGCCGGGGCCGAACACGAGGGTGCCGATGCGGGCGGCCGGGTCGAGGGCCTTGCGGCGCGCGATCGCCAGCCCGAACGTCGGCCCGCCCGGGTGCGACCAGTCGACCGGCAGCCGCAGGGTCGCGCATTCGGCTCCGCCGTCGGGCCCGCACGCCCTCCAGCCGATCGTGGACGTGGCGGGTGCGGCCTCGGCCCCGCCCGCCCGTGCGGGGATGGACGCCACGACGAGCGCGAGGCCCGTCACGGCGGCCGTGCCCCAGGCGGCGGCCCGGTGTCTGCGCAGCATGTGTCCTCCGGTGAAGGGACGTCAGAGGGGAGATCGGCCCGCCTCGGCGGGTCACTGACGATCAAGCTAGGGGCCGGTCCTTCACCGGAACAGGGCGATCAGGGACGGTTCAGGGTCCGCTCAGGGTCCGCTCAGGGTGCCCCGAATACGAGCCGGGCCGCCCGCCGTCCTGTCAAAGCTCGCCAGTAAAGCCATCAGGAAGTCGCGATATACGACAATTCATGTGGGAGCGGGGAAATGAGTCGGGTGACTCAGCGCCGGTCCAACTCTCCGTTTCGAATGGCATTCAGGAGGCCCCTCCACTGCGTGGAAGCCAGGGCGATGACTCCGGCGGCGTGGTCGTGGGAATCACGGACCAGCACCGACGGGCCGGACGCCGCCACCTCCACACACTCGTTGGCGGCCTGGCTCGCACTGCTCTTGCGCCAGTTCAGCACGGCTCTCCTAGTCGACAGGTCCACCATCCAGCAACCCTCCGTCCATTGCCGGCAGGTGCCGCCTCGCCGGACCGATCGGGCGGGAACACCCGGCGGGCGAGCACCAAGCAGGGCACGACAAAGCACGACCTTGTGGAAAATTTCCCGATCACGAGTGTAAACGGTTCCAGTTATTCCGCCTACAAGGGAACACAAGATCACTTTGTGCGCTATGGCGGCTACTCGCCTTGGGGATGCTCGATGCGGCCGTCACCTCCGGTGGAGTCGAGTCGGGGTCTCAGAGTCAAGCCATGAGGTCTTCGGCGGCCTGGCGCATCAGCTCGATCGACTGGTCGGCCGGCAGCGCCTGCTCCAGCAGGATTTCGAAGGCGTCGCGGTACTCGGCGATCCGGTCGTCCTCCCCGGTGATCATCACGCTGGCGCCCGACCGTCCCTCCAGATACAGGACGTCGTCGAGGTCGCCGTCGAATTCCAGGACGCTGAACGGCCCGTCCAGCCCGACGTGCGCTCCCGCTTTGAACGGGACGACCCTGACCGTCAGCACGTCGTCGCGCTCGGCGGCGTCGGCGATGTAGTTGAGCTGGGCCGGCATGATCCCGGGATCGATGGAGATGCCGACGTGGCGGCGGATGACGGCCTCGTCGATGATGTAGTGCTGCCGCGGCGGATTCTCCCGCTTGGCGAGTTCCTGCTGCCGCTGGATGCGCAGTTTCACCGCGAGGGCTCTCGCCTGCTCGGAGACCTTGCCGGTGCTGAGCGCCTCGGCGTACTCGGGGGTCTGGATCAGCCCCGGCACGACCGTCCCGTGGAACTGCCGGATGAAGGCCGCGCCCGCGCAGTAGCCCACGTAGTTCAGGAAGCTCGGGTCCAGCTCTCCGCGGTAGGCGTTCCACCAGGCCGGTTCCCGCGCGCCGCGAGCCAGCGCCTGCAACCGCTCCTGGCGTCCCTCCGAGGTGACGTCGTACACGGCGAGCAGAGCCTGCAGGTCGGTCCGGGTGATGGCGTTCTTGCCGCCCTCCACCCTGATGAGCTTCGACGGGGACCATTCGAGCTGCCGCGCCACCTGCTCCTGCGTCAGCCTCTTCTCCTTGCGCAGGCGGACGAGTTCGGTACGCAGCAGCGCGCTTTGGACTATCGGTCCCTGGTCACTGGTCATCGTTTCGCTCGCTTTAAGTAGTGATCGTCACTCTAAGTAGCTAATGCCACCAGCCTGGATGCTACATGGCACAAAAAGAGGCGGCATCCCACTTGCATCCACTGTGCTACATGTCTCGGCCATGAGATCTTCGTCCCCCATGCCAGACCCCGTCATATCGCCCAAAAGTCGCGGCAGAAGCTTTCAGGCTGCTGCATGCCGGTGAACTATGTTGTAATGTGCTACATAGCAGACTAGCAGACGCCGACTTGCCACGGGACTTGATGCCACATCCGGGCATCGACGGTCTTGACACAGGGTGAAGAGTTCTGGACGGGACGCGCGTGTCCCCCGGCCGGGGCTCTCCCCGCCGGAGGAACGGGCCACGGGGGCACCGCCGGTACACGAGGGACACGGGGGCACGCGCCGAACGGGGAGGTCGATAACGCCACGAGACTTCGGCATCGCCGGCGAACGCCGGCGGCGGGCATGACAGAGTCGCCCGCCACTTCCGCCGATCACCGGTTGGCAGCCAAGACGACCGGCGGAAAGTGGAGAGCGACTCCCTGAGTCGCGCGAAAGCACCCCGGCGGGCCTGCGCAGACACCTGCGGAAACGCAGAAATATCGGGGCTGACCTGCCGAAACGTTTTCTGCGGACTCACCCAGTCTAACCGCGATCATGCGGTACGGGCTATAGGTGATGTGACTTCGGCCACGGTGGGCCGGTACCGGGTGCCCCCGGCACCACCCACGGGACCCGGAGTCGCGCTTCGAGGCATGGGGCCCTTGACATGTCAAGAGAGCAGATTCATCCCCCGATCTTTGACGTCCACCCCAGGAACACCACGACTCCATCGTTCTCCCCGCGGCCGGGCGCAAGGCGGGTGTGCTGATGGCCGAACACGCCCGCCGGCACGACCCGGACCAGATCGTCCGCCCCCGGACGGGCACCGCCGGCCCCTCGCCGGCGTACGACGAACCGGCATATGACGAACAGGCGCACGACGAACCGGCGTACGGCGAGCCGGGGGCCGAGAACCGCGGCCTTGAGCCGCGGCAGGCCGCGCGTCCGGTATCCGCCCGGCAGACCGAGGCCACCGAGCGGCTCCGGTTCTGGCGATCCCTCACGAACATCGAGCAGGTCGCGTTCTTCGCCTCCGCCCGGGAGGTGGTCTACCCGGCCGGCGCGGTGCTGTGGTCCGAAGGGCAACTCGCCGACCGCACGCTCGTGATCACGTCCGGCATGGTGCGGGTCTGCGTCGAGCGGGACGGCACCGAACGGATCATCGCCCACCGCGGCCCCGGCGACATCATCGGCGAACGCGCCGCGCTGGAACTGCGCCGGCGCTCGGCCACCGTCATCGCCCTGGACGTCCTCCACGCCCTGTGCATGACCACGCAGGAGTTCGCCGCCTACCTGGAGCGCTACCCGCGCGTGTTCACCGTCATGGAACGCGAGATGTACGACCGGCTCACCGAGCAGCCCGGTCTCCCGCAGCAGCCCGGTCTCCCGCAGCAGCCCGGTCTCCCGCAGCGGCCGTACGTCGTCCCGTACGCCGTTCCCGATGCGCGGCACGGGTACGCGGTCCGGTACGGCCCCCCGCTGCCCTACGCGACGGGGTACACGTCTATACCGCCGCAGTGGCCCCCTCATCCCCCGTACGCGGTGGCCGATCCCCATATCGTCCCGTGCGCGACGATCACCCGATGCCTCGCGCCCGGCTTGTGCGCATTGTCCGCGCCGCGGCCGGACCAGGGCGCCATGCCCGGCCGGCACACAGTGGAACACTCCCGCCCCCCGGTCGAGCAGTCCGCGCCGCAGGCGCGCCCCCGGACGGCCGTTCCTGTCCCGTCCCAGGCGCAGCCCACCGCCGGCACCGCGTCCGGTTCCGCCAGTCCGTCATGGGCGGGCCAGAACTGCACCATCGTGTACACCGACATCGCCGGTTTCAGCTCGCGCATCCGCAGCGACACCGACCGGATCGAGGTGCGGCACGCCATGTACGCCGCCCTCCGGGAGTCCTTCGAGGAGTCGAGGGTGTCCTGGGACGCCTGCCACCTCGAGGACCGCGGCGACGGCGCGCTGATCGTCGTCCCGCCCGGGATGCCGACCTCCACCGTCATCGACCCCATGATCGCGTCGCTCGGCATGCGGCTGCGCCGCCACAACCACCGGTCGGGCGAGCCGGTCCGCATCCAGTTGCGGGTCGCGATCGACGTCGGGCCGGTGATGCCCGATCCGCCCGGCGTGTCCGGCTGGACGATCATCACCGCGGCCCGGCTCCTCGACGCCGCCCCGCTGAAGGAAAGGCTCGTCGCGACGGGCGCCGACCTCGGTGTCATCGCGTCGCGCTTCGTCTACGACTCCGTCATCGCCCACAGCCCCGGCTACGTGAACGCCGCCGAGTACGAGCCCATCAGTTGCAGGGTCAAGCAAACGGACATCGAAGGGTGGGTCTACCTGCACGGCCTGCCCGAACGGTCCGTCATCTGACACGTCCCGGCCCGTCCCCGCGCGGGCCCCACACCCTCACGACCCCGCGTGCACCCATGCCGTGGGGTTTTCCACATCCCGCCCAGGGCCGGCTAAGAGGAGGGATCGGTACGTTCTGGAACGTTCCGAGGTATGCGCACGACGAACCGGGCACCGCGGGGACTGTCCTCGATCGTGAGGGTTCCGCCGTGCAGCCGGGCGATCTCCTGCGCGATGGGCAGCCCGAGGCCGGTGCCGGCCGGATCGCGGGCCTTGCTGTCCTCCAGCCGCGCGAACCGCTGGAAGACCAGATCACGGTGCTCCTCGGGGATGCCCGCCCCGTCGTCCAGAACCTCCAGGACGGCGTGCTCGTCGCTGCGGCGGACCGTGACGTCCACCCGCGCGTCAGCGTGCCGCTCGGCGTTGTCCAGCAGGTTCGTGAAGAGGCGGAGGAGCCGGAGCCGGTCCCCCTGGACCGTGACGCCCTCCTGGAGGTGCGGGACGATCCGCTTCGTCCGCTCCGTCCTCGCGATCTCGATGGTCACCATGGCGCCGAGGTCGACCGTCTCGACCTCCTCCCAGGCCGCCGCGTCCAGACGGGCCAGTTGCAGCAGGTCCGTCACGATCGCCTGGAGCCGTTCCAGGCTCAGCAGGACGCCCCGCGCCGTCCGCGGCCAGTCGACCTGGTCGGGGAAGAGCAGCGCCTCCTCCAGTTGCGTGCGGGCGGCGGCGATCGGGCTGCGCAGGTCGTGCGACGCGTCGGAGGTGAAGCTGCGCTGCCGCTCCAGTGCGCTGTCCAGCCGGTCGAGGGTCGCGTTCGCGGCCTCCGCCAGCCACCTGATCTCGTCCCGGCTCTCCGGCACCGTCACCCGGCGGCCCGACTGCATCGCGGTGATCTCCGCCAGTTCGGCGCGGATCGCGTCCACCGGGGTGAGGGTCTGATCCACCGTCGCCCAGGCGCGCAGGCACGCCAGCAGAGTCGCCAGCACCGACACGCTGACCAGGAACATGATCAGGCCGGGGTTGACGTACCAGGAGACGGTCGGGGCCGCGGCGTAGACGAACCAGTCCCCGCCCGGCCGGTAGATGCGGAATCCGATCACCCACGCGCAGCCCGGCACGCCCGCGGACGAGCACACCTCCCGCGTGGAGTAGACCCGGCTCGCCGACGGCAGGAAATCGGCGATCGGCGGGCCGTTCAGCGTCGGGCCCGGCGTCCCCGAGATCACCGTCCGGTGCTCGTCCGTGACCTGGACGACCACCTCGTCCGGGGTGCCGAAACCGGTCCGGGCCGGACCGCGCCGGAGTTCATAGGCCACCCGCAGCGCCGCGGCCGTCGTCTCGCTGCGCCTGGAGTCGGTCTCGGAGTCACGCACCTCCGCGAGGATCAGGGCGGTCACGATGACACAGATCACCGCGGTGACCATTCCGGCAATCACGGTCATCCGCACCCTTATGGACCATGTGCGCAGTCCGTACACCCGACCTCCCGCAGGTGAGGTCTTCACCGCCCAGACCGGAATCAGTCCTCTGAACAGCAGCAACGCCCCCAAGAGCAGCAAAAGAAATGGTTGCCGACGGCACCGGCCCCGGGTGCGCCCGGCATCGTCTCGGCAGAAGCCGAGGAGCTGGACGAACTCGGGATTAGCATGTCCGGTTATGGAGCTGCGCCAGTTGGAGTACTTCGTTGCGGTGACCGAAGAGGCGAGCTTCACCAAGGCCGCGGCCCGGCTGCACGTCGCCCAGCCGGGCGTCAGCGCGCAGATCCGGCAACTGGAACGGGAGCTGGGCCAACCGCTGCTCGACCGGTCCGGGCGCACGGTCCGGCTGACCGAGGTCGGCGCCGCCGTCCTGCCCTACGCGCGGGCGGCGCTCGCGGCCGTCGAAGGCGCGCGGCTGGCGGTGGACGAGCTGACGGGGCTGCTGCGCGGGCACGTCACGATCGGCACCATCGACTGGATCAGGGCACTCGACCTTCCCGGCATGCTGGCCGAATTCCACCGGGACCATCCGAACGTGGAGATCGCCGTCATTCAGCAGGATGCCGACACCCTAGCCGACGGGCTTCGCGGCGGGCGCATCGACCTCGCGTTCCTCAGCCTCGGCGCCGAAGCGCCCGCGGGCATCGCGACCAGGGTCGTCATCGAGGAGGACCTCTTCGCCGCCGTCAGCCGCGATCACCCGCTGGCGCGGCGGTCCACGATCACGCTGCGGGCGCTCGCCGGGGAGGCGCTGATCTGCCTGCCGAAGGGGACCGGGCTGCGGGCCGTCCTGGACTCGGCGTTCGCGGACGCCGGGCTCCGGCCGCGCGTCGCGTTCGAGGCCGGCGAACCGCCCATTCTGGCGCAGATCGCCGCGCACGGCCTCGGTGTCGCCATGCTCCCCGAGTCCGCCGCCCGCGGCCTGCCGGACGACCTGCACGCGATGCCGATCGTCCGGCCGCGGCTGACCGGGCGGATCGCGCTGGCCTGGCGGGCGGAGGGGCCGCGCAGCCCGGCGGCGCGGGCGCTC
>NZ_BCQQ01000033.1 GCF_001552155.1 Actinomadura formosensis NBRC 14204 | reverse complement strand
CCGGGGTGCTGGGCGGCGCCGCGGGCGGCGCCGCCGGATACGGGGTCGCCGCGCTGTTCGGCCCCGGCGGCACCGGCCCGGCCGGTGAGCTGCGCAACGTCGGGACCGGGGCGCTCGCCGCGCTGGCCGCCGGCGCGGTATTCCTGATCATCGCTTTCGTGATCGACGGCCGTGACCTGCGCGCCGTCCTCACCCGGAAGGTGACACGCCATGGCTGACAACCGGGATCTGGACGGGCTGCGCGTCGCGCTCGTCCTCGGCACCAGCGCGGGCGGCGTCGGGCGGCATGTCCGGTCCGTCGCGGCGGGCCTCGCCGGACGCGGCGCCCGCGTGCTGGTCTGCGGGCCGCCGTCGACCGAGGAGATGTTCGGGTTCGGTGACGCGGGCGCCCGGTTCGCCGAGGTCGACCTCACCGACCGGCCCCGTCCGGTGAACGACGCCAGGGCCGCCGCCCGGCTGCGTTCGCTGCTGCGCGGCGCCGATGTCGTGCACGCCCACGGGCTGCGGGCCGGTGCCCTCGCCGTGGCGGCCCGCGCGCGGGTCGCGCCGGAGCCGCTGCGGTTCTCCCGGGGAGGCCCGCCGCTGGTCGTCACCCTGCACAACGCCGTCATCACCGGCGGGCGGACGGCCGCGGTGTACGGGATGCTGGAGCGGATCGTGGCCCTCGGCGCCACCCGCGTCCTCGGCGTCTCTCCCGATCTGGAGGAACGGATGCGGTCCCTCGGCGCCCGGTCGGTGGGGCACGCGATCGTTCCCGCGCCCGCGCCGCAGGCTCCGCCGGGCCCGGCCGTCCGCGCCGACCTGCGGGCCGAGCTGGGCGTGGGGGAGCGGCCGCTGATCATCACGGTGGGGCGGCTCGCCGCGCAGAAGGGCCTGCCCACGCTGCTGGACGCCGCGGCGGTGTGGGCGGGACGCACCCCGCCGCCGCTCGTCGCGATCGTCGGCGACGGCCCGCTGGAGGACGAGCTGCGCTCCAGGATCGAGGCCGAGGACCTGCCCGTCCGGCTGCTCGGCCGCCGCTCCGACGTCCCCGGGCTGCTGGCCGCGTCCGATGTGGCGGTCGTGCCGAGCGTGTGGGAGGGGCAGCCACTGATCGTCCAGGAGATCCTGCGGGCGGGCCGGCCGCTGGTCGCCACGCGTGTCGGCGGCATCCCCGCCCTGGTCGGCGCAAGGGACGCTGCGGGGGGAGCGGCCGGGCGGCCCGCGGGCGGGTCGCTGCTGCACGGACCGGAGAGCGAGGCGGCGCTGCTGGTGCCGCCGGGCGACGCCGAGGCGCTGGAGCGCGCGGTGAGCCGCGTTCTGGACGACCCGTCGCTCGCCGCGCGGCTCGGCTCGGCCGCCGCCGAGCGCTCGGCGCTGCTGCCCGGCGAGGACGACGCCGTCGACCAGCTCGCGAGCATCTACCGGGAACTGACCGACACCCGGCGCTGACACCGCGCCGCCGGGTGCCTTGGACGCGCCGACCGGGGCCGGGGTTCGGAACGGGACCGAGAAAAATCGGCGGCGCGGGAACCGTCCCGGCGCGGGCCGCGTTCAAGGAGATAACGGAGGGGAGTATCCCCGCGCGCGGTGCTCGTCAATACGGTCGGCCCATGCCGGCCCGGGTTCCGCGGCCCGCGCTCGGTTTTCAGGGCGGGAGAGACCTCCGGCGCTCGTTCGTGTCCGCCGGAGGTGTTCACATTGTCCGTCACCCCATGGGTCTGGGCCCTGACCATAGCGGGGATCCTCGCGGTCATCGCCGCCGACCTGTTCCTCATCCACCGCAACGACACGCGGGAGTTCACCACCCGCAGGGCCGCGTTCTGGTCGGTGGTCTACATCGGTCTCGCCGTGCTGTTCGGCCTCGGCGTGTGGATCTTCGCCGGTGGCCGGTACGCCGGCGAGTACTTCGGCGGGTTCGTCACCGAGAAGAGCCTCAGTGTCGACAACCTCTTCGTGTTCATGGTGATCCTCGCGCGGTTCGCGGTGCCGAAGCAGGCGCAGCACACCGTCCTGATGGCGGGCATCGTGATCGCGCTGCTGCTGCGCGGGTTGTTCATCGCGGTCGGTGCCGCCGCGATCTCGACGTTCACCTGGGTCTTCTTCATCTTCGGCGCGTTCCTCATCTGGACGGCGTTCGGGCTGGTGCGCGGCGGCGACGAGGAGGAGTTCAAGGAGAACGTGCTGCTGCGGTGGGCCAAGCGCGTCCTCCCGACATCGGACGAGTACGACGGCAGCCGGTTCGTCGCCCGGCGGGACGGCCGCCGGCTGCTCACCCCGATGGCCGTGGTGATGATCGCGATCGGTTCCACCGACGTGCTGTTCGCGCTGGACTCGATCCCGGCGATCTTCGGGCTGACGACCGAGCCGTACCTGGTGTTCACCGCCAACGCGTTCGCGCTGATGGGGCTGGTCCAGCTGTACTTCCTGCTCGGCGGCCTCACCGACCGGCTCGTCTACCTCGGGCACGGGCTGGCGTTCATCCTCGGCTTCATCGGCCTCAAGCTGATCTTCCACGCGCTGCACGAGTACGGTGTCGCGTGGGCGCCGGAGATCCCGATCTGGCTGTCCCTCGCGGTGATCGCCGGAACCCTCGCCGCGACCACCGTGGCGAGCCTCGCCGCCGGCCGCCGGCCGTCCGCGAAGGGGATGCACGAGCCGCTCCACGAGATCGAGGTGGACGAGGCGGACGCCCCCGCGACACGCGAGGGCTGAGACTTGCGCCACGCACTCCCACTGACCCGAACCCTGTTCTAGAATCTCGGTCAAAAGGTCTGAGAGAGGGTTGACGCATGGCCATCGGGCTGACCGAGGAGCACGAGGCGCTCGCCGAATCGGTGCGCGGCTTCGCCGAGCGCAACATCCCGGCGGCGGCCGTCCGGGCCGTGCTGGACGCGGACGAGGAGACCAGGCCCGGGTTCTGGCCCGCGCTGGCGGAGCAGGGCCTGCTCGGCCTGCACCTGGCCGAGGAGCACGGCGGCCAGGGCTACGGCCTGCTGGAGCTGTCGGTCGTGCTGGAGGAACTGGGCCGCGCCGCCGCGCCCGGCCCGTTTCTGCCGACCGTCCTCGCGAGCGCGGTCATCGACGCGTCCGGCAACGCCAAGCTCCACGCGGAACTGCTGCCCGCGCTCGCCGACGGGTCGAAGACCGGCGCCGTCGCGCTGGACGGCGCGCTGACCGGCCGCCGCGACGGCGACTCCCTGGTGGTGTCCGGGACGTCCGGGACGGTGCTCGGCGCCGCGCTCGCCGACGTGATCGTGCTGCCGGTCGCGGTGGACGGCGGTGAGCAGTGGGTCGCGGTGGACGCCGCCGACCTCACCGTCACCCCGGTCGCGAGCCTGGACAGGGGCCGCCGCGTCGCCGCCGTCGAGGCGTCCGAGGTCGCCGTCGGCGCCGACCGCGTCGTGGACGGCCTCACCGCCGGCCGGGTCCGGGACCTCGCCGCCGCGCTGTTCGGCGCCGAGGCCGCCGGCCTCGCCGGCCGGCTGGTGACGACCGCCGCCGAGTACGCGAAGGTGCGCGAGCAGTTCGGCCGCCCGATCGGGCAGTTCCAGGGCGTCAAGCACAAGGCCGCCCGCGCGCTGATCGCGCTGGAGCAGGCCCGCGCCGCCGCGTGGGACGCCGCCCGCGCCATGGACGAGGGCACCGGGGCGGCCGGGGCGGCACAGACGCGTTTCGCCGCCGCCGTCTGCGCGGTCGTCGCGCTCGACGCCGGCGTCCAGACCGCCCGCGACGCCATCCAGATCCTCGGCGGCATCGGCTTCACCTGGGAGCACGACGCGCACCTCTACCTGCGCCGCGCCCTCACCCTGCGGGCGCTGCTCGGCTCGTCCGCGGGCTGGGCCGCCGAAGTCGCGGGGCTCGCGCTGGCCGGGGGCCGCCGCGAGGTCGTCCTCGAACTCGACGAGGACGCCCAGCCGCTCCGCGAGCGCATCCGCGCCGAGATCGCCGAGCTGGCCGCGGTCGAGGACAAGGACGCGCTCGCCGCCCGGATGGGCGACGAGGGCTGGACCGTCCCGTACTTCCCGAAGCCGTGGGGCCGGGAGGCCGGCCCGGTCGAGCAGATCCTCATCCAGCAGGAGCTGAAGGCCGCCAAGGTCAAGGCCCCGAACCTGGGGATCGGCGCGTGGCTGGTCCCCTCCCTGGTCCGCTACGGCTCCGACGAGCAGAAGGAGCGGTTCCTGCGCCCGACGCTGCGCGGCCAGATCGTCTGGTGCCAGCTGTTCTCCGAGCCGGGCGCAGGGTCCGACCTCGCGTCGCTGTCGATGAAGGCGGAGCGGGTCGAGGGCGGCTGGAAGCTCACCGGCCAGAAGATCTGGACGTCCCTGGCCCACCACGCCCAGTGGGGGTTCTGCATCGCCCGCACCGACCCGGACGCGCCCAAGCACGACGGCATCACCTACTTCCTGGTGGACATGAAGGCCGCGGGCGTGGACGTCCGCCCGCTGCGGGAGCTGACCGGCGAGGCCCTGTTCAACGAGGTCTTCCTGGACGGCGTGTTCGTCCCGGACGAGCAGGTCGTCGGCGAGGTGAACCGGGGCTGGCAGGTCGCGCGGAACACGCTGTCGAACGAGCGGGTGTCGCTGTCGACCGGCGGCGGCCTCGGCATGGGCGTCCCCGAGCTCCTGCGCTTCTTCCAGGACCGCGACCTGGACCCCGTCGCCGCCGCCGAGGTCGGCGGACTCGTCGCGCAGGGCCAGTCGATCGACCTGCTCGGCCTGCGCACGACCCTCAAGCAGCTGAACGGCGTGGAGCCGGGCGCGGAGGCCAGCGTCCGCAAGCTCCTCGGCGTCCAGTTCAACCAGGACGTCGCCGACTACTGCTGGGCCGCCCAGGGCACGGCCGCCGCCACCGAGGTCCCCCTGACCGAGAGCGGCATCGTCGCCCGCGCCATGCTGTTCAGCCGCGCCATGACCATCTACGGCGGGACCACCGAGGTCCAGCTGAACATCATCGGCGAACGCCTCCTCGGCCTGCCCCGCGACCCCGAGCCCGGCAAGTAGGGCGGGGCACGGAGGTTGGGCCTCAGCCACCGGCCACGGGCCGGGCGACCGGAGGGCGCCCGGCCCGTGGCGGAGGTACCCGGGGGTCGCCCCCCTGGGTCAACGCGGCCGGAAGGCGTAGGTGAAGTTGATCAGCACGATGCCCGCGATGGCGAAGAGCAGGCCGGGCAGGCCGGCGTTGACGACGCCGATCGCGCTGAGCGGGATGGCGGCGAGCAGCGACAGCACCGCCATGGCCAGGCTGTGATCGCGTTCACCGCCGCGCGATGCCGGCGGGGCCGGGCGGCGGCCGGGCCGCGGCGCGGCGGCGCGCGTGCCGAGTGCCTCCTCGATGCGGTCCACGACCTTCTCGATGAAGGCGTCGTCGTAGTCGGGCCCCAGCTCGCGCCGGGCCGCCATCGCCGCCGTGAGGTCCTCACGCGGCAGCCGTGGGATGGTCATGGTTCCGTTATAGGCGGGCACCCTCCCCGCCTGCCTCACACCCAGGGGCGAACCGTCCCGTACCCCAGAGGTATTAAGCGCAATACACTGCCGCTTTCTGTGCAGATCAACCGGAGGTCTCGGTGACCCGTGCGAGTGTCCTCGGCGTTTGCGCCGTCGCCATGATCGTGTTGAGCGGGTGCGGCGGCGGCGAGGAGAAGGACGCCGCGGGGTCCGCCCCGTCCGCGCCGGCGACGACCCTGGCGCCGCTGCCGGCGGTGAAGCCGTCCGAGGTCAAGCCGCTCGTCGGACGCTGGGTCGGTACCGCCAAGGACTACTTCCAGTTCACGGCCGGCGGCAATGGCGTGTGGGTGCGGGGCAAGCAGAAGCTGTGGAGCGGGTCGGTCATCCCCGAGGGCGGCGGCGAGTTCCGCTTCTCCTGGAAGGGCGGCGATCCGCAGACCGCCTCCTACTGGGGCGTCTCCCTGGAGGACGAGACGACGCTCGTCTTCGCCGGCACGAACCAGAAGTACAAGAAGGTCGTCGCGAAGAAGGGCAACGGATGACCGACGGGATGTTCGCCTCCCCGGCCGATGTGGAGGCCAGGCTCGCCGAGGTCGGCTACCTCGCGGACGAGGCGATCGCCACGACCGCCTACCTCGCGCAGGCGCTCGGGAAGCCGCTGCTCGTGGAGGGGCCGGCCGGGGTCGGCAAGACGGAGCTGGCGAAGGCCGTCGCCGCGGCGACCGGCGCGGAGCTCATCCGGCTGCAGTGCTACGAGGGCTTGGACGAGGCACGCGCGCTCTACGAGTTCAACTACAAGAAGCAGCTGCTGGCCATCCAGGCCGCCCCCGCCGACCGGGCCTGGCAGGAGACCCACGACGACATCTTCTCCGAGGAGTTCCTGCTGGAGCGGCCGCTGCTGGCGGCGATCCGGCGCCCGGACCCGACCGTCCTGCTGATCGACGAGGCGGACAAGGCCGACGTCGAGGTGGAGGGCATGCTGCTGGAGGTCCTGTCCGACTTCCAGGTGACGATTCCGGAGCTCGGAACGGTCAGCGCGGTGCGGCGCCCGTTCGTGGTCATCACCTCCAACGCGGCGCGGGAGCTGTCGGAGGCGCTCAAACGCCGCTGCCTCTACCTGCACCTGGACTACCCGGCGCCCGACCGGGAACGTGACATCGTCCTCGCGCGGGTGCCGGGAATCGAGGCGGAGCTGGCCGAGCAGCTCGTCCGGACGGTCGGGACGCTGCGCGACCTGGAGATCAAGAAGGCCCCGTCGATCGCCGAGACCGTCGACTGGGCGCGCACCCTGCTGGCGCTCGGCCTGGACGACCTGGACGAGGCCGCCGTCGCCCGCACGCTCGGCGTCGTCCTCAAACACGTCTCCGACCAGGAGCGCGCCGTCAGGGAACTGGGGCTGCGGGGCTGAGATGGCATCGCTCGTCGACCGGCACACCGGGTTCGTGGCGGAGCTGCGCCGGGCCGGGCTGCCGGTCTCGGTCGCCGAGGGCCTGGACGCGGTACGCGCCCTGCAGACGATCGACCTGCTCGACCGCGCGGCGCTGCGCGCCGCGTACGCCGCCACGCTCGTCAAGCGGCCTCAGCACCGTCCGACGTTCGACATGCTCTTCGACCTGTGGTTCCCGGCGGCGGTCGGGGACGGCGCCGGGAGGGCGCCGCAGCGTCCCGCGCGGACGCTCGGCGACGACGGGCGTCCCGTCCCGCCCGCGCTGGACCCGGAGATCCAGGCCCGCCGCGACGAGCTGGCCGGGCTCCTGCTCTCCGGCGACGACGCGGGCCTGCGCCGATTCGCCCGGACGGCCGTCGCCGAATACGGGCGGCCCCCCGGCCAGGAGTCGTGGTTCTCCTCCGGTGTCCTCGCCGCGCTGTCGCCCGACACGCTCATGGCGCGGCTGCTCGGCGCCGTCCTGGGCGGGCAGGAGCGCGGCGGCATGGCCGAGCGGGTCGCGCGCCGGACGTTCCGCGACCGCATCGCCCGTTTCCAGGACCTCGTCGCGGGCGAGGTGCGGCGCCGCATCGCCGAGGACACCGGCGTCGAGCGGACCGCGCGCATCGCCGTCCGCCCGCCGCTGGAACGGCTCGATTTCGCCGGCGCCACCCGGGCCGAGATGGAGGCGCTGCGCCGCGAGGTGTATCCGCTGGCCCGCAGGCTGGCGTCCCGGCTGGTGCAAAAGCAGCGGCACGGCAGGCGGGGACGGCTCGACTTCCGCCGGACGGTCCGCGCGTCCCTGGCCAGCGGGGGAGTGCCGCTCACCACCCGCCACCGGCCGCGCCGCCCGCACAAGCCGGAGCTGGTCGTGCTGTGCGACGCCAGCGACTCGGTGTCGGCGTTCGCGCACTTCACGCTGCTGCTGACGTTCGCGCTGCGGGAGCAGTTCAGCAAGGTCCGCGCGTTCGCGTTCATCGACACCACCGACGAGATCACCAAGTACTTCTCCCCGGGCGCGGACGTCGCGGACGCGATGGCCCGTCTCGCCGCCGAGGCCGACCTCGTCTGGATCACCGGCCGCTCCAACTACGGCCACGCCATCAAGGTGTTCGACGAGAAGTACCGGGACGCGATCACGCCCAGAACGTCCCTGCTGATCCTCGGCGACGCGCGCTCCAACTACGGCGAGCTGTCCCTGCCGATCCTGCGGTCGATGGCCGGCCGCGCCCGGCACGCGTACTGGCTCAACCCCGAGCCGCGCGCCCAGTGGGACACCGGCGACTCCGCCGCGTCCCGGTACGGCGAGCTGCTGCCCATGTACGAGTGCCGCAACCTGGCCCAGCTCACCGCGTTCGCCGAGGAGCTCGCCCAGCCCCGGCCGCAATGATGCGCGCCCGAGTGAGCGATCCCTCCGCGAGACCGCGGCCCAGGCGGACCCTCTTCGGTCCCATCTGGCGGTTCATCGACGGTGCCCCCGGCGACTCGCGCGCCCGCATCGCCCGCCGCGCCCGCATCCTCGTCACGATCGCGACCGGCCTCGCCAACCTCGGCGGCGCGCTGGTCGTCCTCGCGTTCGCGGTGCTCGTGCCCGACCCGGCCGGGCACGTCTCCGCGCGGCTCCAGCGCATCAACCTGATCGTCTTCACCGGCTACGTCGCCGCGGCCGTGCCCGCCGGCCTCCTGCTCGGCGAACGGTTCTTCCGCCGTGTCCGGCGCCTGGTCGAGCGGCACGACGAACCCGGCCGGCACGAGCGGGCCCTGCTGCTGTACGGGCCGCTGCGGCTGATGGCCCTGCACCTGACGCTGTGGGGCATCGGGACGGTCGGCTGGGTCGCCGTCAACGCCCCGTTCTCCGCCCTGCTGGCCGTCAAGCTCGGTCTGACCAGCCTGCTCGGCGGCCTCACCACCTGCACGGTCGTCTACCTGCTCAGCGAACGGCTGCTGCGCCGCGCGGTCACCACGGCGCTGCGCAGCGAGCTGCCGAGCCGCACCGGCCTGCCCGGCGTCGTCGCGCGTTCGGTGCTCGCCTGGGGCCTCGGCACCGCCGTCCCGATCCTCGGGCTGATCACCCTCGCCATCGGCTCCTTCCTCATCGCCGAGGTCACCGTGCGGGACTTCGCCGTCGCCGTGCTCGCGCTCGGCGGCATCGCGCTGGTCGTCGGGCTCGGTGTCACCTACACCGCCGCCCGCGCCATCGCCGACCCGGTCGAATCGGTGCGGCGCGGTCTCGCCCGCGTCCAGCGCGGCGACCTGGACGTCGAGGTCCCCGTCTACGACGCCAGCGAGATCGGACTGCTGCAGGCCGGGTTCAACCACATGGCCGCCGGGCTGCGCGAGCACGAGCGGCTCCGGGACCTGTTCGGCCGGCAGGTCGGCACGGACGTCGCGCGCGTCGCCCTGGAACGCGGCATCGACCTCGGCGGCGAACTGCGCGAGGTTGCGGTGATCTTCGTGGACATCATCGGCTCCACCCGGCTCGCCGCCGACCGCCCGCCCGCCGAGGTCGTCCGGCTGCTGAACGACTTCTTCGCCGTGGTCGTCGAGGTCATCGGCGCGCACGGCGGCTGGATCAACAAGTTCGAGGGCGACGCCGCGCTTGCCGTCTTCGGGGCGCCGCTCCCGCTGGACGGCCTGCCCGGCCGCGCGCTCGCCGCGTCCCGCGAGCTGGCCCGCCGGCTGCGCGCGGACGTCCCCGGCCTGCGCGCCGCGATCGGCGTGTCGGCGGGCGAGGCCGTCGCCGGGCACATCGGCGCCGAGGAGCGCTTCGAGTACACGGTGATCGGCGACCCGGTGAACGAGGCCGCCCGGCTCACCGAGATGGCCAAGAACACCGAGAACCGGGTCTTCGCGGCGGGCTCGCTCGTCGCGCGGGCCGAGCCGCGGGAGGCCCGGCACTGGTCGCTCGGCGAGGAGGTCGTTCTCCGGGGCCGGACACAGGCCACCCGGCTCGCCTCGCCCCGCCCGGCGGCCCGCCCGTCGGCCCGCCCGTCCGGGCGCGTCCCGACCTAGGCCGGGCCGAGGGTGGCGCCCTTCAACGTGGTGTAGAAGGGCGACTCGGACAGCCGTGAGCCCTTCTCCTCGCCGATGTAGACGTCGGCGTGGTTCTCACCCCCGTAGCCGGGGCGGAACAGGTCCATGACCGTCCAGCGGGCCTTCCGGAACGCCGCGCACACCTTGCCCTCGATCGGACGGCCGTTGCCGTCCTTGCCGCAGTCCACGATCGTGAACCGCCGCCCCCGCGCCAGCACGGACCTGTCCGCCGCCGCGGACGCCCACGGCTCCAGCGGACGGCCTCGCGAGTCGCGCGTCGTGTCGTCCAGCCAGAAGCCGACGCTGTGCGACCAGTTCAGGTACCGGCCGCGGTGCGGACCGCCGGTGAGGCGCCCGCTGCCCTCCATCTGGACGACCGTGAGGAAGTCCTCCGGGTACGACCCGAGCGGCGTCTTCCCGTGCGAACAGTGGAAGCGGGTGCAACCGCGGACGGCCTTGCGCCTGCCGCCGTAGAGGCTCTCAAGCGCGGTGTAGTAGGTGGTGATGCGCCACCCGCCGGCCCGCCCGAGCGGCCCGGACGGCTCGGACAACTCGGCCGAGCCGGGTGACTCGGCCGGCCGGGGACGCACCGGCGCCGCGGACACCGTCGTCACGGGATCGGCCGCGGCCGCGGTGGGCGGCGGGACATCGCCCGCCGCCTCCCCGGCGCTCTGGCCGCACCCCGCCAGCGTCCCGCACAGCATCAGCGCCACCGGTGCCGCGCCTCGCATCGCACCCCTCCCGGCTCGGACGCCCGTCCGCCACCGGGGACACTATCCCGGTCAGTGCCCGCGGGCCATCCACTCGTCCAGATGCGGGGCCTCCGCGCCGATCGTGGTCGAGTCGCCGTGCCCGGTGCGGACGGTCGTCTCCGCCGGCAGCGTCAGCAGCCGCTCGCGGATCGAGACGATGATCGTCGGGAAGTCGGAGAACGACCGGCCGGTCGCACCCGGACCGCCCTTGAACAGCGTGTCACCGGAGAACACCGTGCCCAGTCCGGGCGCGTGGAGACAGACCGCGCCGGGGCTGTGGCCCGGCGTGTGCAGGACGGTCAGCTCGGTCCCCGCGACCGTGATGACCTGGCCGTCGGCGAGTTCGCCGTCGGGGGCCGTGCCGGGGTGCTTCTGCCGCCACAGCATCAGATCGTCCGGGTGCAGCAGGATCGGCGCACCCGTGCGGGCCTTCAGCGCGGGCGCCGCGTCGATGTGGTCGTCGTGCCCGTGCGTGGACACGATCGCCACCAGCCTGCGGCCGCCCACCGCCGCCGCGATCGCGTCGGCGTCGTGCGCGGCGTCGATGACGATCGCCTCGCTGTCGTCCCCGACGATCCAGACGTTGTTGTCGACGTCCCAGGTGCCGCCGTCCAGGGAGAACGTCCCGGACGTGACGATGTGGTCGATGCGGGCCGCCATCACAGCATCACCACAGAGCGCAGCACGTCGCCGTGGTGCATCTTCTCGAACGCGGCCTCCACGTCGCCCAGCCCGATGGTCTCGGACACGAACGCGTCCAGGTCCAGGCGCCCCTGCAGGTAGAGGTCGATGAGCATCGGGAAATCGCGGGACGGCAGGCAGTCGCCGTACCAGGACGACTTCAGCGAGCCGCCGCGCCCGAACACCTCCAGCAGCGGCAGCTCCAGCCTCATCTCCGGTGTCGGGACGCCGACCAGCACCACCGTCCCGGCGAGGTCGCGTGCGTAGAACGCCTGCTCGTAGGTCTCCGGGCGGCCGACGGCGTCGATGACGACGTCCGCGCCGAACCCGCCGGTCAGCTCCCGCACCGTCTCGACGACGTCCTTCTCCGCGCCGTTGACGGTGTGCGTGGCGCCCAGCGAGGATGCGGTGGTCAGCTTCCGCTCGTCCAGGTCCACCGCGATGATCTTCGCCGCGCCGGCCAGCCGCGCGCCGAGCACGGCCGCCGCGCCGACGCCGCCGCAGCCGATGACCGCCACCGAGTCGCCCCGTCCGACCCCGCCGGTGTTGATCGCCGCGCCGAGCCCCGCCATCACGCCGCACCCCAGCAGCCCCGCGGCCGCCGGCCTGGCGGCCGGGTCGACCTTCGTGCACTGCCCGGCGGCCACCAGCGTCTTGTCGGCGAACGCGCCGATCCCCAGCGCGGGCGACAGTTCGGTGCCGTCCTCCAGCGTCATCTTCTGCGCGGCGTTGTGCGTGTTGAAGCAGTACCAGGGACGTCCCCGCAGGCAGGCCCGGCACTGCCCGCACACCGCGCGCCAGTTCAAGATGACGAAGTCGCCGGGCTCGACCTCGGTGACGCCCTCGCCCACCGACTCCACGACCCCGGCGGCCTCATGCCCGAGCAGGAACGGGAACTCGTCGTTGATCCCGCCCTCGCGGTAGTGCAGGTCGGTGTGGCAGACCCCGCACGCCTGGACCTTGACGACCGCCTCCCCGGGGCCGGGGTCCGGGACGATGACCGTCTCGATCCGCACCGGCTGCCCCTTGCCGGGTGCGACGACCCCGCGTACCTGCTGCGCCATACTGCCGCCTCTCGTCGTCTCGATCTTTCCCCGACCCTACATATCTCCCCGCTGACCTGGCCCCGGGCAGCACGCCGCCGGACGGTCAGGTGAAGTGAATGGCCCGGAGCCTGTCGGCGGCGGCGCGGTCGAGGACGGTGACTCCGGCGGCGGGCCGCGGCGGTTCGCCGCCGCGGGCGCGGTCGATCAGGGGGCGCCAGCGCCGGCAGTGCCGATCGAAGGTGACGGACGTGACGACGCGGCCCCGTGCGAACTGGCCGGCGCGGGCCGTCTCCGGGGTGACGTCGATGAGGATCAGGTGCAGCCGGCCGCCGCGCCGCCGCGCCAGCCAGGCGAACAGGTGCAGGATGTGCGGCCAGGTGCCGCGGGTGTGCGCGACGACCCCGTGCCCGGCGAGGATCGCGCGTCCGATGCGCCACACGTGCGTGGTGTGGACGAACGGGGTCCGCATCCGCACCGGGAGGGGGCGCAGGAACCGCGCCCACCAGTTGCGCGACTGCCGGGAGTCGATCACCAGGACGTCTCCGGCGGGCACCGGCGCCGTCTCGTCCCCGTGCAGCCCGTAGAGCCGGTTGAGCAGGGTGCTCTTACCCGCCCCCGGAAGCCCGGCGACGAGCACCAGGGAGCCCGCCGGATAGCGCAGGGCGGATCCCGGCTCCACCTCGTGGCGTTCGTGGATGGTCGTCTCCTGGGGGTCGGCCCGGTGGTGAAGGGGCAAACGAACACCCCGCACCGCTTGTTCCGGGTCCGGCCCGCGAGATCACCAGCCCCGTTCGCGCCACTGCGGGAGGGAGGGGCGCTCGCGGCCGAGCGTCGAGTCCTTGCCGTGCCCGGGGTAGAACCAGGTGGCGTCGGGGAGGCGGGCGAAGACGCGCTCCTCCACGTCCGAGAGCAGCTGCTTGAAGCGGGCCTGGTCGCCCCAGGTGTTGCCGACGCCGCCCGGGAAGAGGCTGTCGCCGGTGAACAGGTGCGGCCGGTCCGCGAGCTCGCCGCCGGCGTCGTACAGCAGGGCGATCGAGCCGGGCGTGTGGCCGCGCAGGTGGATGACGTCGAGGGACACCCGCCCGACGCGGACGGTGTCGCCGTGCTCGACGGGCTCGGCGACCGGCTCCGGCAGCGGCTCGGCGTCGCGCGGATGGGCGACGACCGGGGCGCCGGTGGCGCGCACCACCTCGCTCAGCGCCATCCAGTGGTCCTGGTGGCGGTGCGTGGTGACGATGCGCACGAGGGGGCCGTCGCCGATCAGCTCCAGCAGCCGGGGCGCCTCGTTCGCCGCGTCGATGAGCAGCTGCTCGCCCGTCGCGGTGCAGCGCAGGAGATAGGCGTTGTTGTCATAGGGGCCGACGGCCACCTTCGTGACCGTCAGCCCGGGCAGTTCCCGGACGTCGGGACGCCCGCCGGTCTCGACGTTCCCCGTGTAGGTCATGGGTCCTCCCGTCGGTGGTGCGGAGACCATCTTCCACCATCCCGGGACGAGCCCCGGGCGGGGCCCGCCGATGAGATGAGTCACCAGACTCAGCCCAACCGTGCCGTTATGGACGGAAATCTCCGTCTTGCCGCCGCACCATGGTCGATAGAAGATCAGGTTCGACCGTGAGGACGGTGAAGCGATGGTCACCGCATTCCGCCCCGGACCGGACAGGGAGAAGCCGGAGGACCTCCTCGGGCACGCCTGCACGCTGGTCCGGCTCTGCGGCCGGGACTCCGCGCTCGCCGCGGTCCTGCTCGCCCTCGTGCTCGCCGGGACCGTCTCCCGGTTCGCGGCCGGCCGGCCCGGCCTGCCCGCGCTGGCGCTGCTGCCGGTGCTGGCCGGGTCGTTCGCGATCTCGGCCGGATACGCGGTCCGCTCCCGCCGGACGCTGCTCGCGGTGCTCGGCCAGGTGCGCGGGCGCACCGGCTCGCCCGTCGACCCGGGCGTCCCCTGGACGCCGTTCGGCTCCGCGGTCGCGCTGGAGGACCGGGTCCGCGACGAGGAACTGCGCCGGCTGCTGTCGGCGGCGCACCGCTGCGGCGAGCTGTCCTGGCAGGCCGTCGCGTGGGCGGTGGCGACCTCGGTGCTGTTCCTGTTCTGGACACTGGCGGCGGCGATGGCGGGCGGGTGACCGGATTGATCGACCACGTACCGGACGTCCGGCCCGGCAGCTTCTGGGAGCGGCTGGCCCCCACCGACCGGCAGGCGCTGCGCGCCATGGGCCGGCGCACCGACATCCCGCCCGGCGGGATGCTGTGCCATCAGGGGTCGGTCGCCCCCGCCGTGTACGTGGTGTTCAAGGCGTCGCCGCGCGCGGCGAGCAACGCGATCGCCAAGGAGTTCGTCGACTCCAGCGAGGGCGACGAGTCGATCATCGATCTGTTCGGGGCCGGGGACCTGGTCGGCCTCCTCGGCCCGTGGGGGCACCCGCAGCGCGGCACCGTCGCCGCGCTCGACCATGTCGCGGCGCTGCGCGTCGACCGCGCCAAGTTCCGCAGCCTGCTGGCGGCGAGCCCGCAGGTCGCCGAGGCGATGATGCACGCGATCTCGGAGAGCGTCACGTTCGGCGGCCGCCGGCACGCGGTGCGGGCGGCCGACCACCCGCAGCGGCTCGCCTACCACCTGCTGGAGCTGGTGCACCGGTTCGGCGAGCCCGGGGCCGGGCAGGAGACGCGGATCCCGCTGAAGCTCAGCCAGGCCGAGCTGGCGAACTGGGCCGGGATCTCCCGCGAGACGCTGGTCCGCTGGTTCCGGCTGTGGCGGGCCAGGGGCATCCTCGACCGCAGGCCGCGGCCGCTGACCGTCCTCGACATCGAGCGGCTGCGCCGTGCCGCGAGCCCGTGGGGGGACGAGTGGCCCGCGGCCGAGAGCGAGCCCGCGCGGCCGGCCGGGCCGGCGGGGGAGACCGCGATCGCGGCGCGCGAGCCGGTGCGCCTGCAACCGCCGGGCGGCGGCCGGCCGCTCGCCGCGCGGCTCCCCGCCGACAACCCGTTCTTCGCCGGGCGCGCGGTGAGCCTCAGCAAGCTGGACCTGCTGGTCGGCCAGTCCGTGTGGCCGCGCGCGGTGATCGTCCAGGGCATGGCGGGCGTCGGCAAGACGACGCTCGCGCTGCACTGGGCGCACCGCGTCGCCGACCGGTTCCCCGACGGCGTCCTGTTCGCCGACCTGCGCGGCACGACCCGCAGCCCCGTCACCCCGGCGGAGGCGATGGGGCAGGTGCTGCGCGCGGCGGGCGTGCCCGGCGACCAGCTTCCCCGCACCGAGGACGAGCTCGCGGCGCAGTGCCGGTCGCTGCTCGGCGACCGGCGGATGCTGCTGATCCTCGACAACGCCGTCCAGCCCGAGCAGGTCAGGCCGCTGCTGGCGGCGATGACGTCCGGGCTGGTGGTCGTGACGAGCCGGCGGCGGCTGCCCGCCCTGCTGGACGGCGCCGACATCCGCACGCTGGAACTGCGGGAAATGGCGACGCAGGAGGCCGTCGACCTCATCTCCAACGTCCTCGGGCCGGGGGACGCCCGCGTCCGCGACGAGCACCGGGCCGTCGTGCGGCTCGCCCGCGAGTGCGGCCACCTGCCGCTGGCGCTCGGCGTCATCGCCGGGCGGCTGGCCGAGAACCCCGGCGAGTCGATCGCCGGGACCGTCCGGGAACTGGCCGCCCGCGACGCCCGCGACGCCGTGCCGTACGGGCCCGGCCTCGCCGGGGCGGGCCTCGGGGAGGCCGCGGCGCCCGGGACGTCCGGGCCGGGGCTCAGCGCCGTCGTCAACCCGACGTTCGACGTCGCCTACCGCAGCCTGCGCCGTGACCAGCGCGAGGCGTTCCGCCGGCTCGGGCTCGTCGCGGGCCCCGACTTCACCCCCGCGGCCCTCGCCGCCCTCCAGGACCGGACGGCCGAGGAGGCGCGCGAGTGCCTGGAGGGCCTGCGGCAGGCGTACCTGGTGCACGACGTAGGCCCGGACCGCTACCGCATGCACGACCTGCTGCGCGACTTCGCCCGCGAACGCGGCCTGGGGGAGGACTCCGACGGGGAACTGCAGGCGGCGCAGCGGCGCCTGCTGGCCGGATATCTCGCCGGGGCGCGCGAGGCGGGCGCCGCGCTGCCGGGGCGGCCCCGCCCCACCGTCCACCGCGGCGAGGCCCGGGACCGCGCGGTGACGGCCGCCCGGCGCGCGGCCGGGCTCGGCTGGTTCGAGGCCGAGCGGCGCAACCTGGTCGCCGCCGTCCACCAGGCCGCGCGGCTCGGCCTGCACCGCACCTGCTGGGAGCTGGCCGACGCGCTGTTCGACTTCCAGCAGTTCCGCCGCTACGGCGAGGACAACATCGCCGTTCAGCAGGCGGGCCTGCACGCCGCCCGCACCGAGGAGGACTGGGCGGCGGCCGCCGTGATGCTGCACAACCTGGCGATGGCGCACTTCGAGCTCGGCGGATCCGTCCAGGCCATCGGGTACGGGGAGGACGCGCGGCGCGGGTTCCGGGCGGTCGACCCGCCCGACCGGTACGGGGAGGCCGCCACCCTGGCCACCCTCGCGGACGTCCACGTCGTCCTCGGCCGCTACCCGACGGCGATCGACCATGCCCGGCGGTCCCTGGACGTCCACGAGCGGCTGGGGAACGACGCGGGCGTGGCCAAGAGCCGCAACGCGCTCGCCCGCGCCCACCTGGGCGTCGGCGACTACGAGACGGCCCTGGAGCACGCGGCGAAGGCGCTGGCCGTCCGGCGCGAGAGCGGCGACCAGGCGGGGGTGGCCGAGACCCTGCTGATCGTGGCCGGGGTGCACCGGCGCCGGGGGAGCGTGCACGAGGCGGTCACGCACGCGCTGGAGGCGCTGTCCATCCGGCAGGAGCTCGCGGACATGCACGGTGCCGCGCAGGCGCTCACCGAACTCGCCCGGATGAACGCCGCGCTCGGCCTGCGGGACATGGCGCAGCAGGACGCCGAACAGGCACTGCGCACCTACCGCGCATTGGGCGCGCGGCACGGCGAGGCGCGCGCGCTGACCACGCTGGGGATGCTGATGTGCGAGGCCACGAGGTTCGCCGAGGCGTTCACCTACTGCGGGGAGGCGCTGCGGCTGCACCGCGACACCAGCGACCGGCACGGCGAGTCCGAGGCGCTCGCGCAGATCGGGATCGTCCACTGGCGGCTCGGACGGTACCGGGAGGCGCGCGAGCACCTGCTGCGGGCGCTGGAGATCCGCCGCGAGATCGGCGACCAGCACGGCGAGGCCAACGACCTGGAGCACCTGTCGGTGGTGATGCGCCGTCTCGGCCGCCCGCAGGAGGCGCTCGTCCTCGGCCTGGAGGCCCTCGACCTGTGGCATCGGCTCGGCGCGCGGAGCGGGATGGCGGGCACGCTCGGCAGCCTCGCCCGCACCTACGCCTGGCTCGGCCTGCCCGAGGAGGCCGAGCGCGCGGCGCGGCAGGCGCTGCACCTGCGCCGGTCGCGCGGCGACTGGTACGGCCTCGGCGTCGGCCTGGACACCCTCGCCGCCGTCCTGCGCCGGGCCGGGCGTCCCGAGGAGGCCCTGGCCGAGGAGCAGAAGGCGCTGCACTACCTGAGCCAGGTCGGCGACCGGCACAGCGAGGCCACCGGGCTCGCCCACCTCGCCGCCATCCAGCTCGACCTCGACCGTGCCGACGACGCGCTGGAGACCGGCCGGCGAGCCCTCGACCTGGCCGCCGAGCTGGGCGCCGCCCGCGAGCAGGCGCACGCGCTGCACAGCATGGCCCGCGCGTCCCAACTGCTCGGCAAGCATGCCCACGCAGTGGAGCACGTCAACGCCGAGGTCGTCATCCGCCGCGACATGGACGACCGGCGGGGGCTGCGGCAGGCCCTGGAACTGCTGCGCGACTCGCATCTCGCGCTCGGCGACCGGGCCGCGGCGGCGGACTGCGGCCGGCGCGTCCGCGCCCTCGACAACCTGCTTGAATCGGAAAGATCACTCGACATGTGACAAAGGACGTAGTCCATCGGCGCAGCGCCGCGTTCACTGAACCGTGACAGGTGATCAGGAGGGCCATGGCCCCGGCCCGGGCAGGGTTCGGTGAGGAGGCGAGATGGAGGCCACCCGGTTCTGGGACGCGCTGCCCCCGCGCGCCCGGGAGGCGCTGCTGGGGGCCGGCGCCCCCGTGGTGATCAGGCCGGGCGCGTTCCTGATGCGCGAGCACACCCGCGCGTCCCAGGTCTTCGTGCTGCGGTCGGGCGCGGTGAAGATCTGGGTGGACCGGGACGGGGAGGTCGCCATCCTGGACGTCCTCGGGCCGGGCGACCTGGTCGGCGAGGTGGAGGCGGCGGACGGCGGCAGCCGGCACGCCAATGTCGAGGCGCTGACCCGGGTGGAGGCGCTCGTGCTGCCCGCCGCCCGGTTCCGCGGCGTCCTGGACGCCCATCCGGGGACGGTCTGGGCGGTCGCCGCCGTCCTCGCCGAGCGGCTGCGCGACGCCAACGAGCTGCGCGTCGCCCACTTCCCCGACGACCCCGAACGCCGCCTCGCCGGCCGCCTCCTGCGCCTGTCGGCCCGGTTCGGTACCCCGGTCAAGGAGGAGCGGCCGGACGGGGCGACGGAGGAGGGCCTCCACGTCCAGGTCCCGATCTCCCAGCAGGACCTCGGACGCTGGGCCGGGATGGGGCGCCGGAAGGTCGCGCAGATCCTCGCCGCCGAGCCGCTCCGCGACGGCCTGACCGTCGCGCGCAACGCGATCGTCGTCCGCTCCGCCGAGGCCCTGCGGCGTCTGGCGGGACGCGACTGACCGGCTCTTTCCGGGACGGAACGGCTACGGCTGGAAACCCGCCGGTGCGTGCGGCCAGGGCGGCGGTACGGGCAGCGGGCCGTCCGGGCGGACGCTCACGCCGGAGCCGTCCGTGCGGCCGCTCAGCCAGCCGAGCAGCGCCCGCCCGGACCCGGACGCCTCCGGCCCGCCGGGTGCCCGGCCGAGGTCGGCGGACTCCCCGGAGTCGGTCGCGGTGATCCGGTATCCGGCCAGCTCACCGAGCTGCTTCGCCGGGAGCGCCGCCATGTCCGCCAGCGTCGCCGCCGCCGACCACCGGACGTAGGATTCGGGCCAGTCGGCGGCCCCGTATCCGGCGGCGAGGTCGACATGGTGGGCCTCGACCTCGTTCCAGCGGCGGAACACCGTGTACCAGGCCGGATGCCGCCACCCCGTCAGCGCCTCGACCGGTGTGTTCCAGGCGTCCTCGGGCAGCGTCCGTGCCTGCTCGGCGAACCGCGCCGCCGTGGCGCGCACGTCGGCGATCAGCTCGGCACCGCTGCGTCCGGCGCCCGCGTCGAGGTCGGCGTTGCGCTTCTCCAGGCTCGGGTACTGCGGAATCTCCACGCCGGTCCGTGCCCATTCGAGCAGATTCCACAGGGAGTCGGCGTTACGGGCGATATGGGTGGCGACATGCCCGCGGCTCCACCCGGGCAGCGCCGACGGGCCGCGCAGGTCATGCTCGGTGAGCCCGCCCAGCGTCCCGACGACCCGCTCCGTGCCCGCGTCCAGCTCATCGATCACGTCGCGCCAGTCCATGACCCCTCCTTACCGGAAAAGAGCCTCCATCCTGTCGCACCCCGCCGGGCCGGTGCCACAGAATGGTGATCATGGACCTTCCGATCTGCGTGACCTGCGGCGTCCAGTACGCCGGGCCCCGCCCCGACTGCCCGATCTGCGAGGACGAGCGTCAGTACGTCGGCTGGGACGGCCAGAAATGGACGACGCTGGAGGAGCTGCGCGCCGATCACCGGGGCCGCGTCGCCGGGGAGGGGCCGGACGTCATCGGGATCGGCACCGAGCCGTCCATCGCCATCGGCCAGCGCGCCCTGCTGCTGCGCACCCCGTCCGGCAACGTCCTGTGGGACATGATCACGCACCTCGACGACGACCTGATCCGCCAGGTGAACGAGCTGGGCGGCATCTCGGCGATCGCGATCAGCCACCCGCACTACTACGGCACGATGATCGAGTGGGCGCACGCGTTCGACGCGCCCGTCCACATCCACGAGGCCGACCGCCGCTGGGTGGCCCGCCCGGACGACGCGGTCGTCTTCTGGGAGGGCGACACCCACGAACTCGCGGACGGCCTCACGCTGATCAACGCGGGCGTCCACTTCGACGGCGGCCAGGTCCTGCACTGGCGCGATGCCCGCGCCCTGTTCTCCGGCGACATCCTCCAGGTCGTCAACGACCGGGACTGGGTGAGTTTCATGTACTCGTACCCGAACTACATCCCGGAACGTCCCCGGACGGTGCGCCGCGCGCTGCGCCTGCTGGAGCCCTACGAGTTCGACCGCGTCTACGGCGCCTGGTGGAAGAAGATCGTCTACACCGACGGCAAGAACGCCGTGCGCCGCTCCGCCGACCGCTACCTCTCCCACGCCCTGGACGACGAGTAGCTCACGCCGGCGGCCTCGGCGCGTGGAAGCGCTCGCATGGCGAGCGTGACGCTGCGTCCGGACCTTGTCGCGAGAAGTCATAGGCGCAGCGCAGCGGGCCGGGCCGGAGCGGATCGGGGGTTCTGGTGGCAAGGGGTGTTCGAACACGTGTACGGTGCGAGTGTGCCGTCCCGGGGCGTCCCGGCGGCGTCCGTGAAATGCGGCGGCGCCCGTCGCCGTTAAGCAGCCGGGGGAATGTCGTACCCCGTGGCTAGCCTTGAGGCGGACCCGTCTCTCCAGATCGCCGCGCCCCAGAAGAGGAACCGGAAGAACGCCGTGCATGACCGACTCATCGTGCGTGGAGCACGCGAGCACAACCTGAAGGACGTCTCGCTCGACCTCCCCCGGGACTCCATGATCGTGTTCACCGGCCTGTCGGGTTCCGGCAAGTCCAGCCTGGCGTTCGACACGATCTTCGCGGAGGGCCAGCGCCGGTACGTGGAGTCGCTGTCGGCGTACGCCCGGCAGTTCCTCGGGCAGATGGACAAGCCCGACGTCGACTTCATCGAGGGGCTGTCCCCGGCGGTGTCGATCGACCAGAAGTCGACCAGCAAGAACCCGCGCTCCACGGTCGGGACGATCACCGAGGTCTACGACTACCTGCGTCTTCTGTACGCGCGGATCGGGCGCCCGCACTGCCCCGAGTGCGGCCGCCCGATCAGCAGGCAGGCGCCGCAGCAGATCGTCGACCGGGTGCTGGAGCTGGAGCCCGGCACCCGGTTCCAGGTGCTGGCGCCGGTGATCCGCGGACGCAAGGGCGAGTACCTGGAGCTGTTCCGCGAGCTGCAGGCCAAGGGCTACTCGCGGGCCCTGGTGGACGGGCAGATGATCCGCCTGGACGAGCCGCCCAAGCTGAAGAAGCAGGAGAAGCACGACATCTCCGTCGTGGTCGACCGGCTCTCGGTGAAGGACTCGGCGCGCCAGCGGCTCGCCGACTCGGTGGAGACGGCACTGGGCCTCGCGGGCGGCACGATCGTCCTCGACTTCGTCGACCTGCCCGAAGACGACGAGCACCGCACCCGGATGTACTCCGAGCACCTCTATTGCCCCTACGACGACCTGTCGTTCGAGGAGCTGGAGCCGCGCTCGTTCTCGTTCAACTCGCCCTACGGCGCCTGTCCCGACTGCACGGGCCTCGGGACGCGCATGGAGGTCGACCCGGAACTCGTCGTCCCCGACCCGGAGCTGACCCTCGGCGAGGGCGCGATCCAGCCGTGGTCGAACGGGCACGTGAGCGACTACTTCCTGCGCCTGCTGTCCGCCCTGGGCGACGCCATGGGATTCGACCTGAACACCCCGTGGCACAAGCTGCCCGCCAAGGCGCGCAAGGCCGTCCTGGACGGGCACGAGACCCAGGTCCACGTCCGCTACAAGAACCGCTACGGCCGGACGAGGTCCTACTACACGGCCTACGAGGGCGTGATCCCCTACATCCAGCGGCGGCACGCCGAGTCCGAGAGCGACTCCAGCCGGGAGCGGTTCGAGGGCTACATGCGGGAGATCCCCTGCCCGACGTGCGAGGGCGCCCGGCTCAAGCCGGTCGTGCTGGCCGTCACCATGGGCGGGAAGTCGATCGCCGAGGTCGCCGCGCTGCCGATCGGCGAGGCCGCGAAGTTCCTGCTGGCGCTGGAGCTGAACGACCGCGAGACGCACATCGCCGAGCGCGTCCTCAAGGAGATCAACGCGCGCCTCGGCTTCCTGCTGGACGTCGGCCTCGACTACCTCACCCTCGACCGGGCGTCCGCCACGCTCGCCGGCGGGGAGGCGCAGCGCATCCGGCTGGCGACGCAGATCGGCTCCGGCCTGGTCGGCGTCCTCTACGTGCTGGACGAGCCGTCGATCGGCCTGCACCAGCGCGACAACCACCGGCTGCTGGAGACGCTGCTCCGGCTCCGCGACATGGGCAACACGCTGATCGTCGTCGAGCACGACGAGGACACCATCGCCGCCGCCGACTGGATCGTCGACATCGGCCCCCGCGCGGGCGAGCACGGCGGCGAGATCGTCGTGTCCGGCACCGTCGCGGACCTGAAGAAGTCGGACCGTTCGCTGACCGGCGCCTACCTGGACGGACGCCGCGAGATCGCCGTCCCGCAGATCCGCCGTCCCCGTACCAGGGGCCGCGAGGTCACCGTCAAGGGCGCCCAGCAGAACAACCTCCGCGGCGTGGACGTGACCTTCCCGCTCGGCGTCCTCACCGCCGTGACCGGTGTGTCCGGCTCGGGCAAGTCGACGCTGGTCAACGACATCCTCTACAACTCCCTCGCCAAGAAGCTGAACGGGGCGAAGACCGTCCCCGGCAAGCACCGGCGCGTCAACGGCGTCGACCAGCTCGACAAGGTCGTCCACGTCGACCAGTCGCCCATCGGCCGCACCCCGCGCTCCAACCCGGCGACCTACACCGGCGTCTTCGACCACATCCGCAAGCTGTTCGCGCAGACCACCGAGGCGAAGGTGCGCGGCTACCAGCCGGGCAGGTTCTCCTTCAACGTCAAGGGCGGCCGCTGCGAGAACTGCTCCGGCGACGGCACCATCAAGATCGAGATGAACTTCCTGCCGGACGTCTACGTCCCGTGCGAGGTCTGCCACGGCGCCCGCTACAACCGGGAGACCCTGGAGGTCCACTACAAGGGCAAGACGATCTCCGAGGTGCTCGACATGCCGATCGAGCAGGCCACCGAGTTCTTCGAGCCGATCACGGCGATCCACCGGCACCTGAAGACGCTCAACGACGTCGGCCTCGGCTACGTCCGCCTCGGCCAGCCCGCCCCGACCCTGTCCGGCGGCGAGGCCCAGCGCGTCAAGCTGGCGTCCGAACTGCAGAAGCGTTCCACCGGCCGCACCATCTACGTCCTGGACGAGCCGACCACCGGCCTCCACTTCGAGGACATCCGCAAGCTCCTCGGCGTCCTCAACGGCCTGGTCGACAAGGGCAACACGGTCATCGTCATCGAGCACAACCTGGACGTCGTCAAGACCGCCGACTGGATCATCGACATGGGCCCCGAGGGCGGCTCCCGGGGCGGCACCGTCGTCGCCACCGGTACCCCCGAGGACGTCGCCAAGGTCGAGGCCAGCCACACCGGCCACTTCCTCAAGAAGATGCTGGGCTAGCGGGCGTCCGCGCTCCGTTCGCTCCCCGCGCCCGCCCGCCCGTGCGCGGCGGCCGGCGTCCGGTCCGGGAGGAAGCACCGTGAGGGGGCGGTGCGGGGGACGCGGGGGCGTCCACCAAGATGGACCCATGGAAGAGAACGTGATGCCCCGGGCGGCCGGGGACGGGGGGATCGTCGGGCGGCGTGCGGTGCTGTGCGGTGCGGCCGGGGCCGTCGGTGCCACCGTGATCGCCGGGTGCGGCGGGAGCGGGAGCGGGGTGAAGTCCGTCGAGGACCTGAGGGGCAAGGAGATCGCGAAGGCCGCGGACGTCCCCGTCGGCGGCGGCAAGATCTACGGGACCGAGAAGGTGGTCGTGACGCAGCCGGCCCAGGGCGCCTTCAAGGCGTTCACGGCGGTGTGCCCGCACCAGGGCTGCACGGTGGGCAGTGTCGCGAACGGGCTGATCAGGTGCCCGTGCCACGGCAGCGAGTTCAAGATCGCGGACGGGGCGGTGACGAAGGGGCCGGCGACCAAGCCGCTGCTGGAGTACCCGGTGCAGGTGAAGAACGGCGGCATCGTCGTCACCTGATCGGCGCGGAAGGCCGGGGCGGCCGGGTCATGCCCGCCTGAGCGGCGCCGGCCCCGCCGCGCCGCCGGTCTCCGGGGCGTTCACGCCGGACGAGGCGCCGCCCTTCGTCTGCGTCCCGAGATCCGTGGCCGGGGCCGTGTCCGCCGCGGAAGGGGACGTGCCGCCGGCGTCCGGCTCGGGGCCGACCCGGAACCGGGGGAGCGCCTCGGGATGGTGGTCGCGGATGTAGGAGACGAGGTGCTCGCGCACGTCGCAGCGCAGATCCCAGGTGCTCGCCGAGTCGGCGGCGCTCATCAGCGCACGCAGCTTGACCAGCCCGTTCGGCAGGATCTCCACCACCTGCAGGATCCACTCGCGGCGGTCCCACAGCGGGTTGTCCCGCAGCGCCGAGTGCAGTTCGGCGCGCAGTTCCTCGATCGGCACCGTCCAGTCGACGTGCAGTTCCACCGAGCCGAGCAGCCGGCTCGAGTGCCGGGTCCAGTTCTCGAACGGCTGCTCGGTGAAGTGCGACACCGGGAAGATCATCCGCCGGTCGTCCCAGAGCCGCAGCACCACGTACGACAGCGTCAGCTCCTCGACCCGTCCCCAGTAGTCCTGCGTGACGACGATGTCGTCCAGCCGCAGGGCGTCGCTGAACGCCAGTTGCAGCCCGGCGAGCAGGTTGCCGAGCGTGGGACGGGCCGCGATGCCGACGACCAGCCCGGCGACGCCCGCCGACGCCAGCACCCCGGCGCCGACCGCCCGCACGCCCGGGAAGGTGAACAGCGCGGCGCCCACCGCCAGGACCACGATCAGCACGGCCGCGATCCGGCGCAGCAGCAGCATCTGGGTGCGGGCGCGCCTGGCCCGCCGGTTGCGCTCGCCCTCGATGCGCATCAGCCGGGCCAGCGGCGGGTCGCTCAGCGCGTAGCCGATCCGCAGCACCAGCCAGGTGGTGGCGCCGATGGCCGCGATCCGCAGCGCGTGCCGGACGACGCCGTCCGGCTGGCCGTGCAGCAGCTGGTACGGCATGGCGGTGCTGGCGCTGACCACCGCCGCGAACACGAACGCGGGTGCGGCGCAGCGGCGGGCGGCCCGCCCGGCCCCCGGCCAGCGGTGCGACAGCCGGCCGGCGAGCAGGCGCCGGCCGGCCTCCACGACGATCACGGACGTGGCGACGACGGACGCCAGGACGATCCATGCCCAGAGCGCGGACATGTGCGCAACGACCTCCTCCGGCTGCCTCGGTATACCTCTGTCCGACCCTCCCTTTCCGATCGCTTTGCAGTCATCCGGCCGGAAAAGGGAGATCTCCGTCACCCCGCGGGAAGATCGCGGCGGGAGACGGGGCGCGCGGGCGCCCGGCGTGTCGGTACCGCCCGTTAGGCTTCTGAACGTGGCAGATCCGGCGACCTACCGACCCGCACCGGGCTCGATCCCGGAGTCCCCCGGGGTGTACCGCTTCCGCGACGAACACGGCCGGGTCATCTACGTGGGCAAGGCGAAGAACCTGCGCTCGCGGCTGAACTCCTACTTCGCCGACTTCTCCGCCCTGCATCCGCGCACGCAGACGATGGTGCAGACCGCCGCCCGCGTCGACTGGACGGTCGTCGGCACCGAGGTCGAAGCCCTCCAGCTGGAGTACTCCTGGATCAAGGAGTTCGACCCCCGGTTCAACGTCCGCTACCGCGACGACAAGTCGTATCCGTATCTCGCCGTCACCCTGAACGAGGAGTTCCCGAGGGTGATGGTGATGCGGGGCGCCAAGAAGAAGGGCGTCCGCTACTTCGGGCCGTACTCCCACGCGTGGGCGATCCGGGAGACGGTCGACCAGCTGCTGCGCGTGTTCCCCGTCCGGACGTGCAGCGCCGGCGTGTTCAAGCGGCAGCACCAGCTCGGCCGCCCCTGCCTGCTCGGCTACATCGGCAAGTGCTCGGCGCCCTGTGTCGGCCGCGTCTCCCCGGCCGGGCACCGCCTGCTCGCCGAGGACTTCTGCGATTTCATGGCAGGGGAGACCGGCCGGTTCATCAAGCGTCTCGAACGCGACATGCGCGAGGCCGCCGCGGCCCAGGAGTACGAGCGCGCCGCCCGGCTCCGCGACGACATCCGCGCCCTGGAACGCGCGCTGGAGAAGCAGGCGGTCGTCCTCGCCGACACCACCGACTGCGACATGGTCGCCTTCGCCGAGGACGAACTGGAGGCGGCCGTCCAGGTGTTCTACGTGCGGGGCGGCCGCATCCGCGGGCAGCGCGGCTGGGTCGTCGACAAGGTCGAGGACGTCACGACGGCCGACCTGGTCGAGCACTTCCTCACCCAGATCTACGGCGAGAGCGAGGCGGTGCCGCGCGAGGTCCTGGTCCCCGCGCTGCCGCCCGAGGAGCACGCGATGACCGAGCTGCTGGCGGAGCGGCGCGGCGGGCCCGTCCGGCTGCGCGTCCCGCAGCGCGGCGACAAGAAGGCCCTGCTGGACACGGTCGCGCGCAACGCCCAGGAGGCGCTCAAGCAGCACAAGACGCGCCGCGCGTCCGACCTGACCACCCGGAGCCGGGCGCTCCAGGAGATCCAGGACGCCCTGGAGCTGGACGAGGCGCCGCTGCGCATCGAGTGCTACGACGTCTCCAACCTGCAGGGGACGAACGTGGTCGCGTCCATGGTCGTGTTCGAGGACGGGCTGGCCCGCAAGAGCGAGTACCGCAGGTTCACGATCAAGGCGGTCGAGGGGCAGGACGACGTCCGCTCCATCCACGAGGTGATCACCCGGAGGTTCCGCCGCTACCTCGCCGAGAGCGAGAAGACGGGGGAGCTCGGCCACCTCGGCGACCCCGCCGAGGCGGTCGCAGCCGGGGCGGCCGCGGGGGACGCCGGAGGGGAGGAGGGCGCGCATCAGCCGATCGACCCGGAGACCGGCAAACCGCGCAAGTTCGCCTACCCGCCCAACCTGGTGCTCGTCGACGGCGGCCCGCCGCAGGTCGCCGCCGCCCAGCGCGCCCTCGACGAGCTGGGCGTGGACGACATCGCGGTCTGCGGCATCGCCAAGCGGCTGGAGGAGCTGTGGCTCCCCGGCGAGGACGACCCGGTCATCCTGCCGCGCAACAGCGAGGGCATGTTCCTCGTCCAGCGGGTACGCGACGAGGCGCATCGTTTCGCCATCACCTTCCACCGGCAGCGGCGGTCCAAGTCCATGACGGTCAGCGAACTCGATAACGTTCCGGGTCTGGGCCCGGCGCGGCGCGCGGCGCTGCTGAAACACTTCGGCTCGCTGAAACGGCTGAAGGACGCGACGCCCGAGCAGGTCGCCGAGGTCCCGGGGATAGGCAGGCGCAGCGCCGAGGGGATCGTCGCGGCACTGCACGGCGCGGCCGCTCCGGCGGGCGACGGCGCGGGCGACGGGGAGCACAGGGGGAGACGGGCATGACCAGCGAGACCAAGATCCCGGACATCGTGATCGTCACCGGTATGTCGGGGGCGGGCCGCAGCACCGCGGCCAAGTCCCTGGAGGACCTCGACTGGTTCGTGGTCGACAACCTGCCGCCCGGGCTGCTCGCCACGATGGCCGACCTCGGCGGCCGGGTGAAGAACGCGGTGCCCCGCATCGCCGTCGTCGTGGACGTCCGCAGCCGCGCGTTCACCGAGGACCTGCACTCCTCGATCGCCGAGCTGGAGGCGCGCGGCGTTCACCCGCGGGTGGTGTTCCTGGAGGCGAGCGACGCCGACCTGGTGCGCCGGTTCGAAAGCGTCCGGCGCCCGCACCCGCTGCAGGGCGACGGACGCCTCGTGGACGGCATCGCCCGCGAACGCGAACTCGTCCGTGAGGTCCGCGCCGAGGCCGACCTGGTGATCGACACCAGCGGCCTCAACGTGCACGAGCTGCGCAACAAGATCATCGGCTTCTTCGGCAACGACACCGGGGAGTCCAGCCTGCGCGCGACCGTCGTGTCGTTCGGCTACAAGTACGGCCTGCCGGTGGACGCCGACCTCGTCGTCGACTGCCGGTTCCTGCCGAACCCGCACTGGGTGCCGGAGCTGCGGCCGAAGACGGGCCGCGACACCGCCGTCCGCGACTACGTCCTCGGGCAGCGCGGCGCGAAGGAGTTCCTGGACGCCTACGCCGAGGTCCTGCGCCTCCTCGCCGACGGCTACGAGCGCGAGGGCAAGCACTACGTGACGCTCGCCGTGGGATGCACCGGCGGAAAACACCGTAGTGTTGCCATGGCGGAGCAGATCGCCGCCCGGCTGCGGGACGAGGGCATCGAGGTGCAGGTCGCCCACCGTGACCTCGGCCGCGAGTGACAGCCCGTGCCGGGGTCCGGCGCGGACCCCGGACGAGGAGAGAAACGGCACGGTGAAGCCCCCTGGCCCGAAGGCCGGTCCGAAGGTCGTCGCGCTCGGCGGGGGCCACGGCCTGTACGCCTCGCTGTCGGCGCTGCGCCGCGTCACCGACCGGCTGACCGCCGTCGTCACCGTCGCCGACGACGGCGGCTCCAGCGGGCGGCTCCGCCGCGAGCTCGGCGTGCTGCCGCCCGGCGACCTGCGGATGGCGCTCGCCGCCCTCTGCGGCGACGACGAATGGGGGCAGACCTGGCGGGACGTCGTCCAGCACCGGTTCCGCAGCGAGGGCGACCTGAAGGACCACGCCGTCGGCAATCTGCTGATCGTCGCGCTGTGGGAGCTGCTCGGCGGTGCGGGCCCGGCCGGCGCCACCGTCGCGGGTCTCGACTGGGTCGGCCGGCTGCTCGGCGCGCACGGCCGGGTGCTGCCGATGGCGGCCGTCCCGATGGACATCGTCGCCGAGGTGCGCGGCGCCGACCCGTCCCGTCCCGACCGGATCACGCATGTCAAAGGGCAGGTGGCGTGCGCGAAGACGCCCGGCAGCGTGCTCGGGGTGTCGCTCGTGCCGGCCGACCCGCCGGCGTGCCCGGAGACGCTCGCCGCCGTCGAGGCCGCCGACTGGGTCGTGTTCGGCCCCGGCTCCTGGTTCACCAGCGTCCTGCCGCACCTGAAGGTGCCCGCGCTGGCCCGCGCCCTCACCACCTGCCGCGCCCGCCGCATCGTCGCGCTGAACCTGGCGCCGCAGCCCGGCGAGACCGACGACTTCTCGCCGCAGACCCACCTGGAGGTCCTGCAGGCGCACGCCCCGGATCTGCGCGTCGACGTGGTCCTCGCCGACCGCGGCGTGGTGGACGATCCGGCGGCGCTCGACAAGGCCGTCCAGGCCCTCGGCGGACGGCTCGTCCTCGCCGACGTCGCCGCCGATGACGGCTCGCCGCGCCATGAACCCGCCCGGCTGGCCCAAGCCTTCGTACAGATATTCACCGAGTGACGACCCGCGGGGCCGGGATCGGCCACACTGCTGGAAGTCCGATAGGGGGAGGGTTCACCAGATGGCGATGACCGGGGTGGTCAAGGACGAGCTGAGCAGGCTCACGGTCATGAAGCCGTGCTGCCGCAAGGCCGAGGTCTCGACGCTGCTGCGTTTCGCGGGCGGCCTGCACCTGGTCAGCGGACGCATCGTGATCGAGGCCGAGATCGACACCGGCGTGGCGGCGCGGCGCCTGATCAAGGACATCGCGGAGGTGTTCGGGCACACCTCCGAGGTCGTCGTGCTCGCGCCGAGCGGCCTGCGCAAGGGCAACCGCTACGTCGTCCGGGTCTTCCGGGACGGCGAGTCCCTCGCCCGGCAGACCGGTCTCATCGACAACAACGGCCGGCCCGTCCGCGGCCTGCCCCGGCACGTCGTCGCGGGCGCGGCCTGCGACGCCGAGTCGGCCTGGCGCGGCGCGTTCCTCGCGCACGGCTCCCTCACCGAACCGGGGCGCTCCATGTCGCTGGAGGTGACCTGCCCGGGCCCGGAGGCGGCGCTCGCCCTCGTCGGCGCCGCCCGCCGCCTCAAGATCCACGCCAAGGCCCGGGAGGTGCGCGGCATCGACCGCGTCGTCGTCCGCGACGGCGACGCCATCAGCGCCCTGCTCACCCGGCTCGGCGCCCATGACAGCGTCCTCGCCTGGGAGGAGCGCCGGATGCGCCGCGAGGTCCGCGCGACCGCCAACCGGCTCGCCAACTTCGACGACGCCAACCTGCGCCGCTCCGCCCGTGCCGCCGTCGCCGCCGGCGCCCGCGTCGCCCGTGCCCTGGAGATCCTCGGTGACGAGGCCCCCGAGCACCTCGTCAAGGCCGGCCGTCTCCGCCTGGAGCACAAGCAGGCGTCCCTGGAGGAACTCGGCCAGCTCGCCGACCCGCCGCTCACCAAGGACGCCATCGCCGGCCGTATCCGCCGCCTGCTCGCCATGGCCGACAAACGCGCGAGCGACCAGGGCATCCCCGGCACCGAAGCCAACCTGACCGCGGACATGCTCGCGCAGTGACCCGCCGCGCGCTCAGCCGAGGCGGCGGAGCGTACCGTCGGCGGCGGCCTCCACCACGAGCCGGCGGCCGGCGAACGCGGTGTCGACGCGGACCCCGCCGTCCCGCCGGATCGTGATCAGCGGCTGCGGCGGGGCGGCGTCCCGGACGGGAGCGATCAGTGTCAGGATCCGGGTCCGCCGGCCCCGCGCCGGCAGGGACACGACCGGCGCGGCGACCCTGGTGCGGTGGGACGGGGCGATCCAGCCCTGCCGCGGGGTGCGGCTCCCGCGGACGACCCGGGCCGGTTCGGACGCCGTGCCGGGCAGCGGGATCCGCAGGAAGCGGACGCGGACGTCGCCGGCGGTGGCCACGGCGCCGGCCCCGTCCGCCGCGGCGGAGAAGTCCGCCGGCAGATGCCAGAGCTGGTCCACGGTGCGCGTTCGGCGGGACCGCGCCTCGTCCAGCACGACGAGCGCGTCGGGGCCGGCCGCGGCCAGCACCGACCGGGTCCGCCTCGTTCCGGTGAAGGCGGTGTCGGAGAAGCGGAAGGTGTCGGCGCCGCGCCGGAACCGGTGGCCGGTCAACGCCGTGGCGGCGCCCGCCCGGAAGGGCGCGTCCCGGACGACGAGGGTGTTGTGCGCCTCGGGGGACTGCAGCCACGCCCGCCACGCGGGATCGTTGTAGCCGATGTGCCCGCTCGGCACGAGGAGGCTGCGGCCGAGGGCGTAGAAGGTGAGCGCCATGTGGTCGCTCTGGCCGTGCACGTACCGGCCGGGCCCGAACCGGGCCGTGTACGCCATCTCCTGCGTGTAGGGACGGTCGCGCGTGCCCCAGCCGGACCGGCCCATCACATAGCCGGCGTCGTAGATCTTCACCCGCTCCCCGGGCGGCGTCCCCTCCCTGCCCAGCGTGGCCGCGTACCTGAGCGGTCCGCTGCCGAGGCGGCCGATGGCGGACGCCTTCGCCGCATGCGATTCGCCGATCTGGAGCAGGTCCCCGCCCGGGGTGACCTGGAACGCGATGAACTCGTCCATCAGCCGGTGCCTGCGGACGAGTTCGGCGGGGACCGGCCGGCGGCAGTTGCGCATGACCTTCATCACCAGCCCCCACCGGGACCGGTTGTAGACGCTGTAGCCGGTGGACTGCTCGGTGCTCGCGCCCTGCGCGTCGATCGCGGGCGGGGCTCCGCCCGGCGGGTGGAACACCGCGTCCAGGAGCCGCCGCCGGCCGAGGTCGGCGAGGTCGGTGCGGCCGGTCGCGCAGCCCGCCGACATGAGCGTCATCGACTCGTCGGTGCCGTGGTTCCACGGGCCCGCGTAGTTCTCGGGGCGGGCCAGCCATTCCGCGTGCCGGGCGATCGCCTCGTCCAGCCAGGGCGCGGCCAGGTGCCGGCGCAGGCATACCAGCGTGATCAGGCGGAACTTGACGCTCTCGGCGATGGCGTCCTGCCGGCCCCTTCCGAAACGGCCGGGGCCCCGGTTGTCGGCCAGCCAGTCCTGCGCGATCCCCGTCGCCGTGGCGAGCGCCGCGCGGTCCCCGGTCCGCTCGTACTCCCTGACGGAGCCGCCGAGCCATTCGAGGGAGTGGAACCACAGCTGCCAGCTCCGGTCGTGGTAGGGGTTCAGGTTCCAGTCGACGTCGGTGCCGCGTGCGACCCGCACCGGTGCGCCGTCGGGTGTTCTGAACCGGCCCGCGCGGACCTGCGCGGCCGGGTTCAGGCCGTCCAGCCCGTTGTAGCCGAGGCAGGTCCCCTGCGGCGTCCGGGGCGTCGCGGCGGCGGCCACCACCCCGGTCTTCGATGGCTCCCCGGGGTGCGCGGGACCGCTGCACGCCGCCAGCATCAGCAGCAGGACCCATCCGGCATGGCGTCCATCCCCTGCTCGAACTCTCATATGACGGAGAGTGACCGTTCACCTCACGACGGTCATCACCCTGAGTGACAGTAGAGTGAACGGTCGGTGACATCGCCGGGCGCCGAACGCACCCCGGAATCCCCCGCCGGGGGACGGCGGTCTCACTCCCGGATTCCCGCACGGCCGGTGTCGGGCTACCCGGGTGTCATTGGATAGGGTCGAGAGTGGGGGAAACCCCGGATCCACCATGGTTAACAGTCCGGGTCCACTCCGGGCGATACGACGTGAGGGAGAGTCGTTCCGTGACCATCCGAGTAGGCATCAACGGGTTCGGCCGGATCGGCCGCAACTTCTACCGCGCTGTCAAGGCGAGCGGAGCCGACATCGAGGTCGTGGCGGTCAACGACCTGACCGACAACGCCACGCTCGCCCAGCTGCTCAAGTACGACAGCATCCTGGGCCGTTTCCCCGAGGACGTGCACGCCACCGCCGACGAGATCGTCGTGGGCGGCAAGGCCATCAAGGCGTTCGCCGAGCGCGACCCCGCCAACCTGAAGTGGGGCGAGGTCGGCGCCGACGTCGTCGTGGAGTCCACCGGTTTCTTCACCGACGCCACCAAGGCCAAGGTGCACGCCGACAACGGCGCCAAGAAGGTCATCATCTCCGCGCCGGCCAAGAACGAGGACGTCACCCTCGTCCTGGGCGTCAACGACGACCAGTACGACCCGGCCAAGCACACGGTGATCTCCAACGCGTCCTGCACCACCAACTGCCTGGCCCCGCTGGCGAAGGTGCTCCACGACAACTTCGTCATCGAGAAGGGCCTGATGACGACGGTGCACGCCTACACGCAGGACCAGAACCTGCAGGACGCGCCGCACAAGGACCTGCGCCGCGCCCGCGCCGCCGCGCTGAACGTCGTGCCGACCTCCACCGGCGCCGCCAAGGCGATCGGCCTCGTGCTGCCCGAGCTGAAGGGCAAGCTGGACGGCTACGCGCTGCGCGTCCCGGTGCCGACGGGTTCCGCCACCGACCTCACCGTCAACGTGTCCCGCGAGGTCACGGTCGAGGAGGTCAACGAGGCGTACAAGGCCGCCGCCGAGGGCGCGCTCAAGGGCTACCTCACCTACACGGCCGACCCGATCGTCTCCAGCGACATCGTCACCGACCCGGCGTCCTGCATCTTCGACTCCGGGCTGACCAAGGTCATCGGCGACCAGGTCAAGGTCGTCGGCTGGTACGACAACGAGTGGGGCTACTCCAACCGCCTCGTCGACCTCGTCAAGCTCGTCGGCTCGCAGCTCTGACGAAGACCGTCACCGCCGTGGCCGCGCGCCGTATCCCAGATGGGGCGCGCGGCCACGGCATGGCCGTGTACGGAAGGACATCGCATCCCGATGCGCACCATTGACGATCTCGACGTCGCCGGAAAGCGCGTACTCGTCCGGGCCGACCTGAACGTGCCCCTGGAGAACGGCGCGATCACCGACGACGGGCGGATCCGGGCCGGCCTGCCGACGATCGAGGCGCTGCGCGGCCGCGGCGCCAAGGTCATCGTCTGCGCCCACCTCGGCCGCCCCAAGGGCCAGGTCAAGCCCGAACTCTCGCTGGCCCCCGTCGCGCGGCGGCTCGGCGAACTGCTCGGTACGGACGTGGCGTTCGCCTCCGATGTCGTCGGCGACTCCGCCCGCGCCGCCGCCGGCGGCCTCGCGGACGGCGGCGTCGCGCTGCTGGAGAACCTGCGCTTCGAGCCGGGCGAGACCGGCAAGGACGACGCCGAGCGCGGCGCCTTCGCCGACCGGCTCGCCGCCCTCGCCGAGATCTACGTCGGGGACGGCTTCGGCGCCGTGCACCGCAGGCACGCGTCCGTCTACGACGTGCCGCAGCGGCTCCCGCACGCCGCCGGGGGGCTGATCGCCGCCGAGGTCGAGGTGCTGAAGAAGCTCACCGAGGACGTCGAACGCCCCTACGCGGTCGTGCTCGGCGGGTCCAAGGTGTCCGACAAGCTCGGCGTGATCGACAACCTGCTCGGCAAGGCCGACCGCATCCTGATCGGCGGCGGCATGGTGTTCACCTTCCTCAAGGCCCAGGGGCACGAGGTCGGCAAGAGCCTCCTGGAAGAGGATCAGCTCGACACCGTCCGCGCGTACCTGCGGCGGGCCGAGGAGACGGGCGTGGAGTTCGTCCTGCCCGTCGACATCGTCGCGGCCGCGGCGTTCGCGGCCGACGCCGACCATGCCGTGGTCGCCGCCGACGCGATCCCGGCCGACCGGCTCGGCCTCGACATCGGCCCCGAGTCCGGCAAGCTGTTCGCCTCCCGCCTCGCCGGCGCCCGGACGGTGTTCTGGAACGGCCCGATGGGCGTGTTCGAGATGGAGCCGTACTCGCACGGCACCCGTGCCGTCGCGCAGGGGCTCATCGACTCCGGCGCGTTCACCGTCGTCGGCGGCGGCGACTCCGCCGCGGCCGTCCGGCGGCTCGGCTTCGACGAGGCCGCCTTCTCCCACATCTCGACCGGCGGCGGCGCCAGCCTCGAATACCTCGAAGGCAAGACGCTGCCCGGCCTGCAGGCTCTGGAGGACTGACCAATGGCCCCCGCGACCCCTTCCCGTAAGCCGCTGATGGCCGGCAACTGGAAGATGAACAACAACCACCTTGAGGCGATCGCGCTCATCCAGAAGATGGCGTTCGCGCTCAAGGACGCCGACTACGAGGCCGTGGACGTCGCCGTGATGCCGCCGTTCACCGCGCTCCGCTCGGCGCAGACCCTCATCGAGGCCGACAAGTACCCGATCCAGTACGGCGCGCAGGACGTCTCCCCGCACGCCTCCGGCGCCTACACCGGCGAGATCTCCGCCGCGATGCTGGCCAAGCTCGGCTGCACCTACGCCATCGTCGGGCACTCCGAGCGGCGCCAGTACCACGCCGAGGACGACGCCACCGTCAACGCCAAGGCCAGGGCCGCGCTCGGCGCCGACCTCACCCCGATCCTGTGCGTGGGCGAGGGGCTGGAGGTCCGCAAGGCCGGCGAGCACGTCCCGCACGTCCTCGCGCAGATCGACGGCGGGCTGGAGAAGATCCCCGCCGACCAGGCGCGGCGCATCGTGATCGCCTACGAGCCCGTCTGGGCCATCGGCACCGGCGAGGTCGCCACTCCGCAGGACGCGCAGGAGGTCTGCGCCGCCATCCGCACGCGGCTCGCCGAACTGTACGACGGCGGGCTGGCCGACGAGGTGCGTATCCTGTACGGCGGCTCGGTCAAGGGCGGCAACATCGCCAAGCTCATGGTGCAGGACGACGTGGACGGCGCGTTGGTCGGTGGTGCCAGCCTGGACCCGGGAGAGTTCGTCAAAATCTGCCGGTACCGGGATCTCCCGGCCTGAGCAACCTGATCAATTCTGTGTGAACTGGGGGTTCTTGCCGAACCAGCGGGTCATTCGTCGTACCCTTCGTAGCTGACGGGTAAACCGCCCGGCCGGACCCTCCGTCCCGACCTACAGACAAGGCGCTGAAGAATCGTGATCATCGCAACGTCCATCGTGCTCATCATCACGAGCCTGCTGATGGTGGTCCTCGTCCTGATGCACAAGGGCAAGGGCGGCGGCCTCTCGGACATGTTCGGCGGCGGTGTCTCGTCGTCCCTCGGCGGCTCGTCCGTGGTCGAGCGCAACCTCGACCGGCTGACGATCGGCGTAGGGATTCTCTGGTTCGCCTCGATCGTCGTGCTCGGACTGCTGTTCAAGCACAAGGGCGTCGGCTGAGCCACCGTCTGAACACATGCGAGCGCCGCGCCGTCCTCGAAGGTCACGGGCGGCGGCGGAACACCGAGCGAGGAGTTATCCGTGGGTAGTGGCAACGCGATCCGGGGCAGCCGTGTCGGGGCCGGTCCGATGGGAGAGGCGGAGCGCGGCGACGCCGCCCCCCGTGTCTGGGTGACCTTCTACTGCGCCAACCGGCACGAGACCCGGCCCAGCTTCGCGACGGACGTCGCGGTTCCCGAGACGTGGGACTGCCCGCGCTGCGGGTTCCCCGCCGGTCAGGACGCGGAGAACCCGCCGGCGCCGCCGAAGACCGAGCCGTACAAGACGCACCTGGCGTACGTGAAGGAGCGGCGCAGCGACGAGGACGGCGAGGCCATTCTCGAAGAGGCCCTCGCCAAGCTCCGCCAGAAGCGCGCCGCCGTCAGGCAGGCCATGGAAGCCGCGGCCCGCTGACCGGACCGCCACGGCCCGGCTCCCTCGGGGGGCCGGGCCGCGCCGTCTTCGTTTCGCTATGATGGCGCGCACGTGACTGGCGCAGTCAAGGTGGAGACGACCACCGGGGAGCGAATCTAGTCCGCACGCCGCGCGCCTGGGTGTACGGGCCCCAGGCCGGGGCGCCCGAAAGTCCCGGCGCGAGCAGCGCGGAGGCTCATGATGCACGAACCGCCCGTTCCCCATCTGCGGAGCCAGGACCCCGAGATCGCCGGGCTGGTGGAGGCCGAGGGCCGCCGCCAGTACGAGAAGATCCGGCTGATCGCCTCGGAGAACTACGTGTCGCCGGCCGTCCTGGAGGCCACCGGGTCGGTCCTGACGAACAAGTACTCCGAGGGCTACGCGGGCAGGCGGTACTACGAGGGCCAGCAGAACGTCGACCCGATCGAGCTGCTGGCCATCCGGCGGGCGAAGGAGGTGTTCGGTGTCGAGCACGCCAACGTCCAGCCGTACTCGGGCTCGCCCGCGAACCTCGCCGTCTACATGGCGTTCCTGGAGCCCGGCGACCCCGTGATGGGCCTGTCGCTGCCGATGGGCGGGCACCTCACGCACGGCTGGTCGGTGTCGGCCACCGGCAAGTGGTTCCGTCCCGTCCGCTACGACGTGCGCGCCGACACCGGGCGCGTCGATATGGACCAGGTGCGCGACCTGGCGCTCAGGGAGCGGCCGAAGCTGATCTGGTGCGGCGGCACCGCGATCCCGCGGACGATCGACTTCCCCGCGTTCGCGGAGATCGCCCGCGAGGTCGGCGCGGTGCTCGCCGCCGACATCGCGCACATCGCCGGCCTGATCGCGGGGGGCGCGCATCCGTCCCCGGTCGGCCACGCGGATGTGATCTCCACGACCACGCACAAGACGCTGCGCGGCCCGCGCGGCGCGATGATCATGTCGACGGCGGAGCATGCGCAGGCGATCGACAAGGCCGTCTTCCCCGGCCTGCAGGGCGGTCCGCACGACCACACGACCGCCGCGATCGCCGTCGCGCTGCGGGAGGCCGCCCAGCCGGACTTCTCCCGGTACGCCCGGCAGGTCGTCGCGAACGCGCAGGTCCTGGCCGCCGCGCTGATCGACCGTGGCTACGACCTGATCTCCGGCGGCACCGACAACCATCTCCTGCTCATCGATCTGACGAACAAGGGCGTCGCGGGCAAGCCCGCCGCGCAGGCCCTCGACCGCGCGGGGATCGAGCTGAACTACAACGCCGTCCCGTTCGATCCGCGCAAGCCGTTCGACCCGTCCGGGCTGCGGATCGGTACCGCCGCGATCACCACCCGCGGGCTCGGCGAGGAGCAGATGCCGCAGCTCGCGGAGTGGATCGACGAGGTCGTGCAGGCCGTCGCCAAGCGGGACGAGACGGTCGCCGCGCGGGTCGCCGGGCAGGTCCGGGAACTGCTCGCCGCCTACCCGATGCCCGGCTGGACGCCCACGCCCTAGGCGCGGCGCAGGATCGTGATCATGCGCCAGGCTTCGGGGGCGGTGAGGGCCACGGCGTCCTCACCGGTCCCGAAGTCGCCGTACCTCGCGGCCACGCCGAGACCGTCGGCGAGGCGGATCGCGGCGTCCAGTTCGGTCGCGGTCCAGAAGCGGTAGGGGACGACGTCGCGGAGCACCCGCGTCCCGTCGCCGTCCGTGATCGTCATCGTGACATGGTCGTCGGCGATCTGCGTCACCGGGTCCAGCCGGTCGGACGGCTCGCCCCAGCGGACGCTCGCCCGGACGCCGCCGCGTTCGACCGTCCAGCCGGTGCTGACGCTCGGATCGTCGCCCAGCCGGTCCCGGGGATGCGACATCTCCACCACGTAGAGGCCGCCGGGGGACAGGTGCGCGGCGACGCGGCGCAGGTGCGCGACGAACGCGTCCAGCGTCATCAGATGGGATGTGGAGTCGAGCATCGTCACCACGAGGTCGAACCGGCGGCCCAGGTCGAACCGGGTCATGTCGTCCTGCACGACCTCGATCCGGGCACCGGCGCGGGCGGCGTAGGCGCACATCGCCGGGTTCAGGTCGAGCGCCGTCGCGGCCAGGCCGCGGCGCGCGAACTCGCGGGCGTGCTCGGCGGGCCCGGCGGCCAGCTCCAGCACCGACGCGGGCCTCGCGCCCAGCTCGGCGCACCAGCCCAGCAGGACGTCCACCTCCGCCGCCACATCCCGGAACGAGCACGCCAGCTCGTACGCCCACGGATCGTCATAGATGCCGCTCACCCGGCCATCCTGCCAGTGTGCGCGTGTTACGCGGACGCCATGTCATCCTGCGCCGGGGGTTTCACATTCCGGACCGGGGGTTGAGCCGCCCGCGCCGACCGCCTAGCGTGCGGTAAGTGATCGACCCCGTGAGCGGTGAGCATGTCAACAATCGACCGTGGCGCGGCTCGTCCCCGGCCAGGCTGCCGCTGCTGCTCCCCGGTTCGCTCAGCGACGAGCAGCGAACGGTCTATGAGGCGGTGACGGGCGGCCCCCGCGCCGATGACCCCAACCCGCCCTTCGACCTGGCCGACGACATCGGACGGCTCCACGGCCCCTTCAACGCCATGCTCTACAGCCCGTCCGTCGGCCTGCCCTTGCAGGACCTCGGTGCCGCGCTGCGGTTCCGGACGGCGTTCACCAGGCGCGAGCGGGAGATCGCCACGCTGGTCGTCGCCGCGCACGTCCGGTCCGACTACGAGTGGTACGCGCACGAGCGGATCGGCCGCCGCCACGGCCTCACCGACGAGGAGATCGACGCGGTGCGGGAGGGCCGCGCGCCCCTGCTCGGCGACGTCCGCGAACGCGTCGTGTACGAGGCGGCCCGGCAGCTCGCCGCCGAGGACGACCTCGCCGACGCCGTGTTCACCGAGGCGGTCGCGACACTCGGCCGCGCCGCCGTCGTCGAGCTGGTCACGCTCGTCGGCTACTACAAGGCGCTCGCGCTGCAGCTCCGCGTGTTCCGGGTCGGTCTCCCGGACGGCGAGGACGCGCCCGAGTGGCCCGTGGAGGCCGCGCATGACTGAGCTGCTGCGCACGGTGCGGCTCGCGCTGCGGCCGGTGTCGATGCGCGACCACCGCGCGCTGCTGACGCACTGGACGGGCCCGCTCGTCCGGCGCCACCTGTTCGACGACCAGGTGGTCACGGCCGTCCAGGTCAGCGAGATCATCGAGGCCAGCGAGCGGGACTTCGCGACCGAGGGCTACGGGCTGTGGGCCCTGCGCACCGCGCGGCGGTCCGCCGGGATCGACGCGGCCGCGCCGGGCGACCCGCTGATCGGCGTCGCCGGGCTCAGCCACCACGAGGGGCCGCTCGGCCACGGCGTGGACGTCGAGATCCTCTACAGCCTGGAGCCGGAGCACTGGGGCCAGGGCCTGGCCGCCGAGGCGTCCCGCGCGGTGCTCGACTACGCGTTCGGGGTGGTCGGCGTGCACCGGATCACCGCCGAGATCGACATGGCGAACACGGCCTCGGCGGAGATCGCCCAGCAGCTCGGCATGCGGCGGTGGCGGGACGGGCCGGCCGGACCCGACGGTGCCGCCTACTATGCCGCCGACCGCTCCCGTTGGATCGGATCCCGTCGAATCCTCGACGTTTTCCCATGAAATCCGTTGCCTCCTGTTGATTTTGCTGCGGAATACAGCAGGATGGGCGCATGAGCTCCTCGTCTGGCCGGGCGCCCCTCGCCCCCGGCTTCGCCAACGGCGGCGTGTCCTTCTGGTACCGGGCGGCCGGACGACCCGCGCCCGGCCCGCGGCTCCCCGGCCCGCGCACGGCCGACGTCTGCGTCGTCGGCGCCGGATACACCGGCCTCTGGACCGCCTACTACCTCAAGCGCGCCCGCCCCGACCTGCGGATCGTCGTGCTGGAACGCGAGTTCGCGGGGTTCGGCGCGTCCGGCCGCAACGGCGGCTGGGTGCTGGGGGAGATCGCCGGGTCCCGGGAGCGCTACGCCGCCCGGCACGGCCGTCCGGCCGCGATCGCGTTGCAGCGCGCCATGTTCGGGGCGGTGGACGAGATCGTCCGGGTCGCCGCCGCGGAGGGCATCGACGCCGACCTGGTGAAGGGCGGCGTGCTGCACGTCGCCCGCAACGCCGCCCAGCGCGCCCGGCTCGCCGCCATGGTCGACGAGGCCCGCAGTTGGGGCTGGACGGACGACGATCTCATCCCGCTGCCCGCCGCCGAACGCGACGACCGGCTCCGGGTCGAGGGCGCGACCGGGGCGGCGTGGAGCCCGCACTGCGCCCGCGTCCAGCCCGCCGCGCTCGCCCGCGGCCTCGCATCGGTGGTCAGGGGGCTCGGCGTGGAGATCTACGAGGGGACGCCGGTGATCCGCGTCAGCCCGCGGCGCGGCGGCGCGGCCTCGGCCGTCACGCCGTACGGAACCGTCACCGCCGAGTACGTGCTGCGCGCCACCGAGGGCTTCACCGCCGGCCTGCCGGGGCATCGCCGCGACTGGCTCCCGATGAACAGCTCCATGATCGTCACGACGCCGCTGCCCGCCGTGGCCTGGAAGGAGATCGGCTGGGAGCGCCGCGAACTGCTCGGCGACATGGCCCACTACTACATGTACGCGCAGCGCACCGCCGACGGCCGGATCGCGTTCGGCGGCCGGGGCCGCCCCTACCGCTACGGCTCCCGCATCGACGACGGCGGACGCACCGAACCCGCCACGATCGACGCCCTCTGGACGATGCTGACCGGGATGTTCCCGGCCGTCGCCGACGAGGTCCGCGTCGAGCACGCCTGGTCGGGCGTGCTCGGCGTGCCCCGCGACTGGTGCTCGACCGCCGTCCTCGACCACGAGACCGGGCTCGGCCACGCGGGCGGCTACACCGGGCACGGCGTCGCCACCGCCAACCTGGCCGGCCGCACCCTCCGCGACCTCGTCCTGCGGGACGACACGCCGCTGACCGCGCTGCCGTGGGTGGGGCGCCGCGTCCGCCGCTGGGAGCCCGAGCCGCTGCGGTGGCTCGGCGTCCATGCGATGTACGCCCTCTACCGGGCCGCCGACGCCCGCGAGACGGCCTCGGCATCGGCGGGCACGTCCCCGCTGGCGCGCGTCGCCGACCGGATCACCGGTCACTGACGGCCCGTTTCGCCGCCGGCCGGGCGTCTCAGGAGATGGCGTCTCGGGAGATGGCGGCGGGGCCGCCGCGCCAGGCGGGGAGGGGGCGGCGGCCCACGGCCACGTCGAAGGCGGCGCGGGCCAGCAGGCGGGTGGAGTCGAGGGTGGGCAGCGGCGAGACGTCCGGGGTGATCAGCAGCGGGATCTCGGTGCACACCAGCGCGACGGCGTCGCAGCCGCGCTCGGCCAGCCGGCCGATGATCCGCACGTACTCGCGGCGCGCGTCCCCGGTGAAGACGCCGTTGACCAGCTCGGTGAAGATGATCTTGTTGACGATCTCCCGGTCGGCGGCCTCCGGGACCTCGGCGGCGATGCCGCGTGCGGCCAGCTCGCGCGGGTAGACGGGGCCGTCCATGGTGTAGCGGGTGCCGAGCACGCCGACGCGGGTCCGGCCGTCGCGGGCGGCCCGGTCCGCGACGACCCGCGCGATGTGCAGGCCGGGGAGCGGCAGGTCGTCGCCCGGACGTTCGAGCGCCATGTGCGCGGTGTTGTCGGGGCAGACGAAGAAGTCCGCGCCCGCCGCCGCCAGCCGCCGGACGCTCTCGGCCAGCGTCGCCCTGATCGAGTCGTGGTCACCGGCGTCCCACGCGGGCATGCTCCGTGCGAGCGCGATGAGGTCGAGCGTGACATCGGGATGGTCGTCGGGACCCAGCTCGCGAAAACCCTCGTGGCAGAACGTCCGGAAGCAGAGCGCGGCGCCTTCCGCGCTGTGGGCGAGGATGCCGAGATGCCTCATGTCCAATCCTCTCCGTTGTGGCGAACAATCGTTCATCGGCATGAACGCTCTGCGCCCGGCACGGCGGCGATCTTCCTGATGGAGCATGTCCAGCGCGGGCTCAGACGGTGCGGAAGTGCGTGCTCAGGCGGCCCTCGCCGGTCAGGACGTGGAACGCCAGGCCCGGCGGAGCGTCATGGTCGGCGATGTCCCCATCCTGCCAGGGCAGGCGGAGAGTGGAGACGACGCCCGGCGCGACGAGCAGGGGCCGTCCCGCGAACGTCGTGGCCGCCGCCGTGTGCGCGTGCCCGCACAGGACGGCGACGACCTGCGGATGCCGTGCGATGACCGCCGCCAGCCGCTCCTCGCCGAACTGCCTGATCGCGTCCACGTACGGGATCTGCAGTTCCACCGGCGGATGGTGGAAGCAGACGAACGCGGGTTCGTCGGGGTTGGCGGCCAGTTGCCGGTCCAGCCAGCCGATCGTCGTGTCGTCCAGGAACCCGTGGTCCCCGCCGGCGACGGTGGAGTCGCACATCGCGACCACGGCGCCCTTCACCCGGTGAAGGCGGTTGATCGGGCCGTCCGCGGGCGGCTCGCCCAGCAGGACCTCGCGGAAGGGACGCCGGGCATCGTGGTTGCCGGGGCAGGTCAGCACCGGATGCCCGGACGTGAGCACCTTGCGGGCCTGCTCGTACTCGGCGGGCTCGCCGTGGTCGGCGATGTCCCCGGTGACCAGGACGGCGTCGACCGGCAGGGCGTTCAGGCGGTCCATGACCCGGGCCGCGCGTCCGGCCCTGCGGTCGCCGCCGTCGAGGTGAGTGTCGCTGAGCTGAGCGAGAACGATCATGCCGGCGAATCTAGAAGCGGACCGGACCAAGTTTAAGATCCGGTTTCATGCCGAAAGATTGGGCCGGTGTCGATCTGCATCTGGATCTCGACACGTCCGGGGGCCGCCGCGCGGGCCTCGAACGCGCCCTCCGCGCCGCCATCGGGACCGGCCGCATCGCCCCCGGCGCCCCCGTCCCGTCGACCCGCGCCCTGGCGGGCCACCTGGGCCTGTCACGCGGCACCGTCACCGCCGCCTACGACCAGCTGACCGCCGAGGGCTACCTGACGGCGATCCCCGGATCGGGCACGCGGGTCGCCGAAGCCGCCACGCGGGGCTCTCCCCGGCCGCCCGCCGCCGAGCCGGACGAGCCCGGAGCCCCCGTGCACGACCTGCTGCCCGGACGCCCCGACCTCAGCACGTTCCCCTCGTCCGCATGGCTGCGCTCGACCCGCCGCGTGCTGGCGTCCGCGCCGCCCGGCGCGCATGCGCTCGGTGACCCGCGCGGCCGTCCCGAACTGCGCGAGGCGCTGGCCGGGTATCTCGGGCGGGCCCGGGGCGCCCACGCCGACCCGGCGCGGATCGTGATCACGTCCGGGTACGCGCAGTCGCTCGGGCTGCTCGCCACCGTCCTCGCCGGCGCCGGACCGGTCGCGATGGAGGAGCCGGGTCACCCGTTCCACCGCGCGATCGTCCGCCGTGCGGGGCTGGACATCGTCCCGTTGGCGGTGGACGACCTGGGGGCGCGGCCGGGCGGGCTCGACCGCGCCGGCATCGCCGTGCTCACCCCGGCGCACCAGTACCCGGCCGGCGCGACGCTCGCCCCGGACCGCCGCCGCGCCTTCACCACCTGGGCGCGTGACACCGGCGGAGTCCTCATCGAGGACGACTACGACGGCGAATTCCGCTTCGACCGGCAGCCCGTCGGCGCCCTGCAGGGGACGGCGCCCGACCACATCGTCTACGGCGGCACGACGTCCAAGACCCTCGGCCCGGCGCTGCGCCTCGCCTGGCTGGTGCTCCCCGCGCACCTGGTGGAGCCCTTCGCCGAGGCCAAGCGGCTCGCCGACGCCCACACGCAGTCGCTCGCCCAGCTCGTCCTCGCCGACCTCATCGACACCCACGCCTACGACCGGCACGTCCGCGCATCCCGGCTCCGCTATCGGCGCCGCCGCGACCTCCTGGTCGAGACCCTGCGCGCCCGCGTCCCGCATGTCCGCGTGCTGGGCATCGCGGCCGGCCTGCACGCCCTCGTCCTGCTCCCCCCGGACGGCCCCGGCGAGGACGAGATCATGCGGCGCGCCGCGTCCCGCGACCTCGCCCTCATGCCCCTGCGCGACCACTGGCAGGACCCCGCTGGACGTCCCCGGGGCTTCATCGTCGGCTACAGCACCCCGCTCGGCCCCACCTACCCGGCCGCCCTCGACGCCCTCTGCGCCGTCCTCGCCTGACCCGCCGCCGCAGTGCCCCGGCCGGACGGGACGCGCTCACCGGGGCAGTCCAGCTCTTCCCACCTCGGCGGGGTGGGCCGCCGGGGCTGCCCGTCAGTCCTCGTAGGTGTGGACGAAGCGGGCCAGGAGGCGGGCGAACTCGGCGCGTTCGGCGTCCGTCCAGTCGCTCATGGCCCTGGCGAAGTGCTCCTGGCGGGTGCGGCGGGTGGCCTCGACGACGCGGCGGCCGGCGCCGGTGAGTTCGAGGTGGATGCGGCGGCCGTCCGCCTGGGACGCGACGCGGCGGACGTAACCGGACTTGACGGCCTCGGCGACGACGCGGCTGCCGCGTGAGGCGTCCACGCCGAGGCGGGCGGCGACCAGGCCGACGCTCATCTCCTCGCCGGGGTCGTCGGGCCCCTCGTCGATCACGTCCACGACGTGCAGGACCTGCACGTCCACGGGGAGGTTGTGCTCCCGGATCGCGGTCTTGCCGAGCCGCTGCCGCGCCATGCCGCGGCGCAGCCTGACCATGCTCCGCTCGACCGAGTCCAGCGCCTCCTCGCCCATGACGGCCAGTCTAGTTGGCTTGCGTAACACAACTACATGCTCTTAGCATCTATATGTCTTAAGCATATGAATGGAGTGCGCGCATGGTCGTGATGATGAGCCGGCGGCATCGGCTGGTGGTGTTCGGCGGGCTGATGCTCGCCGGGCTCATGTCCTCGCTGGACGCGACGGTCCTCGGCACCGCGCTGCCCACGATCGTCGGGGACCTCGGCGGGCTCGACCGGATCGCGTGGGTGTCGACGGCGTATGTGCTCGCGACGAGCGTCACCGTCCCCCTGTCGGGACGGCTGGGGGACCTGTTCGGGCGCCGGCCGGTCCTGCTGACCGGGCTCGCCGGGTTCCTGGCCGGGTCGGCGGCGTGCGGGGCGGCGCCGACGATGACCTGGCTGATCGTGTTCCGGGTGGTGCAGGGAGCCGCCGCCGGCTGCCTGATGAGCTCGATGTTCGCGCTGACCGGCGACCTGTTCGAGCCGCGGGAGCGCGCCAGGTACCAGGGGTACGCGGCGCTGATCTTCGCGGTGTCCAGCGTCGCGGGCCCGCTGATCGGCGGGTTCCTCACCGACCACGCCTCGTGGCGGTGGGTGTTCTACGTCAACCTGCCGCTCGGCATCGCGGCGGCGGTCACGACGGTGCTGTTCCTGCACCTGCCCAAGCCGGAGGGCAGGCCGCGGATCGACTACCTCGGCATCGTCCTGCTCGGCGCGGCGATCACCTGCTTCACACTGCTCACCGCCTGGGCCGGGACGCGGCATGCGTGGGGCTCGCCGGTCGTGCTCATGCTGGCGGCGGGCGCGGCCGTGCTGTTCACCGCGTGGGTCCTCGCCGAGCGGACGGCCGCCGAGCCGATCATCCCGCCGGCGCTGTTCCGCGACCGGTCGTTCAGCGTGGCCTGCGCCGTCGCGGCCGTGGGCGGTGCCACCGGGTTCGGGCTGGCCACGTACCTGCCGATGTTCTTCCAGGTCGTCGGGGGAGTGGACGCGACCAGGTCCGGCCTGCTGCTGCTGCCGATGATGGCCGCGCTGGTGGCCGCCTCGATGGCCGCCGGACGGTACATCCACCGCACCGGCCGCTACCACCGGCTCCCGGCGGCGAGCATGGCGGTCAGCGCGGCCGGCGTCGCGCTGCTGGCGACGATGGACGAGCGCACGGGCCTGCTCACCGCCGGCGTCTACATGGCGGTGCTCGGGTTCGGGGCCGGGCTGTCGCAGCAGGTCGTCATGCTGATCGCGCAGAACGCCGCGGCACGCGGGGACCTAGGCGCGGCCAGTTCGGGGGTGTTCGCGACCCGGATGCTCGGCACCGCCGCCGGGATGGCCGTCTTCGGCGCCGTCGTGACGCACCGGTTCGCGGCGGAGGTCGGCCGGCGCGTCCCGTACGGGCGGGTCCCCCCGTTCGCCGACGCCGTCCGCCCGGAGGTCCTGGCCACCCTGCCCGGGCCCGTGCGGGACGGCGTCGCGGCGGCCTTCGCCGACGCGTTCTCCGTACTGTTCCTCGCCGCGCTGCCCCTCCTCGCGGCGGGGCTCGCGGCGGCGCTGCTGCTGCGCGACGTCCCGCTGGCGCCCCGCGGACGCTAGTCGTCGAGGGCGGCGTCGTGGACGAGCAGCGCGATCTGCACCCGGTTGTTCAGGTCCAGTTTCGTCAGCAGCCGCGACACGTACGCCTTCACGGTCGCGACGCTGAGCGACAGTTCCCCGCCGATCTCGCCGTTGGTCCGGCCCCGCCCGACGAGGGCGGCCACGGCCCGCTCGCCCTCGGTCAGCCGGTCCAGCAGCTTGCGGGCGCGCTCGCGGCGCGGGTCGGCGCCCCGCTCGGCGACGTAGGACATCATCTTGCGCAGCACCGCCGGCGACATCATCGGCTCCCCGGCCGCGACCTGCCGGATCGCCCGGACGATCTCCGGCGGCGGGGTGTGCTTCAGCAGGAAGCCGCTCGCACCCGCCCGCATCGCGCGCAGGATGTGGTCGTCGGTGTCGAACGTGGTCAAGATGATGATCTCGGGCGGCTCGCGGCGGGCGCGCAGCAGTTCGGTCGCCGCGAGCCCGTCCAGGCGGGGCATCCGGATGTCCATCAGGACGACGTCCGGCCGGTGCTGGTTGACGGCGGCGACGACCTCGGCGCCGTCGGCGACGTCCGCGACCACCGCCAGGTCGCCGGCGTTCGCCAGCATCATCGACAGGCCGGCGCGGACGAGCGCGTCGTCGTCCACGATCAGCACGCGGATGGGAGGGGAGTCCATCCGGTCACCCTACGGGCCCGTCAGGGCTTGCGCAGGCGCCGTCCGCTGACCTCCCGCGCCGCCAGCCGGAACCACGCCTCGCGGTCGCCGGCGGGCCACGGCTCGACGTTCGCCGCCTTCGTCTTCTCCTCGTCCGACAGGGGATGCGCGCCGCCGCGCACCAGCACGCTCCAGCCCACCTGGCCGGTCTCGTCGAACCGGTCGACCTGGAACGCCGCCCTGACCTCGCCGCCCGGCACGGACGTCAGCAGGCTGTGGCCCAGCCGCGCGGACGCCGACGTCCGGAAGATCACCGCCTCCCCGTCGACGGCGTAGTTCACCGGGATGACCGTGGGCCCCTCCCCGTCGTCGAACGCGACGCGGCCGATGGCGCCGCCGGAGATCAGGCGCAGGCACTCGGCCCGGTCGAGTTCTTCCAGGACGGGCCGGTCAGAGGAGTTCGCTGCCATGCACCTCACCTTTCCCGCCGGTCCCCGTGGGCATGCGCGATCACCAGCGGCAGCCGGGCGCGCAGTCGGAACCGGCCGTCGCCGGTCCGGCCGTGCTCCAGCGTCCCGCCGAGCAGCGCGACCCGCTCGGCGAGCCCGACCAGCCCCGCCCCGGAGGCGGGCGGCGGCAGCGCGGGCGGGCCGGGCGGCAGCGGGTTGACGATCTCGATGTCCAGGCCGGTCCCGGCGTCCAGCCTCACCCGCACCGGCTCGCCCGGCGCGTGCTTGCGGGCGTTCGTCAGCCCCTCCTGGACGATCCGGTAGGCGTGCCGCCCGACACGCGACGGCACCAGGCCGGGGTCGGGGACGTTCTCCTCCAGGGTGATGCGGGTCCCGGCGCGCCGCGACTCGCGGACGAGGCCGGGCACGTCCGCGAGCGTCGGCTGCGGGCGCTCGGGGGCGCCGCCGGCGGAGTCGTCCCGCAGCACGCCGATGACGTCGCGCAGGTCCTCCATCGCCTCGTAGGCGCTCTGCCGGATGACTCCGGCGGCCTCGCGCTGCTCGGGCGGCGCGTCCGGGCGGAACTCCAGCGCCCCCGCGTGCACGGCCAGCAGTGAGATGCGGTGCGCGAGGACGTCGTGCATCTCCCGGGCGATCCGCTCGCGCTCCAGCAGCCGCGCCTCCTCGACCCGCAGCCGCTGCTCGGTCTCGGCGGCCCGCGCCCGCTCCTCCAGCGAGGCGATGAGCTGCCGCCGGGACCGGACCAGCATTCCCACCGTGATCAGCACCGCGTACATCAGGGCGAAGGTGACGATGCCCTGGCGGAACTGGTGCCAGGGGGAGGTCATCCAGAACAGCGTGGTGATCAGCGCCAGGTTCGCGCCCGCGATCGGCAGGGTCGTCCGCCAGGGGCGCAGCATCGCCAGGGAGTACATCGCGATCGCGGCCGTGCCGAGCGCCATCGTCGCGGTCCACTGCGCGAACACCATCGTCACCGCGAAGCCCACCGGATACCGGCGCCGCAACGGCAGGAGGAAGACGCAGGTGACCGTGCCGATCGCCAGATCCCGCGGAACCGCGATCGTCTCGCCGGGAGGAAGGTCCTCCTTCGTGCCCATCAGCAGCAGCACGCCGAGCGCGGCCGCGGCGGCGGTCAGGCCCGCGTCACCGAGCCGGTCGCGCCATGATCGCCGGAAGAGGTCCACGCGCCAACGGTAGCCACGCCGCCCGCCCCGGGCAGTGGCCGCAGGTCGGGGGACGACCGACTTTGGTCGGCGGCCCGGCCGCCGGAGCGGTGCCGCAGAGAGCCCGGCCCTGTTTCGCACCATTAATACAGTAGTATTAGTGAAAACGTCGTGAGGAGCGCACTGTGACCTATGTGATCGCAGAACCGTGCGTGGACGTCAAGGACCGCGCGTGCGTCGACGAGTGCCCCGTCGACTGCATCTACGAGGGGGCACGCGCCCTGTACATCCATCCGGACGAATGCGTCGACTGCGGCGCATGCGAGCCGGTGTGCCCGGTCGAGGCGATCTACTACGAGGACGACCTGCCGGACCAGTGGAAGGCCTACACCCAGGTCAACGCCGAATTCTTCGACGACCTCGGCTCGCCGGGCGGGGCCGGCAGGCTCGGCGTCCTCGACCGCGACCCGCCGCTGGTCGCGGCCCTTCCGCCGATGGGGGAGGGGTGAGCGGCATGCCGGCCGAACGTTCCCGCCGCCGCGAGGTCCTCGACGTCCTGCGCGACGCCGGCACCCCGCTCGGTGTCGCCGAGGTCGCCGACCGGCTCGACGTCCACGCCAACACCGCGCGCTTCCATCTGGACGCCCTGGTCGCCGACGGCACGGTCGAGCGGACCACCGAGCAGCCCTCCGGCCCCGGACGTCCCCGCACCGTCTACACCCCGCGCCCCGGCATGGACCGCGGCGGCACCCGCGGCTACCGGCTGCTCGCCCAGATCCTGCTCAGCCGGCTGGCGTCGGACGGGCCGGCCGCCCGCGAGAACGCCGCGCAGGCGGGCCGCGAATGGGGCCGCTACCTCGTCGACCGGCCGCCGCCGTTCCAGCGCGTGACCGGCGAGGAGGCGGCCGACCGGCTCACCGCCCTGCTGGACGACCTCGACTTCGCGCCGCGGCCCGAGGGCGACGTCATCCGGCTGCGGCACTGCCCGTTCCTGGAACTGGCCGAGGAGTACGGGCCGCTGGTCTGCGACGTCCACCTCGGCCTCATGCAGGGCGCCCTGCGGGAACTGGACGCGCCCGTCGAGGCCGACCGGCTGGAGCCCTTCGCCGAACCCGGCGCCTGCCTGGCGCACCTGCGCCGCCGCTGACCCCCGCGCACGAAAGGCGAGACGAGAGATGAACGCGACGGCGGCGGCGACGGCCGCCGCCGTGCTCACCACCGTCCCGGCCGCGGTGCCGCTCGCGCTCGGCATCGGCGTCCTCGCCGCGCTGTGACGCCGGTCAGCCGGTCTTGGTCTTGGTCTTGGCGACGGTGAGCAGGACGGCGGCGTCCTCCACCGCCTCCAGGCTGTGCCGCGAGTCCGGGATGATCAGCAGGTCGCCGGACATTCCGTCCCAGGAGTTCTCGCCGGCCACCAGCCGGACCCGCCCGTGCAGGACGAGGATCGTCGCCTCGCCCGGGTTCTCGTGCTCCGCCAGCGACGTGCCCGCCGTCAGGGCCACGAGCGTCTGGCGCAGCACGTGCTCGTGCCCGCCGTAGACGGTGTCGGCGCTGCGGCCGGCCGAGCCGGCCGCGGCCCGCTTCAGATGGTCTCGTACCCGTGCGTCCAGCGAGAGCTTCTGCATGGCAACCAGTGTGCCAGCGATCTCCCTGCGCGCCCGGCGGGGGTCACTTGAGCGGCAGGCCCGTCACCGGCTTGCCGGTGGCGCCGCCCGCCAGCCAGCCGTCCCACGACTTCGCCCACGGCGTCGGCCCATTGCCGAACCGCAGCTTGCGCGACGTGCCCGTCACCTCGACGATGTCGCCCCGGTTGGTGAAGTCGTAGAACCACTTGGCGTCCGACGGCGAGGCGTTCACGCAGCCGTGGCTGACGTTGTCGTTGCCCTGCGCGTCCGTCGACCACGGTGCCGAGTGGACGAACGTGCCGCTGTAGGTGAGGCGGACGTTCCACTTCGTCGGGATCCGGTACTCGCCGGGGTCGCCGGTGGTCGCCGAGTCCATGATGATGTGCGCCGCCTTCTCCTGCGCGATCATCGTTCCGCTGTAGCTGTCGTGGCCCGGCTTGCCGAGGCTGACCTTCAGCGTCCGCACGGTCCTGCCGCCGTCGGTCACCGTCGCGCGGTGCTTCCTGGCGTCGATGGTGGTGATGTGCCGCGGGCCGACGGTGAAGCTCGTGGTGCGGTCCTTCGTCCCGTACATGCCGTCGCCGGCCCTCAGGCCCGCCAGGTGCGCGATGACCTTCACCTTCTGCCCGGACGGCCAGTACTCGCGGGGCCGGAAGTCGACCTCCTTGTCGCTGATCCAGTACCACGCGCCCTCGACCGGCTTGGACATGCGGACTTCAAGGGCCTTCTCCACCGCGGCCTTCCCGGCCTTCGTGGTCACCGGGCGGGACAGCAGCAACTGCACCGGCATGCCGACGCCGACGGTCTCGCCGTCCAGCGGCGACATGCCGGACTCCAGCTTCTTCGCCGGTGTCAGCGTCGTGAACGTGGAGGTCGCGGTGACCTCCTTGCCGCCGCCGCTGCCTTTCGCGGTGACCGTGTACGTCGTGGACGGACGCAGCGTCCACGACGACTTCCACGACTTCCCGTCCGCCGCGAACCCGCCCTCGGCCTTCGCGTTCTTCGTACCGTAGGTGAGGGTCACGCCGGTCAGCCTGCCGTTGTCCGCGGTGACGGTGACGGGCGTGTCGGGGGCGGCCTGTTTCGTGCCGGTCGCGGGCGTGATCGTCAGCTTCACCGCGTCCCCGCCCCCGGCGCCCCCGCCCTTGCCGCCGTCACCGCCGGACGAGCAGCCCGCGACGGCGATGATCACCGCCCCCGCGATCGCCGCGCTCGCCGTCCCGGTCCGGCCCTTGAGCACCTGAGATCTCCTCACGCTCGCCCGTTCGGCCCGCACTGCGGGTCAACCCTCGGTCAACAGTTGCCTGTGGTCAGGGTATGCACGGTTCAACGCGTGACATGCGTGACGAACGGCACCATTCGCGTTTTCTCCGGTGAACGGCCTGTTTCGCTCCCGGAACCGGACGGCCGTCAGGGATGTTCCCCAGCCGGCGGGAGTTCGGCGGCGGCGGCCCGGTCCAGCAGGAACAGGGTCCGCTCCCGGCCGCGGGCCCCCGCGACCGGAACCCGGGCCGGGTCCGCGGCCGGCGCCAGCCCGAGCCGGACGGCCTCCGCCTTCGACTCGCCGGACGCCAGCACCCACACCTCCCGCGCGGCGCGCAGCGACGGGAACGTCAGCGAGATCCGGGTCGGCGGCGGTTTGGGGGAGTCCCGCACCGCCACGACCGGACGCTCGTCGCGCGGCCCCGGCATGCCCGGGAACAGCGACGCCACATGCGCGTCCGGCCCCACGCCCAGCATCAGCACGTCGAACGGCGGCACCGGGCCGTCACCCGAGCAGGCCGCGCGCAGTTCGGCCGCGTACCGCGCCGCCGCGGCGTCCACGTCGTCGCCGTCCGGGCCGTCCGACGCGGGCATCGGGTGCACCCGTGCCGGGTCGACCGGGACGTGGTCGAGCAGCGCCGCCCGCGCCCCGGTCTCGTTGCGCTCGGCGTCCCCGGCGGGGCGGAACCGCTCGTCGCCCCACCACACGTCCAGGCGGCCCCAGTCGATCGCGTCGCGCGCCCCGGTGGCGGCGAGCGCGGCCAGCACCGCCGTGCCGACGCCGCCGCCGGTCAGCACGACCGACGCCGAGCCGCGCGCCGCCTGGGCGTCGGCGATCCGGGTCACCAGCCGCGCGGCGGCGGCCTCGGCGAGCAGGTCCCGGTCGCGGTGGACCAGGACCGCCGGGGCGCTCACGCGTCCCCGACCGTGTCGTACGGCGCCTCCGGGGACCCCGTCCCGCCCGCGAGGTCCTTGGCGAACCGGGCGGCGGCGTCGTGGTAGACCTCGTCGGGGTCGAGCCGGCGCAGCTCCTCGGCCAGCAGCTCGGCCATCGGGCGCCGCAGCAGCGACACCTGCCGGTCGGGCTGGCCCGGCCGGCACAGCGTCGCGACCCGCCCGTCCGGACGGTGGACCATGATGTCACCGCCCGTCGTCGTCAGCCGGACGCCGGTGAGCCCCGGCCCCTCGGAGACCGCCCGCCCGATCGGCACGCCGAGCCGGATCGACAGCCACGCCGCCAGCAGCTCCGCGCTCGGGCTGTCCGGCTCGGCCGCCACCTCGCCGGACACGATCTCCTCGTGGTCCTGGTCGAGCGCGGCGGCCAGCAGCGACCGCCACGACGTCAGCCGCGTCCAGGCGAAGTCGGTGTCGCCCGGCCGGTAGCCCCGCGCGAGCTGCGCGAGGGTGCCGAGCCGGTCGGGGGCCGCGTAGGCGTCGGTCACCCGGCGCTGCGCCAGCGCGCCCAGCGGGTCCTCGGCGGGCACCTTCGGCACCTTGCCGCCCGGCCACCACGTCACCACCGGCGTGTCCGGCATCAGCAGCGGGACGACCACCGAGTCGGCGTGCTCGGCGAGCGGCCCGTACATGCGCAGCAGCACGGTCTCGCCCGGGCCGGTCTCGCCCATCCGGATCTCGGCGTCCAGCCGCGACGAGCCGCCGCGCGGATCGCGGGAGATGACGGTCAGCACCCGGCAGGGATGCTCGCGCGCCGCCTCCGTCGCGGCGCGGACCGCGTCGTACTGCGCCGACTCGTCGGTCACGATGATCAGCGTGAGGACCATGCCGACGGCCGGGCCGCCCATCAGATGCCGGGACTGCGTCAGCGCGTCCTGGATCTTGCGGGTCGTCGTTCCGGTGAGATCGATGTTCATCTAGGAGCCCCTGTTCGTTTAGAGCCGCCGCCAGGCGCGCCCGTCCCGCGCCATGAGCTCGTCGGCGCCGGCGGGCCCGTAGCCGCCGGACCTGTACTGGTCGAGACCGCCCCGGCTCGCCCAGTACTCCTCGATCGGGTCGAGGATCTTCCAGGACAGCTCGACCTCCTCCTGCCGGGGGAACAGCGGCGGGTCGCCGATCAGCACGTCCAGCAGCAGCCGCTCGTACGCCTCGGGGGACGACTCGGTGAACGACTCGCCGTAGGCGAAGTCCATGTTGACGTCGCGGATCTCCATCGACGTGCCCGGTACCTTCGAGCCGAACCGGACCGTGATGCCCTCGTCCGGCTGCACCCGCATCACCAGCGCGTTCTGCCCCAGCTCCTCGGTGTCGGTGTGCGAGAACGGCAGGTGCGGCGCCTGCTGGAACACCATCGCCACCTCCGTCACCCGGCGGCTCAGCCGCTTGCCGGTGCGCAGGTAGAACGGCACGCCCGCCCAGCGGCGGTTCTCGATCTCCAGCTTGACCGCCGCGTAGGTCTCGGTGCGCGAGTCGGCCGGGATGCCGTCCTCCTCCAGGTACCCCCGGACGTTCACGCCGCCCTGCCAGCCCGCCGCGTACTGTCCGCGCGCGGTCGACTCGGCCAGGGCGCCGGGCACCCGCACCGCCGAGAGGATCTTGGCCTTCTCGGCGCGGACGGCCTCCGCGCTGAACGAGGTCGGCTCCTCCATCGCGGTCAGCGCCAGCAGCTGCAGCAGATGGTTCTGGATGACGTCGCGGGCGGCGCCGATGCCGTCGTAGTAGCCGGCCCGGCCGCCGATCCCGATGTCCTCGGCCATCGTGATCTGCACATGGTCGACGAACGAGCGGTTCCAGATCGGCTCGAACATCGTGTTCGCGAACCGCAGCGCGAGGATGTTCTGCACCGTCTCCTTGCCGAGATAGTGGTCGATCCGGAAGATCGACTCCTCGGGGAAGACGCGGTGCACGGTGTCGTTCAGCTCCACCGCCGTCTTCAGGTCGCGGCCGAACGGCTTTTCGATCACGACCCGGCGCCAGGCCCCCTCCCTGCGGTCGGCGAGCCCGCTGCGCTGCAGCTGCTCCACGACCTGCGGGAAGAACTTCGGGGGGATCGACAGGTAGAACGCGTAGTTGCCGCCCGTGCCGCGGCTCTCGTCCAGCTCCTTGACCGCCATCGACAGCGCGTCGAACGCGTCCGGGTCGGAGAACTCGCCGGGAACGAAGTGCATGCCCTCCGACAGGTGCGTCCACACGTCCTCGCGGAACGGGGTGCGCGCGTGCGCCTTGACCGATTCGTAGGCGATCTGCCGGAAGTCCTCGTTCTCCCAGTCGCGCCGCGCGAAGCCCACCAGGGAGAAGCCCGGCGGCAGCAGCCCCCGGTTCGCCAGGTCGTAGATCGCCGGGAGCAGCTTCTTGCGGGACAGGTCCCCGGTGACCCCGAACAACACGAGCACGCACGGCCCGGCCACCCGCGGCAGCCGCTTGTCCCGCGGGTCGCGAAGCGGATTGGCTGGGTTGGTCACATGGCCCCCTCTGGTAGCACTGCGCCTTCTCGTTCTACTGCTCCAAGCATCCTGCCCCCAACTCGTCCCACGGGGCCCCGATTCCGGATATAGGCGCTCATCGGTCCGCGCCGGCCGCGTCGAGCAGCCGGGCGAGCCCCGCCCGGCGGTCCTGCAGATGCAGCCGCACCACCGGGCGGCCCGCCGCGCGCGCGTCGCGGGCGTCTCCGAGCGCCCGCGCGAGCTGCAGCATGCCCAGCCGGTGATGCCGGCCCGGGACCGGCGCGTCGCGGACGACGGTCCCGGTCACCAGCAGGTACACGCCTGCGCCGGACCGGGCGTTTCGCGCCGCGGGCGGCCGGGCGCCCCAGCCGATCCGCACCGGCC
>NZ_BCQQ01000032.1 GCF_001552155.1 Actinomadura formosensis NBRC 14204 | reverse complement strand
GGCGGGTCGTCGGTCTGGCGGCCCCCAGAGGCGACGACCCGCCGCAGGTCTGTTTGATCAATTGGCCGTCAGCACGGTTCCATTGATCTCCGCCGGCCGGGCGTCGGCGACGCCCGGCCGGCGGGCGGTGATCCCGTCCCCGCCGTCCCCGTCCCCGTCCTCGGCGCCGGTACCGGCCCCCGTGTCGGCATCGGCGCCGGCGCCGAGGAAGTCGACCTCCAGGCAGCCGAGCAGGGCGGGCGCCCAGTACCCGGCGACGACCAGGAGGGAAAAGCTGAACAGAGCGGTGGGAAACCGAACGCGGCGTCGATGAATTCACCCATGGAAATGCACGCTTCCGCTTCGAGACGTCATTGTCCGTCCGGGCTACCGGAAACGGTGGCCCGTCGATGGGAAAAGGATTCGCTGCGCGAGAAAGTGAATGTGCTCAGCTGTCGGGGAAGGCGTGCGTCCAGCCGAGGCGGTTCAGTTCGTACGGACTGGAGTCCTGCCGGCGGCCGTCGCGCGGCCGGGTCGGCGCATGCAAAAAGTGCCGGGGAGTCATCGACCCTCCTGATCGGAGACGTTGCTCTGTCTCGCCGACCAGACTTCCCGGCACACCAATGGTGACCCTAACTCATTTCTCGCTCAACGGGAAGTCTTTTACCGCCCGATCGCCGTTCCCGACCGCCGGCCTCACCATCCGCGGCGGCCGGGAAGGAGTTTTCATCCGGCGTTGATGCGCACTGGGGCCCGCGTTCACAAGCCGCGACTACGGTCCCCGGCCATGAGCATGGACTCCTGCCGGCCGATCTTCGTCCTCGGATGCCCGCGGTCGGGGACGACACTGCTCCAGCAGATGCTGCACTCGCACCGGCGCATCGCGTTCCCGTCCGAGACGCGGTTCGTGCACGTCGCGTACGAGAAACGGCACGGCTTCGGTGACCTGGAGCGCGCGGAGAACCGGCGGGCGCTGGCCGAATGGATCACCGGCGGCAAGGACACCAAGTTCCCGGTCCTCGAACTGGACGCCGCCGAGGTCGTCGAGGAGATCGTGCAGGGGCCGCCGACGCTCGGATCGGCGCTGGCGACCGTCTTTCGCGCCTACGCCCGCGAGCACGGCAAGCCGCGGTGGGGCGACAAGCGCCCGAGCTACTTCCGCCGGGTGCCGATGCTCCGGCGGATGTTCCCGGACGCGCAGTTCGTCCATCTCGTCCGGGACGGCCGGGACGCGGTGAGTTCGCTGATGCGGATGCCCTGGTTCAAGGGCGACCTCTACGCCGCCGCGCTGACCTGGCGGGAGGCGGTCGACATCGGGGGGCGGCTCGGCGCCCGGCTCGGCCCGGACACCTTCTGCGAACTCCGGTACGAGGACCTCGTCACCGACCCGGAGGACGCGCTGAGGAGGCTGTGCGCGTTCCTCGGCGAGGAGTACGACGCCCAGATGACCGAGGCGTACCGGCATGCGCGCCGGACGGTGCCGCTCGAACGCAGGTGGCATCTGCGCACGCACGAGGCCGTCACCACCCGCCAGGTCGGGGTGTGGCGGGAGCGCATGGCGGACTGGGAGGCGGAACTGGTCGAGCACGTCCTCGCCCGCCGGCTGTGCCACCACGGCTACGAGCCGGCCGGGACGGGGCGCCCGGCCACCGCGCACCTCGCCCGCTTCCACCGGCTCCTGGCGCACCGCCGGCGGACGCGGTACGTGGAGGCGGCGCGGGAGCGGCTCGCGCGGTCCCGCGAACCCAACCCCGTCGTGTCATGGCTGACCGGACCCGTGCCGCTGACCGGACGGCCCGAGGACTGACGCGCCGGGGACAGGTCGCCCTGTCCCCGGCGCGTCTCGGACGCGATCGCGGCGGGCGCGTGGCTCAGGACTGGAGAGCGGACAGGATCACCAGGATCAGGGTCACGACGGCGAACAGGCCGTGGCCGAGGACGACCGGGATGGGGAAGGCGCTCTCCGGCGCCGTGGTGGCCTGGGCGGACCCCGGGGCGCCCTCGGGGCGGACGGACGGGGTGCGCGTCACGGCCAGCCAGCGGAAGAACATCACGAAGCCGAGCAGCGCGACCGGCAGCAGGATGCCGAACGCCGTCCAGGCGAGGGCGCCCGCGTCGGTGAACACGTAGATCACCCAGACGACGAGCCCGGCGGCGGCGAGCAGGAAGTGGCCGAAGATCACCGGGACGGGGAGGCGGGAGGTCCCGCCCCGCACGCCACCGCGGGCGATCCAGGTGCCGAGCATGTAGAAGCCGCCCAGGGCGGTGATCAGCCAGGTGGCGAGTGCGGCGATGGTCATGGTGTCTCTCCTTGGTCGGCGGTGGGACGGGGTGCGGGCCGGTTCGTGGTGAAGCCTTCGGCCTGGGTGTTCTCGTCGGCGACGCGGACGCCGTAGCGGTAGGCGAGCCTCCCGCCCAGGAACCCCGACACCGCGAGGCCCGCGAGGGCCACGGCCGACAGGGCGATGCGGCCCGGGGCGACCGGTCCGGTGACGTCCCCGAGCCGCCAGCCGAAGCCGCCCACGTAGGCGAGGGTCACGGTGAGGTTCAGGGACATGTGGACGAGCGCGGTGCGGAAGGCGCGCGTCCCCGGCGGGACGGCGAGCAGGTCGAGGAACCCGGTCGCGGCGGCGGCGAGCGCGCCCGCGACGCCGAGGCCGATGAGCCACAGCGAGCCCTTGGCCAGGAAGTCCGGGTCGTGGGCCACGTGCGAGGCGATGTCGAACACGAGGCTGCCCACCCATGCCCCGATCGGCACCGTCACGAGGATCGGGTGCAGGGGGTGGCCGTAGCCGCCGGCGAGCGCGCTCACCGGCCGTTTCGACTGCTGCTGCGGATCGTCCATGACGACCTCCTATTTCACCAACAAGTATTGGTTTTATAGCAGTGTCACGTCAACGATGGGAAGGCAAGATGGGGTCTTGTCTTGTTTGGACCAGATTTTTTGGGTGTTATGGTGATCGCACGCTAGGGTGGGTGGCGTGACTTCGGACTCCGCCGGGCTGGAGGCGGCCGCGATCCTCAGCGACGACCTGCGGCGCCGGATGTACGCGTTCATCCGCGCGGCGAAGGCGCCGGTGACCCGGGACGAGGCCGCCGCGAGCGTCGGCATCTCGCGCAAGCTGGCCGCGTTCCATCTCGACAAGCTCGTGGACGCGGGGCTGCTGTGCGCCCGCTATGCCAACCCGTCCGGTGTCCGGCGGGTCGGCCGGGCGCCCAAGGTGTACGAGCCGTCCGGGGTCGACGTGCGGGTCAGCATCCCGCAGCGCGAGCACGGGCTGCTCGCGAGCATCCTGCTGGACGCCGTCCGCGGGCAGGAGCCGGGGGAGAGCGCACGGGACGCGGCACTGCGGGCCGCCGGGGAACGCGGGCGGGCGCTCGGCGCGGCGCGGAGCCGTCCCGTCCGGGGCGGGCGGCTCGGCACCGAACGCGCGCTCACCTGCGCGGCGGAGATCCTGGAACGGCACGGGTTCGAGCCCGACCGGGAGGGCCCGGCGCGGCTGCGGCTGCGCAACTGCCCGTTCCACCCGATGGCCGAGGACGACCCCGACCTGGTCTGCGGCGTCAACCACGCCTTCCTGGCGGGGATGGTGGACGGCCTGGGAGCGCCCTCCGTCGAGGCCGTGCTCGCCCCTCACACCGGCTACTGCTGCGTCGAGTTCGGCCCGCGCGACGAGTGATCCGTCCGATCACCGCGCTGGGCGCGATCGCCGCCGCGGCGGCCGGTCAGCCGCCCGGCCGGTCCTCCAGGGTTTTCAGCTCGGCGCTCAGGCGCTCCAGGATCGGCGCGAGGCTGCGCAGTTCGGCCAGGTGGACGCGGGTCAGGCCGGCGAGGACGCGGTCGGCCGCGGGCGTCAGCCGCACCCGCATCACCCGGTTGTCGTCGGGGTCGCGTTCGCGGGCGACGAGGCCCGCGTGCTCGGCCCGGTTGATCAGCTCGACCGTGCTGTGGTGGCGCAGGAGCAGGTACTCCGCGAGTTCGCCGATGGTGGGCGCACGCTCGGCATCGTGGCCCCGGACGGCGAGGAGGAGCTGATGCTGGGCCGGCGTCAGCCCCGCCGCGCGCACCGCCTGCTCGCTCCAGCGCAGGTAGCGCCGCAGCCCGGTACGGAACGCCAGCAGAGCGGTGAAATCGTCCTGGCTGAGCTCCTGCACGCCCCGATGCTACTTCACCGGGTGCATCCGGGCCGGTGGGCGGCAGGTGGCGCGGTCGAGGATGAGGTGGAACAGCTCGGCGCGTCCGCCCGTGATGGCGCCCTCGCGGGCGCGGGTCGTGATCTTCATGTGGAGGTAGGCGACGTCGGCGCGGCGCCGGGCGAGCGGTGCCCGCGGTCGGCCGAGCATCCGCTCGATGGCCCTGGTGAGGTCCAGGCCGGCGTCGCCGCGGACGTCACCGGCGGCGACGCCCCGGCGGACCGAGGAGCGCAGCTGCAGCAGCGCGTCGCGAATGTGCCGTTCCGCCGGGCCCGGGTCCGGGTTCCCCGGCGGCTCGGCCTGTTCGCGCGTCCTGGCGCGGGACGGTTCGGGGGACGGTGTTCGCGAGGTGTCCGCCGGCGAGGGGGACGCCGCCTGGAGCGGGAGGAGACTGCCGGGGGAGGGGTCCCGGCTGGAGAGCGTGCCGCCGATCCCGGTGACGAGGAGGGCCGCCGCGATGATCGTGGTGGCGACCCCTGCGAACATGGGCCACGGGATACCGAACCCGTGCCGCGGGCGGCGGATCTCCTTGCGCCGCCACCTGTCAGGGTGCTGCCCGGGGCGGTGGCGGCCCGTCGGCCGCGGGCCCGATTCCAATGAACCTCACTTTCGCCGCAGGTCGGTGCCGGGCGCGGTGCCCGGTGTGCCAGGAGGTACGCGCGGTCCCGCGCACCCGGTTCGACGTAGGCCGGCGAAAATGAGAATCCCGGCGGGACCGGCCGCCGGGGAGCCGCCCGTCCCGCGGCCGGCGGTGATCGCGCTGGCCGGCGCGGTGACCAGCGCGATCACCTGATCATCGCACCCGGCTGGGAGACCGCTCGGCCCGCCACGTGGCGAGCAGCTCGCGGAGGCTCTCCTCGTAGCGGGCGATGTTCGCGGTCTTGACCTCCTCGTAGCCGCGGATCATGTCCGGCAGCTCCGCGATCTGGACGGCGACGTCGTGCCGTCCGGCGTCCAGCCCGGCGACCAGTTCGTTCACGACGGCGATGTAGCCGGTGACGAGGCGGCGTTCGGCGCGGCGCTGCGCGGTCGCGCCGAACGGGTCGAACGGGGTGCCGCGCAGCCGCCGCATGGCGCGCAGCGTGCGGAACGCCGGACGGGCCGACCGGCCGAGCGCGATCTTCCTGTCCAGCCCGACCGCCCGCAGCAGCGGCGGGTGCAGCAGGTACGCCACGGTGGAACCGGGCCCGAACCGCTCCTCGACCCGCCGGGTGAGCTCCGGGTCGAGATGCAGGCGCGCGACCTCGTACTCGTCCTTGTAGGCCATCAGCTTGTACAGGTTGCGCGCGACGGCGACCGCGAGCCGCTGCCCCCCGATCCCGGCCGCGCGCTCGGCGCGGGCGACGCGCAGGACGGCGTCCAGGTACCGCTTGGCGAGCGCGAGGTCCTGGTAGGCGGCGAGGTCGGGGACGCGGATCCGCAGCACGCGGGCCAGTTCGCCGGCCGCGTCCGCCGCCTCGACCAGGCTCATCGCGGCCGGCGCGGTCGCGTCCAGGGGCCTTCCGGTGACCCGTGCGGCCACGGCGGGCTCGGCGGCCCACCCCGGTTCGAGGACGAGCCGCCGCCCCGCCCGGAACGCCTGCACGTTCTGCTCCACCTGGACGCCGTTCAGCGCGAGCGCCTCCTCGATCGCCTTCGCCGGCAGCGGCAGCAGCCCCGCCTGGTACGCGGCGCCGACCACGACGAAGTTGGCGGTGGTCGTGCTCCCGAACCAGCGTTCGGCGAGCGCGAGGGCGTCGAGGGCGACGAGGCGGTCCCCGTCGGTCCGGTCGGCGATCTGCCGTACCAGTGCCGCGCTCGGCGGCAGCGACGCCGCCGTGTCGGTGATCATCTGCCCGGTGGGGACCTCGCTGGTCGACACTACCGCGGCGGTCCGGCCGGGCGCGCAGCGCCGCAGGTTCGGCTCCGCCGTCCCGGCGAGCGAGTCGAACACCAGGTAGGCGTCGGCGCCGCCCGCGCCGACCATGCCCGGACGGTCCCGGTCGGTGTCCCCGATCCGCAGGTGCGACACGACCGCGCCGGCCTTCTGGCTCAGCCCGGTCTGGTCGAGTGCGCGGGCGTGCCGCCCGTCGATGAGCGCCGCGGTCGCGAGGACCTGGTTGACGGTGACGACGCCGGTTCCGCCGATGCCGACGAGCAGGATGTCCGCCGAGCCGGGGCGGGTTTCGGGATCGTCCAGTTCACCGATCTCCGGCAGTGACGGCCGCGCCTTCCGCCCGCCCGGGACCACGGTGAGGAAGGAGGGGCAGTCGCCGTCCACGCAGGAGTAGTCCTTGTTGCAGGACGTCTGGTTGATCTGCGTCTTGCGGCCGAACTCGGTCTCGACGGGCTCGACGCTGAGGCAGTTCGACTTCACGCCGCAGTCGCCGCAGCCCTCGCAGACCGCCTCGTTGATCAGCACGCGGGTCCGCGGGTCGGGGACGAGCCCGCGCTTGCGCTTGCGCCGCGTCTCCGCCGCGCACGCCTGGTCGTACAGCAGCACGGTCACGCCGGGGATCTCCCGCAGCTCCCGCTGGACGGCGTCGAGGTCGTCGCGGTGCCGGACGCGGACGCCGGGCGCCCAGCCGGTGCCGCGCGGATAGCGGGACGGGTCGTCCGCCACCACGACGATCTTCGCGACGCCCTCGGCGTGCAGCATCCGGGTGATCGCGGCCGGGTCGGAGCCGCCGTCGGCGTGCTGCCCGCCGGTCATCGCGACGGCCGCGTTGTAGAGGATCTTGAAGGTGATGTGGGTGCCGGCCGCGACGGCCTGCCGGACGGCGAGGCTGCCCGAGTGGAAGAACGTCCCGTCGCCGAGGTTCTGGAACATGTGCCCGGTGTCGCTGAACGGCGCCGCGCCGACCCACATCGCGCCCTCGCCGCCCATCTGCGTGGTGCCGATGCTGCGGCCGGTGAACACGGTCATGACGTGGCAGCCGATGCCGCTCGCCGCGATCGACCCGTCCGGGACGACCGTCGACCGGTTGTGCGGGCACCCGGAGCAGAAGTACGGGGTGCGCGCGGACGTGAGCAGGTTGATCCGCGGCTTGCGGGGCCGCAGCACGGGGTCGCGCAGGTCGAGGTGCTCCTCGCCGACCCGGTCGGCGAGGAGCCCGGCGAGGGCCCGGGTGATGCGGTCCGCGTCCAGGCCCCCGTCGGGCGGGACGAGATCGGCGCCACCGGGCCCGGTCTTGCCGTACACGGCGGGACGTTCCGGCTGGTCGTAGAGGACGTCCCGGATCTGCGCCTCGATGAACGCGCGCTTGTCCTCCACGACGACGATCTCGCGCAGGCCCCGCGCGAACTCCTTCACCCGTCCCGCGTCCAGGGGGTGGATCAGGGCGAGGCGCAGCAGCCGGACACCGCGGCGGGCCAGCGCCTCGTCGTCCAGCCCGAGCCGGTCGAGTGCCTCGCGCAGTTCCAGGTAGGTGCGCCCGGCCGCGACGAGCCCGATCGCCGCGTCCCCGGCCGCCCCCTCGATCCGGTCGAGGCCGTTCGCTGCGGCGTACGCCGCGGCCGCCCGCAGCCGCCCGTGCAGGACCTCGCCCTCCAGGGCCGTCGTGCCCTTCAGGTCGACGCCCGGCCTGCGGGTCGGTTTCCACGGGCGCCCGCGCCAGCCGAACTCGGGGAGGACGGGGTCGGGCACGGGCTCGGCGGCCACGATCTCGTGCGAGTCGGCGACATCGGTCACGACCTTGAAACCGGTCCAGGCACCGCTGAACCGGGACATCTCGAACCCGTGCCGTCCGAGCCGCAGCACGTCCCCGACCGACGCCGGGACCAGCACCGGCATGAACGCCTCGGCGAGCGCGCCCTCCGTCGCCGACGGCAGCGTGGACGACTTGCAGGACGGGTCGTCGCCCACCACCGCGAGGACCCCGCCCCGCTCGGACGTGCCGAGCCAGTTGGCGTGCTTGAACGCGTCGAGCGACCGGTCCACGCCGGGCGCCTTGCCGTACCAGAGGCCGAAGACGCCCTGGTAGCGCGGCCCCGGCAGATGGTCGACGAGCTGCGACCCGTACACCGCCGTCGCCGCCAGCTCCTCGTTCACGCCCGGCACGAACCGGATGCCGCTGTCCTCCAGCAGTTTCGCGTCCCGCATCAGCTGCTGGTCGAGGCCGCCGAGCGGCGACCCCCGGTACCCGGACACGAACCCGGCGGTCCTCCAGCCGCGCCGCGCGTCCGCCCGCCGCTGGTCGAGCAGCAGCCGGACGAGCGCGTGCACGCCGCCGAGCGCGATCCGGCCGCGCTCCAGTTCCAGCCGGTCACGCAGCGGGGAGGAAGAGGTGGTGCTCATGCCTGCATTGACCCGTCTCGCTGAGCGGAGTGCAAGATGCCGGGTCGATAATTGAGCGGATTGCTCAAGTCAGAAACGAGTTACCCGGCGGAGCTGAGCATTGTGACGCGTACCACCCTCCTCGACCTGCAGATCCTGCGCCGCCTGGTGGAGCAGCCGCGCATCGGCGTCACCGAACTGGCCGCCAAGCTCGGCATCGCCCGCAACACCGCGCACGCGCGCGTCGAGCGCCTCGAACGCGAGGGCGTCATCGGGCACCGCGGCCGGGAGGTCGATCTCGGTGCGATCGGTTTCGAGCTGACCGCGTTCGTGACGCTGGAGGTGGCGCAGGGCCGGCTGCGCGAAGCGGCCCTCGCGCTCGCGAAGATCCCGCGGGTCCTGGAGGTCCTCGGCATCACCGGGCAGGGCGATCTGCTGGTGCGGGCCGTCGCCCCGAACGGCAAGCAGCTGCACGAGGTGATCGACTCGATCCTGGCCTGTCCCGGCGTCCGGCGGAGCACCACCTCGATCGTCCTGACCCACCAGGTCCCGTTCCGCCTGGGCCCCCTCCTGGAGGACGAGGAGAAACGCGCCCGCGCCACGTGATCACGGCGTGCCGGTGAACTCCCCGTGGTTGGGACGGGACGGATAACGGTTCCCGAGCGGCCCGGCCGCCATGGCCGTGATGAGCGTCGAACTCACCTGGGTGACGAACCTGCGTCCCGCCTCGGTGACCCCGTGCCCGCAGGAGGGGCCGCGCATGGAGCACACCCAGCGCATGGTCCCGGTGGCGAACACGCCCGCCCCGCTCCTGACGGTGTAGTACGAGGCGTCCGCGCCGGCCGCCCCGTTCCCGCACGCGATCGGGGAGTGCGCGACGATCTCCAGGGTGGACGGCGTGGGCCCGCCGCGGTTGAGCGCGTCCGCCTCCGGCCCGATGACACCCGGGAACCGCGTCCCCTTCCGCACCCCGGTGCCCCGGAACAGCCAGAAGTCCGGCCGGTGGACGGTGAAGGCCCCCTCCGCCGGAAAGCACACGTACTGGATGCCGATGAGGTCGCTCTCGGGCCGCGGCATCGGCGGCAGCCGCCAGTCCTGCGTGGACTCGGCCGGGTTCTTCCCGGACATCGGATCGGACCCGGCGTCCTTGTAGCAGACCACCAGCCGGTCGGCCCCCAGCGCCGTGCTCTGGAACCGGATGTGCCGGTTCACCGCGTTGGCGCCGAGGAACGCGATGTTGACCCCCCTGGCGCGGGCCTGCGTGGCGTGCTCCCGCATGGCGGACGACCAGTACTCGTCATGCCCCAGGGTCAGCAGCCCGCGGGCCCCGTCCAGCAGGCGGGGGTCGGCGTGCAGGTCGTTGTCGGTCGCGTACGCCAGCGGCACGCCGAGCTTCTCCGCCAGCGCGATCGCGGGCTGCTCGTACGCCAGGAACTTGCCCGCGCCGTTCCCGTCGTAGGGGCCGGTCGAAGCTGACCGCGGTGGCCCGGTCGTTCAGCCCGCCCGACGGCCCCTTGTACAGGTCGTAGCCGCCCCACATGTTGTACGCCTGCCAGGTGGTGGTCGCGTTCAGCACGACCACGCGTCCCTGCGCACCGGGCGACCGGACGGTGATCGGCACGAACCGCTGCGCCCCCGTCGCGGCGGTCAGCCGGATCAGATAGCTTCCCGCCGGCCACCCGGCCGTGGACACCGTCATCGACGGCCGCCACGCCGCCGACACCGTCCGCGTCCTCTGCTCGACCTTGGCGGGCGCCTGCCGGACTCCCGGCTGCCGCTCGGACCGCCACACGCTCCGCGCCTGCGCGCCCCCGTACCAGCCCATCCGGAACGCCTCGGCGGTGAAGCCGGGCGTCGTCGTGGACACGAACAGCCGGAAACTCCCGCCCGGCAGCACGCTCACGTGGTCGGCGTATCCCACGATCTCGTGCTCGGCGCCCTTGTGCCGGATCCGCCACCCCGGCGTCCCCGGCTGCTCGTTCTCGCTCTTCCGCACGGCGGCGCCGGCCGTCTTGGCGGCCACCGGCCGCTTCGCGTCCCGCTGACCGGACGCGGGCGAGCACGCCGCGACCAGAACGAGCATGGGAACGAGTACGGCCGCCACCCGGCGCACGCGACTTTTCACGACAATCTCCCCCCGTAAACCGACTGCCGCTTTACCGCGTGATCGACTGCCACCGCCGCTAATTCCCGCATGAGTATGCCAGGAATCGTAAAAACTGATCAAATCACTCAAAACACGTGGTCGGCAGCCCTTTGCAAAACCCTCGTCGGGGAGCGCGCCGGCCTTTCAGAGGCTTCCCGGAAGTGCGGCACATGCGTCCGGACATTCGGGGATGTTCTTACCCAGAGTTCAGTGCCCGCCTGACTCCGGCGGCTATTTCCAGGTCTTCGCGGGCCGTGATGACCAGGGTGCGGACGGGCGCGCCGCCGGATGTCAGGTCGCCGTCGCCGTCCACGGACGTGTTGCGGCCGGGATCGATGGAGACGCCCAGGTAAGCCAGGTCCTCCGCCAGGCGCATCCGGACGGACGGGTCGTGTTCGCCGATGCCGCCGGTGAAGACGAGGGTGTCCAGGCCGCCCAGGGACGCGGTCATGGCGGCGGCGCAGGCGCGAAGCCGGTGGTGGTAGACGTCCAGTGCGGCGAGGGCGGTGACGTCGCGCTCTTCGGCGAGTTCCCGGATGCGGCGCATGTCGCCGGTGCCGGCGAGGCCGCGCAGCCCGGATTCGCGTTCCAGCGCCCGGTTCACCTCGTCCGGCGGTACGCCGTGCCTGATCAGCCACAGCGGGATGCCCGGGTCGATGCTGCCCGCCCGGGAGGCCATGACCAGCCCTTCGAGGGGGGTGAAGCCCATCGTCGTGTCGATGGAGCGGCCGTCCGCGACGGCGCAGAGGGACGCGCCGGCGCCGAGGTGGCAGATCACCATCCGGGACGGGGCCGCGCCGAGCATCTCGCCCGCCCGCCGGGTGGCGTAGGAGAACGACAGGCCGTGGAAGCCGTAGCGGCGCAGGCCGTACCGCTCGCGCCATCCGGCGGGCAGCGCGTAGGTCGCGGCGGCGGGCGGCAGCGTCGCGTGGAACGCGGTGTCGAAGCACGCGACCACCGGGACGTCCGGCAGCGCCGAGGTGACCTCCTGCAGCGCCCGCAGGGACGCCGGCTGGTGCAGCGGCGCCAGGTCGGCGAGCTCGTGCAGCCGCTCGGCGACCTTGGCGTCGATGCGGACGGGCGTGGTGAAATCCGTGCCGCCATGGACGAAGCGGACACCGATCGCGTCCGGATGGGGCATGCCCGCGGCCATCGGCCCCGTCTCCCGGCTCGGGCCGGAGTCCCGCGCGAGGACGGTGTCGTCCGCGTCGAGCAGGCTCACCTTCAGGCTGCTCGACCCCGGGTTGACCGTGAGGACCCGCATCGGTACGGCTCCCTCCCTAGTACGACCACGTCCAGTCGCTGACCTCGGGGGCGTCCTCGCCGTGCTCGCGCGTGTAGGTGCGCATGGCGAGGCGCTGGTCCACCATCCGCTGCCGGATGTGGCCGACGCGCCCGCCGAGGGAGGGGACGCGGTCGATGACGTCCATGACCAGGTGGTAGCGGTCGAGGTCGTTCAGCATGACCATGTCGAACGGGGTGGTCGTCGTCCCCTCCTCCTTGTAGCCGCGGACGTGCAGGAGGGGGTGCCCGGTGCGGCGGTAGGTGAGCCGGTGGACGAGGTACGGGTAGCCGTGGAACGCGAAGATGACGGGCCGGTCGGTGGTGAACAGGGCGTCGTACTCGCGGTCCGTCAGGCCGTTCGGGTGTTCGCTGGACGGCTGGAGCCGCATCAGGTCGACCACGTTCACCACCCGGACGCGCAGGTCGGGGAAGAACCGGCGGAGCAGGTCGACGGCGGCGAGGGTCTCCAGGGTGGGGATGTCGCCCGCGCAGGCCAGCACGACGTCGGGATCGGCGCCGCCGTCCGTGGACGCCCATTCCCAGATGCCGATGCCGCGGGTGCAGTGCGCGATCGCGGCGTCCATCGGCAGCCAGTTCAGCGCGGGCTGCTTCCCGGCGACGACCACGTTGATGTGGTCGCGGGACCGCAGGCAGTGGTCGGCGACCGACAGCAGCGTGTTCGCGTCCGGCGGCAGGTACACCCGGATGATCTCCGACTTCTTGTTCATCACGACGTCGAGGAAGCCGGGGTCCTGGTGGGTGAAGCCGTTGTGGTCCTGCCGCCACACGTGCGAGGACAGCAGGTAGTTCAGCGAGGCGATCGGCCGCCGCCACGGCAGGTGCCGGGTCACCTTCAGCCATTTGGCGTGCTGGCCGAACATGGAGTCGACGATGTGGACGAACGCCTCGTAGCTGTTGAAGAGCCCGTGCCGCCCGGTGAGGAGATAGCCCTCCAGCCAGCCCTGGCACAGGTGCTCGCTCAGCACCTCCATGACCTGGCCGGACGCGGCCTGGTGCTCGTCGGTGGGCAGCCGTTCGCCCGTGAAGACGCGGTCGGTCACCTCGAACACGTCGCCGAGCCGGTTGGACGCCGTCTCGTCCGCGCCCATGATGCGGAAGTTGGACGGGTTGGCCGCCACGACGTCGCGGAGGAACGTGCCCAGCCGGCGGGTCGGTTCGGTGGTCGTCGTGCCGGGCTTGTCGACGGGCACGGCGTAGTCCCGGAAGTCCGGCAGGGCGAGCGGCTTCAGCAGCAGCCCGCCGTTCGCGTGCGGGTTGGCGCTCATCCGCCGCGCGCCCTCGGGAGCCAGGACCCGCAGCGCCTCGACGGGACGCCCGTCCTCGCCGAACAGCTCGTCCGGACGGTAGGAGAGCAGCCACCGCTCCAGTTGCGCGAGGTGGCCGGGGTCGTCGCGGACGCCCGCGAGCGGCACCTGGTGGGACCGCCAGGTGTTCTCGACCGGCAGCCCGTCCACCTCCTTCGGGCCGGTCCAGCCCTTGGGGGAGCGCAGGATGATCATGGGCCAGCGGCGCCGCTCGGACACGCCCTCCTCCCGGGCGCCGCGCTGGATGTCCGCGATCTCGTCGAGCGCCTGGTCGAGCGCGGCGGCCATCTTGCGGTGCATGGACTCCGGTTCGTCCCCGCTGACCAGCAGCGGGTGGTATCCGTACCCGTCGAACAGCTGGACGAGCTCCTCCTCGGGAATCCGCGCCAGCACCGTCGGGTTCGCGATCTTGTAGCCGTTCAGGTGCAGGATCGGCAGGACGGCGCCGTCCTTCACCGGGTCGAGGAACTTGTCGGAGTGCCAGCTCGCCGCGAGGGGCCCGGTCTCCGCCTCACCGTCCCCGACGATGCACGCGACGACCAGGCCGGGGTTGTCGAACGCCGCCCCGAACGCGTGCGCCAGCGAATACCCCAGCTCACCGCCCTCATGGATCGAACCGGGCGTCTCCGGCGCGACATGGGACGGGATGCCGCCCGGGAACGAGAACTGCCGGAACAGCCGGCGCATGCCCTCGGCGTCCTGCGAGACCTCCGGATACACCTCGCTGTAGGTGCCCTCCAGCCACGCGTTCGCGACCGCCGCCGGACCGCCGTGCCCCGGCCCCATGATGTAGATCATGTCGAGGTCGCGGGCCTTGATCGTCCGGTTGAGGTGCGCGTAGCAGAAGTTCAGGCCGGGGGAGGTGCCCCAGTGCCCGAGCAGCCGCGGCTTGATGTCCCGCCGCGAGAGCGGCTCGCGGAGCAGCGGGTTCGCGAGCAGGTAGATCTGCCCGACGGACAGGTAGTTGGCGGCTCTCCAGTACGCGTCGAGCGCCCGCACCTCGTCATCGGACATCACGGAGTCGGCCATGGCGCGTTCCCCCCGGTGTCGGTACCGCCTCATAGATGGATCACGTCCCCCGCTCCGGCGCCGTCAACCGTCGTGAAGAGCCCATCATGGGAGGGATCCTGCGCACAGGGGCCAAAGTCCCCGCGTGATCAACGAAGCGTCGCGCGGTGCCTTCGACGCCGGCGTCCGGCGTCGAAGGCACCGCGGTGAGCGGGCGGACGTCACCGATTACAGAGGCGGCACCGCGCCGGGCGGCGGGCTCCGCCTCGCCCCCCAGCAGAACCGGTGGGAACGTCACGGCCGAGTGCGTTGCAGCCTCCCCCGTACTCGCGCGTAGGTTCACGGCTCCGGGCGGACGGTCGCTCAGCGGTAGCACGTCTGCGACGAACGGTCCACGAAGAGCGACGGATCAGGCACGGAACGCCACGACCGGAATATCGGATTTGCCGTGGAGAGGGCCCGGTGTGCTACCCAGACCGGTAGGGCCAACCAGGCAGGAGGCGGTATGCGCGGGTTCTTCATCGGACGGACGCTGGCGGATCTCGGGGGCGCGCTGCGTTCGGGCGAGGAGACGGCGCAGGGGCTCCTCGCGCGGGCCCTGGAGTCGGTCGACCCGGACCTGAACGCCTTCGTCACCCTCGACCCGCAGGGCGCCGAGGCCGCCGCGAAGCAGGCGGACCGGGAACTGGCGTCCGGGATCGACCGCGGCCCGCTGCACGGTATCCCCGTCGCGGTGAAGGACATCATCGACGTCGGCGGCCTGCCGACCGGGATGGGGTCCGCGCACTTCGACGGGCACGTCGCCGAGAAGGACGCGGAGTGCGTGACGATGCTCCGCGACGCGGGCGCGGTGATCGTCGGCAAGACCGGCACGCAGGAGTTCGCGTTCGGCGCCACCGGCGACGTGTCGGTGACCGGGCCGGTCCGCAACCCCCGCGACCGGGAGCGGATGCCGGGCGGATCCAGCAGCGGCAGCGCCGCCGCCGTCGCCGCCGGGACGGTTCCGCTCGCGATCGGCACCGACACCGGCGGGTCGGTGCGCATCCCGGCCGCGTTCTGCGGGATCGCCGGGTTCAAGCCCGCCTACGGCGCCATCCCGGCCGGCGGCGTGTTCCCGCTGTCGCGTTCGCTCGACCACGTGGGCCTCCTCGCCGGGTCCGCCGCCGACTGCCGGACCGCCTACCGGGCGCTGACCGGGCCGGCCGGGGCCGTCCCGTCCCCGGCCGACGACGGCGCCCCGCACGCCCGCGTCGCCTGGATCGAGCCGCCCGCCGCCGACCCCGAGGTGACGCGGACCGTCCGGGCGCTGTTCCCGGACGCGCCCGCCGAGCGGCTCGACTTCGCCGGGCTGCGGCAGGTGTTCCTGGCGATCCAGTTCAGCGAGGCGTACGACGTGCACGCCGAACGGGTCGCGGAGGCACCCGGCCGGTACCAGCCGGTGACCCTGAAGCGGCTGGAGGAGTCCGCCCGCATGCCGGGGTGGCGTCTCGTCCGGGCGCTGCGCGAGCGGGAACGGTTCGCGCGAGAGATCGCGGAACTGCTGGACCGCTACGACTACCTGGCGATGCCGACCATGCCGATCACCGCGCCGAGGATCGGCGATACGCAGGCCGCGCAGGGCCCGCTCACGGCGCTGCTGGTCAGCCTCACCTTCCCGTGGAACGTGCTGGGGCTGCCCGCGCTGAGCGTCCCCGCCGGGACGGCCGGCGGCCTGCCCGTCGGCGCGCAGCTCATCGCCCGGCGCGGCGCGGAGAGCGTGCTGTTCGACGCCGCCGGACGGCTCGCCGGCCCCGCCCGGAGCCGGCCCGCCTAGAGGTAGAGGCCGAAGAACTCCTCCGGGTGCTCCAGGAGCGGCGGCAGGTCGTCGGCGGTGAGCGTGACCAGCTCCTCCCGCGTGGGCGGTTCGGCCGGCTCGCCGCCGCGCTCCTTCCCGGCGCCCACGGCGGCGGACGCGACCCGGTCCGCCTGGTTGGCGACCGCGATGTCCAGCATGTTGCGCATCAGCCGGCCGTTGCCGAAGGACGGGCCGCGCGGCGCGCGGCGCAGCATCGCCCGCAGCACCTCCTCGGTGCCGGGCGCCAGCTCGAACCCGTCCGCGGCGGCGAGCTGCCCGAACACGGTGATCAGCTCGTCGTCGGTGTAGTCGGGGAAGTGGATCTGCTTGGGGAACCGCGAGTCCAGGCCGGGGTTGGCGGCGAGGAACTCCGCCATCTCCTGCTGGTAGCCGGCGACGACCACCACGAGGTCGTCGCGGTGGTCCTCCATCAGCTTGACCAGCTCGGCGATCGCCTCGTGTCCGTAGTCGCCCTTCAGCGGCGACTGCGTCAGCGTGTACGCCTCGTCGATGAACAGGACACCGCCGATCGCGCGCTCCACCAGGCGGCGGGTGCGCGGCGCGGTCTGCCCGATGTACTCGCCGACGAGATGGGCCCGGGACGCCTCGACCAGATGCCCGGACGACAGGACCCCGAGCCGCTTGTAGATGCGCCCGAGCAGCCGCGCCACCATCGTCTTGCCGGTCCCCGGGTTGCCGGTGAACACCATGTGCCGGGTCGGCGGGGTGATCTTCAACCCGGACTCGCTGCGCAGCCGCGCCGCGTGCGTCCCGGCGACGAGCAGCGCGATCTCGTGCTTGACGGTGTCGAGGCCGGTGAGGTCGTGCAGCTCCTTCAGCGGGTTCCCGGAGGCCCGCGAGATGTCGAGCATGTCGGGGATGTCGCTCTTGCGGACGACGGGTTCGGCGTCCCCCGCCCGCTTGCGCACGGCGGCCACGACCTGGTCGGCGAGATGCGGGGCGAGCCGGGCGTGGCGGAGCGTCTGCATGGGCGGTGTCTCGGCCAGCAGCGCACCCGCCGCCGCGATCGCCGGCCGGGTGCCGCGGACGCCGCGCGCGTCCAGCGCCCGGCGGAACAGCTCGGCGTGGCCGTCGGCGCTGAACGGACGGGTCCGCGTGATCCGGAACCGGTGCGGCAGTACGGGATTGACCTCCCGGATGCGCTCCTCCCCGCCGATGTCGCACAGCGCCACCAGATGCAGGTCGGGATGGACGGCGAGGAGCCGGTGCAGCTCCGCGGCGAGGGCCTCCCCGTTGCCGGGATCGGTGACGATGCCGTCCAGGCCGTCGATGACGAGCAGCCGGTCGCCGGCGCAGTCGCGGGCGTCAGCGTGCAGCTTGGCGACGGCGTCCGGCAGCCGCTGCCCGGCGAACAGGTTGTCGGTGATCCAGTGTGGATCGCGGCCGAGCGCGAGCGCCCGGCCGAGCTCCTGCGCGGCGTCGCGCTTGCCGGTGCCGTCCGGCCCGCAGATCAGCAGGCGGACGGGCTCGGTGCCGCGGGTCAGCTCGTCCAGGACCGCGCTCACCTCGGGCTGCCCGACCAGCGACGTCGCGATCTGCGGCCGCGTCCCCGGCCGGTCCTCGGCCGCCCCGCCCGCCGCGGGCGCGCTCTGCAGCGTCTCGGTGAGCGGGTTCACGACGCGGCGGCGCGGCGCGTAGAGGCGCCGCAGGTCCGTCTGGAACTGGCCGACCGGGATCCACTCCGACTTCGGGAACCACGGGTCGCCCGGCAGCCCCTGGACGACCGCGACGAACCTCATGGCCATGTCGAGCCAGCCCCGGCACGCGTCCGCGGCCCCCGCGACCAGCGCCTGGACCAGCCACGTCCGCGTCCGCTCCTGCCACGCGCCCGCCTTGAACCCGCGGCGCTCCACCGCGAACCGCTGCTGCAGCTCGCCGTACCGGTCCTCGCCCAGCGCGACCGCCAGCTCCGGCGGGACGTGCTCCATGCTGCCCTGCAAGAGCAACTGGATCAGATGGACCTCGACGCTCTCGTCACGCGGCGCCACGTCCGTCAGATGCTCATAGGACGCGAGCAGCCCCGCGCACACCCACTCCAGATAGCCGACCGGGCCGAGCAGCTCCGGCACCGCCGCGACGATGTCGTCCCCGGCGTGCGCGTGCCAGTGCTCGCGCAACTCCATCTTGGGCAGGCTGATGTCGCATTCGGGCGGGTCGTCGTACAGCCGCAGCAGCGCCTTGCGGCGCTCCTCCAGCGGCTCGATGCCCTCCAGCAGCGCCAGGCAGTCGCGCGCCAGCTCGATCGCCGCGCCCCGGTCGGGCGCCTCGATCAGCCAGTCCACCGGCGGACGCCACCGCCCGCCCGGTGCGTCCCAACGCGTCATCCGCGTGCTGAGCGGCCCCGGATTCACCAGATGCCGGTACAGCAGCCGCTCCGGCAGCTGCGACCACGACCCCGCCTTGATCGCGCCGCCGCCCGGCAGGAACGCCAGCATGCCGAAGATCTCGGCGGTGACGAGCGACGCCGGCAACGTCAGCAGCTTGTGCTCGTCGGTGGTCAGGTCCACGGCCCGCGGATCGGCGGCCAGCCCGTCGATCCGCGCCGAGATCTCCTCGAACAGCCCGTCCGGCACACGCCACGGACCATGCGCGTAGACGTCGAGCACCGGCTCGTCGGTGAGCAGTAGCTCCAGATGCTCCGGCAGCCGCAAAGAACACTCCCAAGACAGGTAAAAACCGGGATACAGCCTACGTATTACAACGCCGTGGATGGGCTCATTCCGCCGCCCTCGGGCACCGGGTCAGCGGCCGGGGCGGCGGAGGAACTCTATGGCCTGCCGGGCGGTGGTGCCGATCACCGCGTCGGCCCGGGGAAGGACGGCCGCGGGCAGGAGCGCGCGGGTGAAGACGGCCACCGCGTAGCGGGCACCGTCCGGGTGCTCGACGGCGCCGACCTCGTTGCGGAGGGTCGGGAGGGTGCCGGTCTTGCCGCTGACCACGACATCGTCGTAGGGGAAACCGGACGCCAGCCGATGTGGCGGCACCGGCGCCGAGGCCGCCGCCCCCATCGTGGCGAAGTTCCCGCGCTCCCTCTAGCCCGCCGGACGCGGGGCACGGGGGGAGGCGGTCACAGCCAGTCGCGCAGCTTGAAGACGATGTAAAGGGCGGCGCTGCAGACGATGATGATGACGGTGCTCGCGATGAACCCCGCATACTGCGAGAAACCGGGATACGGGACGTTCTGCCCGTAGAACCCGGTGACGGCGGTCGGCACCGCGATGATCGCCGCCCAGCTCGTGACCTTCTTCATCACGTCGTTCATACGGTTGCCCTGCAGCGCCAGCCGCGTGTCGAGCAGGTCGGCGACGAGGTCGCGCAGGCTGTCGGTCCACTCCCCGACGCGCAGCGTGTGGTCGTAGACGTCCTGGAAGTAGGGCACCAGCGACACCGGGACGAACCGGAGGTCGCGGCGGAGCAGCGTGTTGAGCACCTCCCGCATCGGCAGCGCCACCCGCCGCAGCGCGGTCAGGTTCTTGCGCAGCCGGTAGCTGCGCCGCTGGATCTCCTTGACCGGGAACCTGTCGTCGAACACCAGGTCCTCGATCGCGTCGGCCTCGTCGTCGAGCGCCTGCACGGCCTCCAGTTGCAGGTCGACGACGAGGTCGAGCATCCCGTGCAGCAGGAGCGCGGTGGTCGGCTCGCCGGCGTCCATGTCGGGGCTGCCGTCCCAGCGCCGGATGAGCTCGTCGACGTCGACGCGCGTGTCCTGCCGGACCGTGACCAGCGCGCGTTCGGTGATGAACGCCGACAGTTCGTGGAGGGTCAGGCCGTCGTCGTCCACCCGCGGGATGTAGACGTTGAGGAACGCATACCCCTGGTACCGGTCGAGCTTGGTCCGCTCGTGCCGGGACACCGCGTCCTCCACCGCGACGGGGTCGAGGCCCAGCTCGTCGCTGACGACGCGCAGGTCCTCGTGGCGCGGCCCGCACAGATCGAGCCACACGACGACGTCCGGGCCGGCCAGGTGGTCCCTCACCTCGGCGACGGGAAACCCTTCCGCCACGACCTCGCCGTTGCGCCACGCCCGGGTCCGGGGCGGCGCGGTACCGAGGTGGTTCTCCGGATGTTCGTCGATATCGGTCTCGCACGGACGGGATCCCATGCGACTCTTATACCTGGCTTTTCCGGTTCACCGGGAAGCGCGGGGGTGTGACCTCGATTCTCCCCGTGGCAGGGGAGCCCTATCCCCGGGGCGGCGCCGTCGAGTCCCGCACGACCAGTTCGCCCGGCAGGACGCGGGGGGCCGGGCGGTGGCCGGCGAGCAGGTCGAGCAGAGCCGTCATGCCCTGCGCGCCCAGCTCCTCGGCGGGCAGCCGGACGGTCGTCAGCTCCGGCTCCAGCGCGGTCGCGAGCAGCACGTCGTCGAACCCGGTGACCGACAGGTCGGCCGGGACGTCCAGGCCGAGCGCCCGCGCCGCCTTGTAGGCGCCCGCCGCGATCAGGTCGTCGTCGCAGACCAGTGCGGTCGGCCGGGCCGGGCCGGTCAGCAGGCGGGCCGCGGCGTCCCTGGCGGACGTGACGTCGATCGCGCACCGCGCCCGGGTCAGTGCGCCGCCCGGCAGGCCGGCGACGGCGGCGGCGAGGGCCTCGGCGCGGGCGTGGAACGTCCACTGGTCGACGGCGGCGGCCACATGCCCGAAGCGGCGGTGGCCGAGCTCCGCGAGATGCCCGGCGATCGCCCGCATCCCGTCGGCGACGCCGAAGTCGACCGTGGGGACGCGGTCACCGGGCCGATCGTCCGGGCCGCTGTCGAGCATCACGGCGGGTGTGCCGCGGAACTCCGCCAGGGCGCCGGCGGCCATCGAGGAGGCGAGGACGCCGTCGATCGCCTCGTCCGACCCGAACGGGCTGTCGGCGGGACCGGCCGCGTCGTCCGGCCACGTCGACACGACCACGCCGAAGCCGTGCCGGGCCGCGACCCGCGCCGCGCCCGTGTAGACGGGCCCGAAGAACGGCGCGGACAGTGTCGGGACCATCAGCAGGACGGTCCGGGTGGTGCCGAGGCGCAGGTTGCGGGCCGCCTGGTTGGGCCGGTAGCCGAGCCGCTCGGCCGCGCTGCGCACGTTGCGCGCGGTGGCGGGGGAGACGCGCCCGCTCCACTTGCCGCCCAGCACCAGGGAGACCGTGGACTGCGAGACCCCGGCCTCCTGAGCCACGTCCTTGCTGGTCGGACGGCTCACTGCCGGCACCTGCACCTCCCCGGGCGGACATTGTGACGAAAACAGACTAGAGCCGAGGTCCCGGAAAGTGGTACGTATGACTGGTTCGGTAATACGTATGACGGCGATCCCGGGGGCTAGTGGCATGCACGGCTATGTCGTCTTCCTGCGCAGGCCGTACGCGGCACGGCTGCTCGGCGGCACGCTGCTCGGCCGGCTGCCCAACGGGATGGGCATGCTCGCCGTCGTGCTGCACGTCCGGGCGGACGGCGGCGGGTACCCCCTCGCCGGGACGCTCGCCGCGATCCTCGGCCTCGCGACCGCCGCCGGGCAGCCCGTCCTCGGCCGCGTCATGGACCGCTGCGGCCAGCCGCCCGTCCTGCTGCCCGCCGCCTGCGCCGCCGCCGCGGGCTTCGCGCTGCTCGCCGCCGCCGGCGCCGACCCCCTTCCGGTCGCCGTCGCCGCCGTGTTCGTCGCCGGGTTCGCCACCCCGCCGCTGGAGGCCGGGCTGCGCGCGCTCTGGCCCGACGTCCTGGACGGCCCCGAACAGGTCGAGGCCGCCTACGCCCTGGACGCCGCCGCCCAGGAGATCCTCTTCACCGTCGGGCCGCTGCTCGTCGTCGCCGCGGCCGCGGTCAACACCGAGACCGCGCTGCTGCTGACCGGCGTGCTCGGCATCGCCGGGACGCTCGTCGTGTCGCTGTCCGGGCCGTCCCGCCGGTGGCGCGGCGAGCCGCGCGCCGCCGGCTGGGCCGGGCCACTGCGCTCCCCGGGCCTGCGCGTCCTGCTGCTGTCCCTCGCCTGCGCCGGGATCGCGCTCGGCGTCTACGCCGTCGCCGTCGTCGCCTACGCCGAGGAACAGGGCAGCGGCCTCGCGTCCGGCCTGCTGCTGGCGTGCATGGCGGGCGGTGCTCTCACCGGCGGGATCTGCTACGGCGCGCGGCCGTGGGCGGGTGAGCCGCACCGCCGGCTGCCGTGGCTGCTGGCCGCCCTCGCCGCCGGCTACCTCCCGCTCGTCCTCGCGCCCGCGCTGCCCGTCATGTCGGTGCTCGCGTTCGTGTCCGGCGTCTTCCTCGCGCCCGTGCTGGCGTGCAGCTTCACCCTCGTCGACCGGCTCGCGCCCGCCGGGACCGTCACCGAGGCGTTCGCGTGGGTCGTCGCCGCGGTCGGTGCGGGCGGGTCGCTCGGCTCGTTCGTCGCCGGCGTCGGGCAGGACGCCGCGGGCGTCCCGGGCGCGTTCGCGGGCGCCGGGGCGGGCGGCGTCCTCGCACTGGCCCTCTGCCTGCTCGGCGGCCGGGCGCTGCGCCCCGGCACGGCCGCCGTGGCGACGGCCTAGCCGCGCGTCACACCCAGGACTGGAACCAGATCCGCGCGTGCCAGTCCTCGTACGGGATCGTCTGCGCCGACAGGATCGGATGGAAGTACGCGAAGTTCACCAGCACCACCAGCAGGAACGCGCCCGCGGCGGAGGCGCCGATCAGCCGCCGCAACCCCGTTCCCTGGACCGGCGCCGGCGACGCGTGGGCCCCGCCCTCCCCGTACGGGACGGGAGGATGCGCGAGGGTGTGGCCGTCCTCGGAACGGTCCTCGTCCGGACGGGCCGCGTGCGCCCCCGCCGCCCCGGCGGGCGCCGGCCCGATCAGATACCCGAGCACCAGGACGACCGCCAGCGCCATGAACGGGATCAGCGGCGTCGCGTAGAACAGGAACATCGTCCGGTTCGCGAACGCCGAGGGGAACCAGGTCAGCCAGCCCGCGAGGAACCCCAGCAGGATCGCGCCCGCCCGCCAGTCCCGCAGGAACAGCCAGATGAACACGATGACGACCAGGGCGACGAGCGCGCCCCACCACAGCGCGGGCGTGCCGATCCCGAGGATCTCCCGCGAGCAGCGGGCCGCGCCGCACGACTTCGGCTCGGTGTAGAAGAACGCCACCGGGCGCCGCAGGATCGGCCAGTCCCACGGCCACGACTGGTACGGGTGCTTGGCGTCCAGCCCCGTGTGGAACGAGAGCATCTCCGCGTGGTAGTGCCAGAGCTTCGGCATGGCCTCGAACGGCCGCCACAGCGGGGTGTCGGACGCCGTGCCCCGGCCCCAGCCGCCCGGCTTGAAGATCCACCCCCACCAGGTCGCCAGGTAGGTCACCACCCCCACCACCACGAGCTGCACGAACGCCGGGACGGCCTCCAGCACCAGCGTTCCGGCGAAGGGGGCCCGCACCCCGGCGGCGCGGCGGGCGCCGTAGTCCCACAGGACGACCATCAGCCCGAACGCGGCGACGTAGAAGATCCCGGTCCACTTGGTGGCGCAGGCAAGACCGAGGCAGACCCCGGCGCCCCAGCGCCAGCCGTGCGCGAGGAACGGCCCGTACACCGAGGCGTCCCCGTGCTCGATCCGCTCGGCGAGGACGCGGCGGGACCGGTCCCGGTCGTTCACCAGGCATGCGAACCCGGCGAGGACCCAGAACATCACGAAGATGTCCAGCAGCGCCGCCCGGCTGGTCACGAACGCCAGCCCGTCCACCGCGAGCAGCAGCCCGGCGGCGCAGCCGAGCAGCGTCGAGCCCGTCATCCGGCGGGCCACCCGGCACAGGATCAGCACCGACAGCGTCCCGATCAGCGCGGGCATGAACCGCCAGCCGAACGGCGTCGCGCCGAACATCCACTCGCCGATCGCGATCATCCACTTGCCGAACGGGGGATGTGCGACGAACGCGGGACCGTTTCCCCAGATGTGCGCGTCCGGATCGGCGATCAGCATCTTGTCGGCGTTCTCGACGGTGTTGTGCTCCCAGCCGAACTTCAGCAGGGCGAGCGCGTCCTTGGCGTAGTACGTCTCGTCGAACACCACCGCCTTCGGCGACCCGAGCCGGTCGAACCGCAGGTAGGCGGCCAGCGCGGTGACCAGCAGGGCGCCCAGCCAGGACAGCGCCGGGCTGCCCGGGACCGCCGGGGCCAGCCACTCCCGGAGCGGGGGCGGCCGGCGCCGTGACGCGGAGGCCGGGGCGGGGACCAGATCCGTCGTCGCCATCCTGCGAGTTTATTTGCATTCCCCTCCTCCTTCGGGTCCTTGGGCACTTTCAGCGCCGGGTGGGGTCGCCCGGCCGGGCTTCCTGCGAGAATGAGGGCGTGACGGGAACCCTGCTGCTGGCGGCGGCGCCGATCGGGCGCCCGCAGGACGCTTCGGAGCGGCTGCGGGCCGCGCTCGCGGACGTCCCGGTGATCGCCGCGGAGGACACCCGGCGGCTGCGCCGGCTGGCGGGGGACCTCGGCGTGGAGCCGGTCGCGCGCGTCGTGTCGTACCACGACCAGAACGAGCGGACGCGGGCGGCGGGGCTGATGGAGGAACTGCTCGCCGGGCGGGACGTCCTGGTGATCACCGACGCGGGGATGCCGGGCGTGTCCGATCCCGGCTACCGGCTGGTGCGGGCCGCCGTCGCCGCGGGCGTGCCGATCTCGGTGCTGCCGGGGCCGTCCGCCGTCACGACCGCGCTGGTGGTGTCGGGCCTGCCGACCGACCGGTTCTGCTTCGAGGGCTTCCCGCCGCGCAAGCCCGGCGAGCGGGCCCGGCGGCTCGCCGCCCTCGCCGCCGAGCCCCGGACGATGGTGTTCTTCGAGTCGCCGCGCCGGCTGCCGGCCACCCTCGCGGCGATGGCGGACGCGTTCGGCGCGGACCGCCCGGCCGCCGTGTGCCGTGAGCTGACCAAGACCTACGAGGAGGTCCGGCGGGGGACGCTCGGCGAACTGGCCGCGTGGGCGAAGGACGGCGTGCTCGGCGAGATCACGCTGGTGGTCGGCGGCGCGCCCGAGCCGGCGGGGCTGACCGAGCCGGCCGACCTGGCCGCGGCCGTCGCCGCCCTGGAGGAGGCCGGGACGCCCCGCAAGCAGGCCATCGCGGAGGTCGCCAAGGCGAACGGCGCCCCGAAGCGCGCGGTTTACGACGCCGTTGTCAAGGCCAGGAAATAGTCACCGGCACAGGACCGCTCGACCCGCTTCTTCGTGGGAATAACCCGATCGGTGGTGGGCGACGGGGGCCGGAACGGGCCCGGTGGAGCCACCATGGAACTGAACGCGGGTGACTTGGGACGCGCGCGAGACGGTCGCCGAAGGGGGTGAATGCCGTGCAGGATGCATGGACGAGCCACGAAACATGGGTCTTCGAGTGCCTCAGCTGCGCGACGACCTGGAACGAGGAGTACGAGGTCCGCCACACCGGGGACGGGCACGGCAACGAGGCCGTCCTGTACGAGCGCGGCGGCCAGCCCTGCATGACGCCCTGGATGGACCGCTGCTGCTCGACCTGCCAGAGCCAGAACGTCAAGGCGCTGTCCGCGATGCGCGGCAAGGAGGGCGAGGTCCCGAAGGTCCGCGGCGGCAGCGACGTCGCGATGGTCTTCCACCTGCGCCGCATGCACGCCTGGTAGCCCGGCCCGACCGGGCCGGGCCACCGCGAGGTCAGTCGACCGCGGGCTCGGCGGCCTTGGCGGCCTTGGCATCGGCCGGGGCCGCGGCGCGCCGGAACCGGCGCCCCCATCCGGCGATGGTCCCGCGGGCCTCGGCGGTGAACGCCATCCCGGCGGCGAGCGCCGCCAGCGGCACGGCCGGCAGTACGTACCGGTAGTCGAACTCGGCGGTCGCCGCGGGCGCGAGCAGCAGCCCGGTCGCGAGCGTCCACGGCAGCAGCGCGGCGCCGCCGAACCGGCGCCACAGCGGGACCAGCCCGGCCAGGCCGATCAGCAGGATGCCGCCGAGCATCGTCCCGCGCAGGTAGACGACGTCCTGGTAGCCGCGGGCGACCCCGGCGAACGGCTCGACGATCTGCGTCTGGGCGTTGCCGCGCTCGTAGGACCTGGCCTCGCCGGAGGCGATCGAGTCGGCGTCCATGTGCCAGTCGGGCAGCGGGCGGCCCGTCCTGCCGAACTCGTACTGCGAGTACGTGGCCGGGTCGGGGAAGACCGAGCGCTTCCACTGGAAGACGCGGAAGAAGTCGTGCGCGACGACCTGCAGGTAGTCGCCGGGCTGCGCGGTGATCGCCCGCTTGGCGAAGTCGTTGCCGAGCGCGTTGTTGTCGGGGCTGAACCGGGTGCCGGTGTAGCGGTTGAGCGGGGACCGGGCGTTCCAGATGCCGTCCTGCGAGTTGGGCAGCCGGTTCGCCGGCTCGGTGCACAGCGGGTACTCGCGGACCGGCAGGTCCTTCATCCGGTGGCAGTCGGCGAACTTGTAGACCCGCGCGTACAGGAAGATCCCGTTGCTCTCGGTGATCGCGAACTTGCCGCCGGCGGCCTTGTACCAGCCCATGTAGCCGAGCACCGGGAGCATGCACGCCGCCAGCGTGATCGCCATGGTCTTCCAGCCGCTGCGCCGGATGAGCAGGTAGACCAGCACGCCGAGCAGCACCGGCATCCCGACCGAGCGGGTCAGCCACGCCGCCCCGACGATCAGCCCGACCGCCGCGGCGATCTTCCAGGACGGGCGGTCGTGCCACAGCAGCAGCGTGACCGCGCTCAGCACCAGGAACGTGAACATCGTGTCCGACAGGACGAGGTGCTCCAGCTGGAGCTGGTAGGCGTCCAGCAGGACCGGCGCGGCGGCGAGCGCGGCGCCCCAGCCGGGCAGGCCGAACCTGCGCCGCAGCAGCGCGTAGATCATCACGCCCATGGCCAGGCCCATCAGGTGCTGGACGGCGGCGACGAGCGCGAAGCTGTGGAACGGCTTGAGCAGGAGCAGCAGGAACGCGTACCCGTCGGGACGCAGCGGGTGCGGGTACGGGTCGGTCGCGACGTGCAGGTAGTCGAAACTGTCGTTGAAGAACATCACCGGCTGGTAGCCGAGCATCGCGATCAGCCGGAGCAGCGCCGCTGTGGCAATGATCACACTGAACGCCGGGTTGCGGCGCGCCAGCGTCCACAGCCCGCGCGCCCGCCGCCGACCACCGGAAACGGCCCGGTCGGCGGAGGCCGCACCAACCGTCCGTGCGGCTCCGGTCCTTTTTCCGCCGAGTACGCGGCCGTTCTTAAGGTCGGCCCCAGAAGCGGTTTCCGGATCGTCCTCGATAACTTTGCCGGGTTTTGTCGCGATGCCCGGGCCGCCGGGCGCGTCGGCCCCATTCGCGGCATCCGCCGCCTTCGTCCCGGTTCCGCTGTCAACCGCGTTGACCTCGGCGGACGCGTCATCGACCGCTCGTGCGGCCTCGTCGAGCACGGCCTCGTCGAGCGCGGTGCCGAGCCCCGCGTCCAGCGCGGCGCCCCGCGGCGTTTCCCCCGCCACTGCCGCACCTCCCCTTCGGTGTCCGGCCCCCGCTCCGGTGGCACTGCGTTCTCCCGCACGCGTCACAGCCGACCTACCCCTTCCGGGCCGCCGTGCCCGTATGCTTGACGTCCTAGCCTGCCGCCCGCGACCGTGGCGGAGAGGGTTTTTTCGGTTGCAAGTGGGCAACACGATACGGGTGCTCTTGATGAGAGCGGCCATCATTACCCGTCCTCGGCAGGCATCATGAACGACGACGGGCCGCCCCGTGGAACAACTGAGATTAGTGGAAACCGCCGCAGACGGTCACCAGGGGTAACGAAGGAGATCGCGTGGAACTCTCCGTAGTGATGCCATGTCTGAACGAGGCCGAAACGGTCGAGACCTGCGTCCGTAAGACCATCGGCTTCTTTGCAGAGAACGGCATCGACGGCGAGGTGGTCATCGCCGACAACGGCAGCACGGACGGCAGCCAGCAGCTCGCCAGGGACGCGGGAGCGCGTGTCGTGCCGGTGATCGACAAGGGCTACGGCAACGCGCTGATGGGCGGGATCCGGTCCGCGCGCGGCCGGTACGTCGCGATGGGCGACGCCGACGACTCCTACGACTTCACGACCCTCGGCCCGTTCCTGGACGAGCTGCGGGACGGCGCCGACCTCGTCATGGGCAACCGGTTCAAGGGCGGCATCGCCGACGGCGCCATGCCGCCGCTGCACCGCTACCTCGGCAACCCGGTGCTGAGCTTCGTCGGCCGGCTGTTCTTCGGCAGCAAGATCGGCGACTTCCACTGCGGGCTGCGCGCCTTCGACCGGGAGGCCATCCTGCGGCTCGGGCTGCAGACCGGCGGCATGGAGTTCGCCAGCGAGATGGTCGTCAAGGCGACCCTGCAGGGCTACGACATCCGCGAGGTGCCGACGACGCTGTCGCCGGACGGGCGGACCCGCGCCCCGCATCTCAACACCTGGCGGGACGGCTGGCGCCATCTGCGCTTCCTCATGCTCTACAGCCCCCGCTGGCTGTTCCTCATCCCCGGGCTGGTCTTCATGACCCTCGGCCTGCTCGCCGGGATCGCGCTGTCCACCGGTCCGGTCACCGTCGGGGAGATCGCCTTCGACGTCGACACCCTGGTCGGGGCGTCCGCGGCGGTGGTGATCGGCTTCCAGGCGGTGCTGTTCGCGCTGCTCACGAAGGTCTACGCGATGCAGGAGGGATTCCTGCCGCACGACCGCCGGGTCCAGAAGATCATCGACTGGTGGAGCCTGGAGCGCGGCCTGCTGATCGGCGGGCTGCTCGCGGTCGCCGGTCTCGGCGGCCTCATCGCGTCGCTGCTGCACTGGCGGGTCAACAGCTTCGGCGAATTGGACCCGCGGCACTCGCTGCGCATCGTCGTGCCCGCCGCGACCGCGCTGGTGGTGAGCTTCCAGGCCATCTTCGCCTCGCTGTTCGTCAGCATCCTCGGCATCCGCCGCCGCCAGCACCCGCCGCTCACCGACCCGGCGGAGGAGGCCGCGGGCGTGGTGGACGCCGCGCACCGGGCCGCCAAGCGCAAGGCCGAGCCGGCGGGGGAGAAGGTCGCCGCGGCCAAGGCCGAGCAGGCGGCCGAGGCCGACGGCGAGGACGGCACGTCCGAGCGCTGACGGCCGCCGATGCCGGCGAGCCGCTGAGCGCCGCCGGCCCCGGGGCCGCTGTCCCGGTCGCACTATGACAGGCTTGACCTGCGATGGATCTTCGTTGTCCGACCGTCCGCGCCCGGCGCGCCGCGCGCCGGTGAGCGCCCGTCCACCGGCGGGCGCCCGGGCCGTCTCCCGGGTCGTCGCGCGTCCCCCGGCCACGCCGGCGCAACCGGACGCCGCCCCGTCCCGGAGGGGCCGCCGCTGGGCCTGGGTGTTCCTGCTCGGCTGGGCCGCGCAGGTCGCGGTGCGGCTGTGGCTCGGCGCGGGGCAGACGATCCCGGTCGCGACGCCGGACGAGTCCGGATACCTGTTCGCCGCCCGCGTCCTCACCGGCGGACCCGACGCCGACATGTCGTTCGGGACCGTCTACCGGGGCGGCTACCCGCTGCTGCTGACCCCGGCGTTCTGGTTCGCCGACGGTCCGGTCGGCGTCTACCGGGGCGCCCTGGTCATCAACGCGCTGATCAGCGCCGCGATGCTGCCGCTGGCCTACCTGCTGCTGCGCCGCCTGCGGGTGCGGCGCCGCCTGTCGTATGTGTTCGCGCACGTGATCGCGCTGCTGCCGTGCGTGCTGTTCTACTCCGAGTTCGCGCTGACGGACGCGATCCTGCCGGTCATCGTCGTCGGCTGGCTGCTGCTCGTCCACACCTGGCTGACCGCGCCCGCGCGGTGGACCGGCCGCCGCGCGCCGGGTCGGCCACTGCTGTGCGGGGCGGGCGCGTCGCTGCTGGTCGCCTACGCCTACACCTGCCACACGCGCGGCGCGATCCTGCTGGCCGTGCACGCGGCGCTGCTGCTCGCCGCGCCGGTCCTCCGGTGGCGGGCATGGCGGGACGCGTCGGCCGCCGGGCTCGTCCTCGCCGCCGCGACGGCCGCGGGGATGCTGCTGAACCGGTCGCTGCTGCCGCACATGTACCCGTCCGGCGACAACGACCTGGGAGGCAACGTCGTCCGGCGGCTCACCACGCCCGACGGGTGGGGCTGGACGCTGTCGCTCGGCACCGGCCAGGTCTGGTACCAGGCCGTCGCGACCGGCGGGATGGCGGCGGTGGGGCTGCTCGCGGTGGTGTTCGCCGCCGTCCGGCCGCCGCGCACGCTGCCGGGCGGCCCCGGGCGGACGCGGGCGCTCGCCCTCGCGGTCCTCGCGATCGTCGCGGGCATCGCGTTCGCGACCTCGGCGGCGCTGCCGGTCGAGTACCGCATCGGCAACTACGTCTACGGCCGCTATCTCGCCTGCATCGCCCCCGTGCTGTTCGCCGCCGGGGTCGCGGTGCTGGTGCACGCCCCGCGGCGGACGCTGCTGCGGGCGTCGGCGGCGGCGGCGGTCATGACGGTCGCGGCGGCGGGCGTCGTCCAGTGGTACGCGGGCGACCTGCTCGGCCGGTACACCTACACGGCCTACGACTTCCCGGAGACGTCGCTCCTGACCTGGGACTGGACGGCGTTCCGCCTCTGGCGCGCCACGGCGGCCGGGCTCGTCCTGCTGGGGCTGTCCGTGGCGGCCGTCCGGGTGCGCCGGCACGGCCCGCTGCTGCTCGGGGGGCTGCTCGCCGCCGCCGCGGTCGCCATGTGCGCCACCGCGATCGACCGGATCGCGCAGCCGCTGGCACGCGCCGAGACCGCGCACACCGACCTGCGCGGCAGCGTCGACCTGCGCGCGCAGCGCTCCATCGCCGTCGACTGGAACGTCTGGTGGACGATCCGGCTCTCGCAGTACTACTGGGCCTGGTGGAGCGAGGGCAGCGTCTTCGACGCCCGGTGGACCGCGCCGCCGCAGAACGTCGACATGGTCGTGCTGGCGTGGCCGAAGGACGTTCCCGCCACCGCGTCCTGGCCGAAGGGCGCCCCGCCCGGCTGGCAGGTCGCCGACAGCCGCCGCACCATCGAAGGCGACTGGGTCGCCTGGACCCGCTAGTCCTCCGGCGGGAGGGGAGGCGGGTTCCACAACTGCAGGACGCCGTCGGACGAGCGCCACATCAGCGTCCAGCCCTCGGCGGGGGAGGGGCGCCAGCCGGCGGCGATCTGCGACTCCATCCCGCGCCAGCGCGTGTAGAGCATCGGGCCCTCCATCGCGTTCCGCGGGATCTGCGGCATGTAGTGCGGGAAGTCGCGGATCTCGCCCCGCCAGATCCGGTCGCCCCACATGTCGCGCGTGTAGAACGTGAGGGTCTGCGCGAGCCGCCGGTCGGCGCAGATCAGCGTGATGTCGCGGTGCCCGCGCAGGTAGCCGCGCAGTTCGTGCCACGCCTTGTCGCGCGGCAGGTCGGGGACGGCGCGGACGGCCGCGACCGTGTACGTCCCGCCGAGCGCGACCGCGAGGACGGGCACGGCGACGGCCCGCAGCCGGGACACCCGCCCGGCGGGCAGCATCCGGAACATCAGGATCAGCGACCCGAACCCGCCGGCGAGCAGCGCGGGCAGCACCGAGAACCAGTACCGCTGGAGCCATGCCCGCAGCTTGATGTCGTCGGGGTCGAGGACCCCGGAGAAGACCGTCAGCGGGACGGCGAGGGCGAGGAACCACACCAGCACCAGCGCGAGGCGCCGGTCACGGGTGACGACCCAGCCGACGATCGTCAGGGCGAGCGCGGCGGTGAAGACGACCCCGAGCGGGTTCCAGTCGTGCATCGCGCGCAGGAACGACAGGGCGGCGAGCGTGCGGGTCACGTAGTCGCGGGACTGGCCGCCGTGCGTGGCCGCCGACATCAGCCCGGCGAGCGGGCTGCCCCACACCAGCTGGTTGTGGACGAAGTTGAGCACCAGGATCGCGAGCATCGGCGCGCCGACCGTGATGTTGCGCCGCCACGGGATCCGCAGCAGCGCCAGGTAGGCGGGGATCGCGAGGAACAGGAACGCCAGGAACTCGCGGACCAGGAACGACGTGCCGAGGAACGCCCCGGCGGCGAGCAGCATCCGGGTCTGGGCGCGTCCGGTGCGGCGGCTCGCGACGACGAGGCCCGCCATCCCGATGGCGAACAGCCCGGCGCCCGGCATGTCCGGCAGCATCACCCCGGTCGACCAGGTGGTCTCGTGGCCGAACGGGTTCGTCATCGTGAAGAACGGGTGGACCAGCAGGATCGCCGCGGACGCCACGCCCGCCACGTCCCCGAACAGCGACCGGACGACCAGGTACGTCCCGGTGAAGAACGCGATCCCGCCGAGCGCCGCGACGGTGAAGTAGGCGGCCTGGCCGGGCCCGAGAACCTCCTGGACGAGCCGCGCCGGCAGCACCAGGCCGATCCGGGTGACCTGGTGGGGGACCTCGTCGAACGGCCACTGGGCGAGCGGGATGTCGGGCCAGTCGCGGGCGGCGAGCCACACGTAGTACGGGTCGAAGTACAGCGGCGGCGGCATGACCGCCCACTGGGCGAGCACCGCGGACACCGCGACCAGCAGGGACAGCCACACCACGCGCCGCGTCCGCCGGGCCCGCCCGATCAGCCGCGCGGGCAGGCTCCGGGGCCGCCCGTCCGGCTCGGTGCCGGTCGCCGCCCGTTCGGCGGCCTGGTCGGACGTGGTCTGGGCCATGCCTGGGTTCCCGCCTCCGCGAAAGATGGTGCGCGCATGGAAGAGAAGGGTGCGCCGCCGAATGTCCTGCCCCCGGGACCCGGACCAGGTTACTCGCGTGCCGCGGCCACCGTGACGCGACTACCCTTGACTTCATGTCCTCGTCAAGCCGCCATATCTTGACCGCGCCCGCATGGCCGTACGCCAACGGGCCCCGTCACATCGGGCACGTCTCCGGTTTCGCGCTGCCCGCCGACATGTTCAGCCGCTACCAGCGGATGGCGGGCAACAAGGTCCTGATGGTCAGCGGCACCGACGAGCACGGCACGCCGATCCAGGTGCAGGCCGACAAGGAGGGCGTGACCGCCCGCGAGCTGGCCGACCGCTACAGCGGCGTGATCGCCGAGGACCTGTACCGCCTCGGCATGTCGTACGACCTGTTCACCCGCACGACGACGCGCAACCACTACGCGGTCGTGCAGGAGGTCTTCAAGGGCCTGTATGACAACGGGTACATCTTCCCGACGAAGACGATGGGCGCGATCTCGCCGTCCACCGGGCGGACCCTCCCGGACCGCTACATCGAGGGCACCTGCCCGATCTGCGGGTACGACGGCGCGCGCGGCGACCAGTGCGACAACTGCGGCAACCAGCTCGACCCGATCGACCTGATCAACCCGGTGTCGCGGATCAACGGCGAGACGCCGAAGTTCGTGGAGACCGAGCACTTCATGCTCGACCTGCCCGCGTTCACCGAGGTCCTCGGCCGCTACCTGCGCGGCAAGGAGGGCCACTGGCGCACGAACGTCGTGAAGTTCTCGCTGAACCTGCTGAACGACCTGCAGCCGCGGGCGATCAGCCGGGACCTCGACTGGGGCGTGCCGATCCCGCTGGACGGCTGGCGCGACAACCCGGCGAAGAAGCTGTACGTGTGGTTCGACGCGGTCATCGGCTACTTTTCCGCGTCCGTGGAGTGGGCGAAGCGGTCCGGCGACCCGGAGGCGTGGCGCGCCTGGTGGCAGGACCCGGACGCCCTGTCGTACTACTTCATGGGCAAGGACAACATCGTCTTCCACACCGAGATCTGGCCGGCGATGCTGCTCGGCTACGGCGGCCAGGGCGACAGGGGCGGCACGCCCGGCTCGCTGGGCGCGCTGAACGTCCCGACCGAGGTCGTGTCGTCGGAGTTCCTGACGATGGAGGGCCGAAAGTTCTCCTCGTCCCGCAACGTCGTCATCTACGTGAAGGACTTCCTGGAGCGCTACGACGTGGACGCGCTGCGCTACTACGTCGCGGTCGCCGGTCCCGAGAACCAGGACACCGACTTCACCTGGGCGGAGTTCGTCCGCCGCAACAACGACGAACTGGTCGCCGCGTGGGGCAACCTCGTCAACCGGTCGGTGAACATGGCGGCGAAGAACTTCGGCGCGATCCCGGAGGCGGGCGACCTCACCGACGCCGACCGGGCACTGCTGGAGCGCAGCCGGGGCGCGTTCGCGAAGGTGGGCGCGGAACTCCAGCGGTCCCGGTTCAAGAGCTCGATCACCGAGGCGCTGGAGGTCGTCCGCGACGCCAACAGGTACCTGTCGGACCAGGCGCCGTGGAAGCTGAAGGACGACCCGGCCCGCGTCCAGTCGATCCTGCACACCGCGCTCCAGGTCGTGGACGACGCGAAGACGCTGCTGACGCCGTTCCTGCCGAACTCGTCGCAGAAGGTCTACGAGATGCTCGGCGGCGAGGGCGTGTGGAGCGGCATGCCGGAGCTTGAGACCGTGTCGGAGGAGGGCGGCCCCGACTACCGCGTCCTGACCGGCGACTACGCGACCGAGGCGCGCTGGGAGTCCACGCCGGTCAAGCCGGGCGTGCCGCTGGCCAAGCCGACACCGCTGTTCAAGAAGCTGGACGCGTCCGTGGTGGACGAGGAGCTCGCGCGGCTGGAGAGCTCGTGACCCGGGACGAGGACGGGCAGGTCGCACGGTCCTACCCGCCGCTTCCCGAGCGCCTGCCCGTGGACGTCTTCGACAGCCACTGCCATCTCGACATCGTCGGGACGCCGCTGGAGGAGCAGTTGAAGGCGGCGAGCGCGGCGGGCGTCACCCGGATCGTCACGATCGGCTGCGACCTGCCGTCGTCCCGGTTCGCGGTGGACGCCGCCGCCGAGTTCGACGACGTGTACGCGGCGGTCGCGATCCACCCGAACGAGACCACGGGGATCTCCGACGCGGTCCTGGAGGACGTGGCGCGGCTGGCGGCGCACCCGAAGGTCCGCGCGATCGGCGAGACGGGCCTCGACTACTACCGGGACTGGGCGCCGAAGGACGACCAGCACCGCTCGTTCCGCGGCCACATCGAGATCGCCAAGCGGACCGGGAGGGCGCTGGTCATCCACGACCGCGACGCCCACGACGACGTGCTCGCGATCCTGGCCGAGGAGGGCGCGCCGGAGAAGGTGGTGTTCCACTGCTTCTCCGGTGACGCCCGCATGGCCGGGATCTGCGCCGAGCACGGCTACCTGATGAGTTTCGCCGGGAACGTCACGTTCAAGAACGCGGAGCCGCTGCGGGACGCGCTGCGGGCGGCGCCGCTCGATCTGCTGCTGGTGGAGACCGACGCGCCCTTCCTGACGCCGATCCCGCACCGGGGCAAGCCGAACGCCTCCTATCTGATCCCGCACACCGTGCGGGCGATGGCCGAGGTCAAGGGCGTGGACGTGGCGGAACTGTGCACGGCGATCGCCGCGAACGGAGAACGCGTCTTCGGCCCCTGGTGACGGCCCCGGCGGCCACCGGGACGGTACCGCGGAAAGGTGACGGCCCGGCCCGCGTCCCCATGGGTGAAATCCGGGACGTATCGCCTCAGGCGGTGCTTTTGGGGGTGATGAGGTGGCGGAGGACGTCCGGGTGGCTCTACTCTCTGGCCCGGTGAGCGGGCGCCTTCGAGCCCGGCCCCCTGGAGGAGCACAGTGCGTCGACCCCCTGCGGCCCCTGCCGTCCCCGTTCTGCTGGTCACGGCGATGCTGGCCGCGGCGTGCGGCGGCGGCGGATCGGCGGGCCCGAAGAACACCGCCCCCGTCGCGGATGCGCCGCGGACCAGCGCCCCCGCGCCGCGCAAGGTCGTCATCGTGGTCGACGGCAAGAAGGCCGAGACGATGACGACGGGCGCGACCGTCCAGCAGGTCCTCGACCAGGCGAAGATCGCGCTCGGCCCGCACGACCTGGTCAAGCCGGCTCCCGACCGGCCCGCCGGGGAGATCATCAAGATCATGAGGCTGCTGTCCGCGCCGGTCGTCCAGGTCGTGAAGACGCCGGCGCCGACGATCCGCAAGAACAGCTCGTCCGTCCCGCCGTGGAGCGAGAAGGAACTGCGCAAGGGCCGCCCCGGCATCAAGATCATCAAGGTGGCGTACGTCAAGCGCAAGGGCAAGAAGGTCAAGAAGGTCATCGCGCAGCAGGTCAAGCGCAGGCCGGTCGCGCGGATCGTGGCGGTCGGCCCGAAGTCGGCGGGGACCGGCTCGGCGGCGCGGCTGAACTGGGCGGGGCTCGCCAAGTGCGAGTCGGGCGGCAACCCGAAGTCGGTGAACCCGGCCGGCTACTACGGCCTCTACCAGTTCTCCATGGCCACCTGGACGTCGGTCGGCGGCACGGGCAAGCCGTCCGATGCCAGCGCGGGTGAGCAGACCTACCGCGCCCAGCTCCTCTACAACAAGGTCAACGGCCGCTGGCAGGGGCAATGGCCCAACTGCGGTAAGTACCTGTTCTCCTGAGCTGAAACAATCACCGGATGGGGGAGACACGGGGGCTGCTCGGGCCGGCGGACGTGCGCGAGCTGGCCGCACGGCTCGGCATCAGGCCGACGAAGGCGCTGGGGCAGAACTTCGTCATCGACGCCAACACCGTCCGGCGGATCGTCCGGACGGCCGGAACGTCCGCCGATGACGTCGTCATCGAGGTCGGACCGGGGCTGGGGTCGCTGACGCTCGCGCTGCTGCCCGAGGTGCGGCGTGTCGTCGCGGTGGAGATCGACCCGGTGCTGGCCGCCGAGCTGCCCGCCACGGTCGCGGCGCGCGAACCCGGCCTCGCGGGACGGCTGGAGGTCGTGCGCGCCGACGCGATGAAGATCACACACGTGCCGGGGCCGGCCCCGACCGCGCTGGTCGCGAACCTGCCCTACAACGTCGCCGTCCCGGTCGTCCTGCACCTGCTGGCCACCCTGCCGGCGCTGCGGACCGCGCTGGTCATGGTGCAGGCCGAGGTCGCCGACCGGATGACCGCGGCGCCCGGCTCCAGGGTCTACGGGGTGCCGTCGGTGAAGCTCGCCTGGTACGGGGACGCGCGCCGCGCCGGCGCCGTCGGGCGGGCGGTGTTCTGGCCCGCGCCGAACGTGGATTCCGGGCTGGTCGCGTTCACCCGCCGCGACCCGCCGCCGACCACGGCGTCCCGCGGCGAGGTGTTCGCGGTGGTCGACGCCGCGTTCGCGCAGCGCCGCAAGACGCTGCGCGCCGCGCTGGCGGGCTGGGCGGGCTCCGCGGCCGCCGCCGAGGACGCCCTGCGCGCCGCGGGCGTCGACCCGCGAGCCAGAGGCGAAGCGCTGGACGTGGCCGCCTTCGCCCGCATTGCCGAGTATGGTCCTTCACGCCGGGGAGATCACTCCCCGAACCCCTAGGCGGGCGCTTCCCCCGGGGGCGGCCCCCGCATCAGGGGCACCAATCATCAGCACGAGCCGGAGGTCGATGTGAAGGCGCGTTCGCGGACGGCGCGGACCAGCTGGCCCCTCGTGGGGACGGCGCTGCTCGCGACCGCGGCCATGGTCGCGACGGTCGCGGCCGGCTGCGGGGACGGTGCGGACGCGGTACCGAAGATCACGACGACGGCGCGGGCCGGTGTCGCGCCCGTCCCGCCGCCGAAGGGCGCCTACTTCGGCGCCTGGGTGCCGCCGGAGGGCGCCGGCGGGCCGGCGCCGTCCGCGAGCTCGTCCCCCACCTCGTCCCCGTCCGGGATGCCGCCGGGGGCGCCGTCCGCGAAGGACGCCGGCAAGCCCGGAATGGCGCCCATCGCCGGCTTCGAGCAGCGGCTCGGACGGCGGCTCGACATCGTGCAGAGCTACCGCACCTGGAAGAGCGACTTCCCTGGCGGCCTGGAGAAGTCCGTCACCGACAGCGACCGCTACCTCCTGCTGACCTGGGGCGGTGCCGACACCCGGGAGATCGTCCAGGGCAAGCACGACGCCCTCATCAAGCGCCGCGCCCGCGCCGTGAAGGACCTCGGCAAGCCGGTGTTCCTGCGCTGGTCCCGGGACATGGACAAGTCGTCCGCCGAGAAGCGCGTCCACACCCCGGCCGACTTCGTCGCCGCGTGGAAGCACCTGCGGACGATCTTCGAACGGGAGAAGGTCGACAACGTCGCCTGGGTGTGGTGCCCCACCGCCCGCGGCTTCGGCCGCGGCAACGCCGACGCCTACTACCCCGGAGACGACCAGGTCGACTGGATCTGCGCCGACGCCCAGCCCGGCGGCGACTACGACTACCGCGACCTGTCCGAGGCCGTGAAGCTGTTCATGGGGTGGGCCCGCGAGCGGCACAAACCCATCATGATCGCCGAGTTCGGGGTGCCGAAGTCCTACGGCACGCGCCGCGCCCAGTGGCTTCGCGAGGCCGCCAAGACCCTGCAGGACCCCCAGGTCAAGGCCGTCGTGTACTTCGACACCGACGAGCAGGCCGAGGACGCCCGCGACAAGCGCCGCGCCTACTCGCTGACGGGCGACAAGCCCGCGATGTCCGCGCTGCGCGAACTGGCGACCACCCCCTACTTCAACCCCCGCAACCTCCCCGTCACCAGCGGCGGCTGAGCCGTTCGAGTCCATGGGGGGCGCCCCCCGCCCCCCGGCGGCCGCTTTACCCGTAGGGTTTCGATCGTGAGCGCAGTGACCGTACGCGTCCCCGCCAAGGTCAACCTCCAGCTCGGCGTGGGGCCGATCCGAGACGACGGCTATCACGACCTCGTCAACGTGTTCCACGCCGTGTCCCTGTTCGACATGGTCACGGCCGAGCCCGCGCGGCGGCTGGAGGTCCGTGTCCAGGCCGCACCCCACTCGCGGGTGGCGATCGACGGCGTCCCCACCGGCGAGGACAACCTCGCGGCGAAGGCCGCCCGGCTCGTCGCGGACCGGCTCGGCGTCGACCCCCACGTCACGCTGAGGATCCGCAAGGCGATCCCGGTCGCGGGCGGCATGGCGGGCGGCAGCGCCGACGCCGCCGCCGCGCTGGTCGCCTGCGCCCGGCTGTGGGACGACCGGGAGCGGCCCGTCCTGACCCGGGACGACCTGATGGAGATCGGCGCGGGCCTCGGCAGCGACGTGCCGTTCGCCGTCCTCGGCGGTACCGCCGTCGGCGTCGGACGCGGCGAGCGGCTCACCCCCGCCCTCACCCGCGGCACCTTCCACTGGGTGTTCGCGACCGCCGACGGCGGCCTGTCCACCCCCGCCGTCTACGGCGAATGCGACCGGCTCCGCCAGGAGGCGGGGCAGCCGGCCGCGCGTCCGGCCGTGGCCGCCGAGCTGATGACCGCGCTCGCCACCGGCGACGCCAAGGGCCTCGGCGCCGCGCTGTCCAACGACCTGCAGCCCGCCGCGCTGTCGCTGCGCCCGTCGCTGCGCCGCACCCTCGACGCCGGCCGCGACCTGGGCGCGATCGGCGCGCTCGTCTCCGGTTCCGGCCCCACCTGCGCGTTCCTCGCCGAGACCGGCGAGGACGCCGCCGACCTCGCCGACGCGCTGGACGGCGCCGACGTCGCCCGGCAGATCGTCCGGGCTTCCGGGCCCGTCCCCGGCGCGACGCTTATCTGACGCGGGGTGACGGAGGGGTTACCGTACCGGACATATGAGCGAACTTTCCGTGCGCGACGGGCGTCCTACTCTCCGTGACGACGATTCCCTGCCGAACCGCTCCCCCTGGTGAGGTGAAGCGATGACGTTGCTGTCCGTCCTGCTGGGCCTCGTGGCCGTCGCGATGATGGCGACGCTCGCCCTGCGCGCCGTGCGCCGCGAGCGGAACCTCCGCCGCAACGCACCCGACAAAGTCATGTCAAGCGAAACCGGCGGGCGTTAGGCTCCTGTCGAGTCTCCCCTTTCCCGGATAGAACACATGGAATGGCGCACATGAGCCTGCTCTCCCTCCTGCTCGTTGCGATCATCGTCTTCGCCGTGGTCGGCGCCGTGGTCCTCGTGGTGGTCATCGCCGTGAGCTCCCGGAAGCGCACGGGCACGGCCTACCGGCCGCCCGGCGCCCCCTACCCGCCGCCCGGCCAGCCCGGTCAGCCCGGTCAGCCCGGCCAGCCCGGCCAGCCCGGTCAGCCCGGGCCGCCCGGCCAGCCGGGCCCCGCCGGCCAGCCGGGACCGCCGCCGGGTTACTGAACGTCCGGGCCCGGACGGGCCGCACGAGCGGTCCGCGGAGGGCAATAGGGTTGATGGCGTCGTGAATCTGATCAACCTTGAGAACGTCGCCAAGGCCTACGGGCCCACGCCGCTGCTCGACGCCGTCTCCCTCGGCCTGGACGAGGGCGACCGCGTCGGCGTCGTCGGCCGCAACGGCGGCGGCAAGAGCACCCTCGTGTCCGTCCTCGCCCGCGAGACCGAACCCGACGCCGGGCGCGTCACCCACGCCCGCGGCCTGCGGCTCGGCTACCTGATCCAGCGGGACGTCTTCCCGGACGGCGCGACCGTCCGGTCCGTGGTGCTGGGCGACCGCGCCGAGCACGAGTGGGCGGGCGACGTCCGCGTCCGCGAGATCCTCGCCGGGCTGCTCGCCGGCCTCGACCTGGACGCGCCGCTCGCCGGCATGTCGGGCGGGGAACGGCGCCGGGTCGCGCTGGCCCGGCTCCTCGTCCCCGAGTCCGACCTGCTGATTCTGGACGAACCCACCAACCACCTCGACATCGAGGCGATCGACTGGCTCGCCCGGCACCTGAAGGGCCGCAAGGTCGCGCTGCTCGCCGTCACCCACGACCGCTGGTTCCTCGACGAGGTCACCGACCGGACGTGGGAGGTCGTCGACGGCCGCGTCGAACGCTACGAGGGGGGCTACTCCTCCTACGTCCTCGCCAAGGCCGAACGCGCCCGGATCGCCGCGGCCACCGAGGCCAAACGGCAGAACCTCCTGCGCAAGGAACTCGCGTGGCTGCGCCGCGGCCCGCAGGCCCGCACCTCCAAGCCGAAGTTCCGGGTCGACGCCGCGCAGGCCCTCATCGCCGACGAGCCGCCGCTGCGCGACGCGGTCGAGCTGACCCGGTTCGCGACCGCGCGGCTCGGCAAGACCGTCTACGACATCGAGGGCGTGACCGTCGAGGTCGGCGACCGGGAGCTGTTCCACCGGATGACCTGGCGGCTCGGCCCCGGCGACCGGGTCGGTCTCGTCGGTGTCAACGGCAGCGGCAAGAGCACGCTGCTGCGCCTGCTGGACGGCTCCGTCCGGCCGGTCGCGGGCGAGGTGGTGCAGGGCAAGACCGTCCAGCTCGCGCATCTGTCGCAGAACCTGGAGGAACTCGACCCGTCCCGGCGCGTCCTGGAGTCGGTGGAGGAGATCCGGCGCCGCATCACGGTCGGCAAACGCGAATGGACGGCGAGCCAGCTGCTGGAGCGGCTCGGCTTCTCCGGTGACCGGCAGTGGACGCCCGTCGGTGACCTGTCCGGCGGCGAAAGGCGCCGCCTGCAGCTTCTCCGGCTGCTCATGGGGGAACCCAACGTCCTCCTCCTGGACGAACCCACCAACGACCTCGACATCGAGACGCTCACCGAAGTCGAAGACCTCCTGGACGGATGGCCCGGCACGCTCGTCGTCGTCAGCCACGACCGGTACTTCCTGGAGCGCATCACCGACCACGTCGTGGCGCTGCTCGGCGACGGACGCGTGTCGATGCTGCCCGGCGGCGTCGACGAGTACCTCGAACGCCGCGCCGCCGGAACCGCCCCCCAACCGGGCGCGGCGCCCGCCGAGAAGCCCGCACCGCCGAAACCCAAGGGCGGGCAGGACTGGAAGGCCCGCAAGGAACTCGACCGGATCGAACGCCGCCTGGAGAAACTCGCCGGGCAGGAGAGCGACCTCCACGAGCAGCTCGCCGCGCACGCCACCGACTACGCCAAGCTCCAGGAACTGGACGCCCGGCTCAAGGAGATCCAGGCGGAGGCCGCCCGTATCGAGGAGGAATGGCTGATGCTCGCCGAGGATCTCGGCTAGCAGAACCTCCGGTGGAGAATCCCGTTCGGTGCGGGGCATGATCCCCCAATGACGACTTGGATCATCCAGACGGACGCGCCCGGGGACGGCCCGCGCCTCGCCGTCAAGGACGCCATGGACGTGGCCGGCCTGCCCACCACCGCGGGCTGCGAGGCCATCGCCGAACACGCGCGGCCCGCCGCCGTGGACGCCGCCGTCGTCGCGTCCGCCCGCGCGCAGGGCGCCCGCATCGCCGGCAAGGCCAACCTGAACGAGCTGTGCATGGCCGCCGACGGCGTCAACCCGTGGTCCGGTACGCCGGTGAACCCGCTCGACCCGTCCCGCGTGCCGGGCGGCTCCTCCAGCGGCTCCGCCGTCGCCGTCGCCACCGGCGAGGTCGACGTCGCGCTCGGCACCGACACGTCCGGATCGATCCGCATCCCGGCGGCATGCTGCGGCATCGCGGGGCTGAAGACCACCAACGGACGCGTGCCCCTCGACGGGGTGTATCCGCTGTCACCGACCCTGGACGTGGTCGGGCCGATGGGACGCGACGTCGCCGCCGTCGTCCTCGGCATGGGGCTCATCGAACCCGGGTTCACACCCGTCCCGTACGAGCCGTCCCAGCCGATCGCGCGGCTCCGCGTGCCCGGCGTCGACCCCGCGATCGACGCGGCCGTCGACGACGCGCTGCGCCGTCTCGCCCCCCTCACCGACGTCACGTCCGCGCACTACGAGGAGGCGGCCACCGCCAACGGCGTCATCGTCAGCGTCGAAGGGTGGCGGCAGAACGGGCACCTGCTCGGCGACCCGGCCAAGCTGAGCGGACGCATCCACCGGCGCCTCCAGCAGATGAAGGACGTGTCCGAGGCCGGGATGCTCGACTGGGCGATCGGCGTCCAGGAGGCGCTCCGGGCCGAACTGGGCGCGCTCCTGGGCCGCCATCCGGCGATCGCCCTGCCCGTGCTGACCGGCGTCGCCCCCGAACCCGATGAGGCGGACGAGTCCGACCTGCTGCTCACCACGCTGACCGGCCAGATCAACGTCGCCGGGTTCCCCGCGTTCGCGCTGCCCGTCCCGCTGCCCGGCTCGCACCTGCCCGCGTCCGTCCAGCTCATCGGCCCCCCGGGCGGTGAAGAGGAACTCTGCGGCCTGGCCGCCGCCCTGGAGGCCGCCCTCGCCTAGTCGCGGTCGAAGGGGATCAGGAGGGTACGGAGCAGATCGGCCAGGACGCCGCGCTGCTCGGGGCTGAGGCCCTCCAGGATCGCCTGCTCCCGGTCGAGCAGATCGGCGAACGCCGCGTCCACGCGCGTCAGGCCCGCCTCGGTGAGGCGGACCTGCACGCCGCGCTTGTCCTGCGGGTCCGGATGCCGCTCGACCAGGCCCGCCGCCGTCAGCCGGTCGATGCGGTTCGTCATCGTCCCCGACGTCACCAGCGTCGCACGCAGCAGCCGTCCCGGGCTCAGCTGGTACGGGGCGCCCGCCCGGCGCAGCGCGGTCAGGACGTCGAACTCCCACGACTCCATATCGTGCGCCGCGAACACCGCGCGCCGGGCGCGGTCGAGATGCCGGGCGAGCCGGGACACGCGGCTGAGGACCTGCAGCGGCCGGACGTCCAGATCCGGACGCTCGGCCTTCCACGCCTCGACCAGCCGGTCGACCTCATCGCCCATGCGGTCACCCTACCTGTCTTGATATCGAGAAACACGCCCCGATCGCCGCCCGGCCAGTGCGGCGGCGATCGGCCGCGCCGCGTCCGGAGCCTGCCGGTGGACCGGTGCCCAGCGGGTGATGTCGCCGGTGTTCTCCCCGAACGGTGTCCGGGCGGCACACGCCAGAACTCTTGACATCAAGATATAGGCCGGGCAGGCTGTGACCCGATGCCGAGAGAGAACACCACCGTGTGGGACCCCGCGCAGTACGGGATCTTCGGCGGCGAACGGGCCCGCCCCTTCGCCGAACTCGTCGCACGCCTCGGGAGAACCGAACCCGCGCGCGTCACCGACCTCGGCTGCGGCAGCGGCGAACTCACCGCCACCCTCGCCGCCCGCTGGCCGCACGCCGTCATCGACGCCCTCGACGGCTCACCCGAAATGATCGCCGCGGCCCGCGAACACGAAATCCCCGGACGGCTCACCTTCCGCGTCGGGGACGTCACCGACTGGGAACCCGACCGGCCCGTCGACCTCATCGTGTCCAACGCCGTCCTGCAATGGATCCCCGAACACCCCGACCTGCTGCCCCGATGGGCAGGCGCACTCGCACCCGGCGGACGGCTCGCCTTCCAGGTCCCCGGCAACTTCGACGCGCCCAGCCACGCCATCCTGCGCGAACTCGGCCGCTCCGACCGATGGCGCGCCGAACTCGGTGAATTCCAGCGGGACGCACCCGTCCTCGACCCCGCCGGCTACCTCGACCTCCTCACCCGCCACGGATACGCGGTCGACGCCTGGGAGACCACCTACGCACAGGTTCTGCAGGGCGAGGACCCCGTCCTCGAATGGGTCAAGGGCACCACGCTGCGGCCCGCCCTGTCCGCCCTCGACCCGGACGAGACCGACGAATTCCTCGACACCTACCGGGAAAGGCTCCGGCGGGCCTACCCCGCCGCGCCCTACGGCACCGTGTTCCCCTTCCGGCGGATCTTCGTGATCGCCACGCGCGACGCCCGTTAGGCGGGGACGCCACCCGTCCTCCCCTCGCGGCGGCCCATGGAATTCTTGACATCAAGATACGAGTTGGGCATCATCTGTCTTGACGTCGAGAGATGAACCATGGGGTTCCACATGCTCGAGACGGCCCGAAGACGGGATGCCGCCCGGCCCCCAGAGTGAAGCAACCTGTTCCCCTGCGGTGTGCCATCACCGACGGGAACGGGCGGCGTCCGCACATCCCGGCCTCGCGACCCGAGGCCGGCGACCCCTGGCCGGTGGCCGCCCAGACGAACTCAGGGCGGCCACCGGTTGCCACCCTCCGGAGGCAACCATGATCACCGGCGTTCACCACGTCCAGCTCGCCGCCCCGCCCGGCAGCGAGAACCGGCTCCGCGCCTTCTACACCGGCGTCCTCGGACTCGACGAAGTCCCCAAACCACCCGAACTCGCCGGACGCGGCGGAGCCTGGTTCCGCGGCAACGGCACCGAACTCCACCTCGGCATCGAGCAGGACTTCCACCCCGCCCGCAAAGCCCACCCCGGACTCCTCGTCCACGACCTCGACGCCCTCGCCGCACGCCTCCGCGCCGCAGGCCACGACACCAGGCCGGACGACCTCCTCCCCGGATACCGGCGCCTCTACGCCCACGACCCCGTCGGGAACCGCCTCGAATTCCTGCAGCCGTCACGCTGACGCGTCGGGAATCTCCTCGACATCACGCTGCGCCTTGCGCTGCGCCTTCTCCGCCTTCGCAGCCGCCTTCCCCTCCGCTCTCTCCGCCTTCGCCGCCGCCTTCTCGGCCAACCTCTCCCGGCGCTCCATCTCCTTGCGGCGGCGACGCGGATCCAGCGACGGCCTCGGCTCCAGCCCCGACAGGCCGTTCCACGCGAGATTCACCACATGCGCCGCCACATCCTCCCGGCGCGGCTTGCGGACGTCCAGCCACCACTGGCCCGTCAACGCCACCATGCCGACCAGACTCTGCGCATACAGCGGAGCGAACTTGTCGTCATAGCCGTGCCGGTCGAACTCCTGCGCGAGGATGTGCTCGACCTCACCGGCGATCTCACTCAGCAGGCTGGCATAGGTGCCGGTACCCGTACCGCCGTGCGAATCGCGAACCAGAATCCGGAACCCGTCCGGATGACCCTCGATGTACTCCAGCAGCGCCAGCGCGGCCTTCTCCAGCTTGCTCCGGTAGTGGACCACCGAGTTCAGCGCGTCCGTCACCAGCTTCAGCAGCCGCTCGAACTCCCGGTCGACGACGACCGCGTAAAGCCCTTCCTTGCCACCGAAGTGCTCGTACACCACGGGCTTCGACACCCCGGCCGCCGAGGCGATCTCCTCCACCGAGGTGCCGTCCAGACCGCGCCCGGCGAACAGCGAACGGCCGACGTCGAGAAGCTGCTCGCGGCGTTCCTTGCCGGTCATCCGCTTTCTGCGGGTCCTCGGAGCGGGTTCTGTCACAGGATCAATTGTGGCGGTCAAACCGCCTGCTTTGTGCGCTTCGCCGCCAGCCTGTCGCTGTTCGGCCACCGGACGCCGTACGCCCAGCCCGCCTTCTCGAACGCCTGGATGATCCGGGCGCTGATGTCGACCTGCCCCTTCAGCACGCCGTGCCGCGCGCACGTCGGATCCGAATGATGCAGGTTGTGCCAGGACTCGCCGAGGGACGGGATGGCCAGCCACCACACGTTGCGGGACTTGTCCCGCACCTCGAACTCCTCCTTGCCGAACGTGTGGCAGATCGAGTTGATCGACCACGTCACATGGTGCACCAGCGTGATCCGGACGAACCCCGCCCAGAACAGCGCGGTCAGGAAACCAGCCCACGACATCGTGACCAGCCCGCCGATCACCGCCGGCAGCAGGAACGACACCGCCACCAGCCCCGGGAACGCGGCATGGACGCGCCGGACGTCCCGGTCGTTGAGCAGATCCTTCGCGAACCGCTGCTTGGACGTCCGGTTCGCGTCGAACAGCCACCCGTAGTGGGCCCAGGCCAGCCCCTTCGCCAGCGCCTTCCAGTCGTCACCGAACCGCCACGGCGAATGCGGATCGAACTCCTTGTCCGAGTGCTTGTGGTGGCGCCGGTGATCGGCGACCCACGTGATGACCGGCCCCTCGATGGCCATGCTCCCGGCCAGCGCCATGGCGATCTTCAAGCCCCGCTTCGCCTTGAACGACCCGTGTGTGAAGTACCGGTGGTACCCGACCGTGATGCCCCCCGCGGACAGCACGTAGAACACCGCCGTGAGCACGACGTCCGTCCAGCCGAGGAACCGGCCCCACGCCAGCGGAACCGCCGCGAACAGCGCGAGGAGCGGCACCCCGGTGAACACGGCGATGAGCACCCGTTCGGCTGTGCCGCGCGCCTCCGGCACGATCTCGGGCCGCGGCTGCGGACGAGGTGGATCGACGGTCGGAGCTGTTGTCATGCGTCACCACTTTCTGTGACTCGGGGGCGGTCTTACCTACGCCAACGTAAGCTACGCATCCGTAAGTTGGACAGTGTTGAAAGGTAAAATCGGTGAGAAACCACCTCTCGGGCCACAAACCCCTCTTGGGAAACACCGTCGCGAGGCGATGGCGAGGTGCCCCCTCGTCCCGCGAGAACGCCCCACCCACGCCGCGAGCCCGCTCCTCGACCTGTGCATGTCCGTGGTGATCGTCGCGCCATCCGCCCCTGGACGCAGCCGACCCGCACAGAAAGGAACTTGCCTGCAGCGGGTGCACTAAACCGATCCGGACAAACGACTCACTCATGACATTACGGAAAGCAACAATGCGGCAACGTAGAGTTAAAGCGGTAGTAGGTTTCCGTCATGAGTGGACCAATGCCGGACGAGATCCGAGACAAACTCAAGCCCAAGGCCATCGAACTCCGCCGCCAGGGCTTGGACCTACCGCGAGATCGCGGGCTCCCTGAATATCGCCATAAGTACCTGCTCGCTCTGGTTACGGGACGTGCCCTACGAGCGTCGGCCAGGCTACGAGCAGGAACGAGTCGCGGCGATGTGGAAGGCCCGTTGGGAGCCCTACCACATCGAGGCCGAGCAGCGGCGGCAGGAGATCAAGCTGGGCGCCTGCCGTGAGCTGGGCGGTCTAAGCGAGCGCGAGGTGGTGATCGCCGGTGCGCTCGTGTACTGGTGTGAGGGGACCAAGGACAAGATCTACCGGCGTACCGAGAAGGTGTCGTTCATCAACAGCGACCCGGCGCTGGTGGTCTTCTTCCTGCGCTTCCTCGGCGTCGTCGGGGTGCCGCGCGACCACGTACAAGTGCGTCTGCACATCCACGAGACGGGTGACGTCGAGGCCGCGACGAAGTGGTGGAGCGATCTGGTCGGGACGCCGGTCGAGCGCTTTGAAAATCCGGTGATCAAGAAACACAACCCCAAGACCACCAGGAAGAACCTCCTCGATGAGTACCGAGGATGTCTACAGATCACCATCAGGAAGGGCGCGGACCTCTACCGGCGCATCGAGGGGTGGGCCTACGGTGCGATGCTGGGCGGTGACCCTGCCGAGGCTCGTCTGATCAGCCGTTCCGACGAGGTCCTCAGCAAGATCCTCAACGATCGCGGCAGGCAAGGGTAATAGGTGTGGTGGGGCGATCTGGTCGGGACGCCGGTCGAGGGGTTCGAAAAGCTGGTGATCAAGAAGCGCAAGCCGAAGAACACCGTCGACGCCTACAAAGGGTGCCCTCTTGTCACGGTCAGGCAGAGCGCGGACCTCTACCGAAGGATCGAGGGTTGGGCCTTCGGTACCATGCTCGCCCCTCGCCAGGAAATCCGGACAAACGTGCTCCCGGGGGAGGATTCGAACCTCCGTTGACTGAACCAAAATCAGTAGTCATGCCCCTAGACCACCCGGGATTGGGTGAAATCGGACACCAGTCAGGTGCTGGTACCGAGCTTGCCGGGCCAACGATACCGAGTCGGAGCCAACGGCCCCACATCTTTGATGTAGGGCGGGGGTGGCGTCGGGTGGGCGGCGGGGTGACTGGGTGCGGGCGGGCGGTATCCTGCCCGTGTCGGGTGTGCTCTGGCCTGCCGTCTCGCAGGTGGGCGCGTCCGTGACCGATCCCGTCCGCGATGCCGAGGAGCCTCCTTGTGAGCGCTGCGAGCCGACCGGCCGCCGTCATCGTTCTCGCCGCGGGCGAGGGCACCCGGATGAAGTCCCGTAAGTCGAAGGTCCTGCACGAGCTGTGCGGGCGCAGCATGCTCGGCCATGTGCTGGCCGCCGCGCGCCGGCTGGAGCCGGAGCGGCTCGTCGTGGTGGTCGGGCACCGGCGCGAGCAGGTCGTCGCGCATCTCGCCGAGCACGCGCCGGACGCCGAGGCGGCCGTCCAGGAGCGGCAGGGCGGGACGGGGCACGCCGTGCGGATGGCGCTGGAGCAGACCGGCGCGCTGGAGGGGACCGTCGTGGTCACCAACGGCGATCATCCGCTGCTGCGGGGGGAGACGTTGCAGGCGCTCGTCCGGGCCCATGAGGACGAGGGCAATGCCGCCACCGTGCTGACGACCGAGATGCCGGACGCGACCGGGTACGGGCGGATGGTGCGGGCGGCGGACGGCAGCGTCGAGGCGATCGTCGAGCACAAGGACGCCACCGCGGAGCAGCGCGAGATCACCGAGATCAACGTCGGCATGTACGCCTTCGACGGGGCGTTGCTGGCGGACGCGCTCAAGCGGGTGACCACCGACAACGCCAATGGCGAGGAGTACCTCACCGACGTGGTCGCGATCCTGCGCGGGGACGGTCACCGGGCGGGCGCGCATCTGGCGGCCGACTGGGTGGAGACCCAGGGCGTGAACGACAGGGTCCAGCTCGCGCAGGCGCGGCGGCAGTTGAACGACCGGATCGTCGAGGCGCACATGCGGGCGGGGGTCACGATCGTCGACCCGGCGTCCACCTGGATCGATGTGGACGTGACCGCCGATGAGGACGCCGAGGTCCACCCGGGGACGCAGTTGCATGGAAGGACGCATCTGGGTGCGGGCTCGCGGGTCGGGCCGGGGTGCACGCTGACCGATACGAGGGTCGGCGAGGGTGCGTCCGTGGTCAACGCCGTGTGCGTGGAGGCGGAGGTCGGGCCGGAGGCGTCGGTGGGGCCCTACGCCTATCTGCGGCCTGGGACGAGGCTGGCGCGCAAGGCCAAGGTCGGGACGTATGTCGAGACGAAGAACGCCGACATCGGTGAGGGCTCGAAGGTGCCGCATCTGACCTATGTGGGCGATGCCGAGATCGGTGAGCACTCGAACATCGGCGCCAGTTCGGTGTTCGTCAACTATGACGGTGTGCAGAAGCGTCGCAGTGTCATCGGGTCCCATGTGAAGGTCGGCAGCGACAACATGATCGTGGCGCCGGTGACGGTGGGTGATGGCGCTTATACGGCGGCCGGGTCGGTGATCATCCAGGATGTCCCGCCGGGGGCGTTGGGGGTCGCGCGGGCGCGGCAGCGCAACGTCGAGGGCTGGGTGGAGCGGACGCGGCCGGGTACGGCGGCGGCGGAGGCGGCCCGCCGGGCGAAGGGCGAAGGCGAGGGCGCGGGCGCGCCGTAGCCCGGTGCCGAGGTGACGACGGTCCCGCTCCAGGGGCGGGGAGGTGGAGGACGGCGGTGTCCTTCGACAACAGAGCAACCCGCGGGCCGCACTCTTGTGGTGCGCGGGGAGTGGGGACAACACCCCACATGTAAGGCACATCCATTGAGGGGGAGTTGTCAGAGGTGAGTGGGATCAAAGCGAGTGGTCAGAAGAAGTTGATGCTCTTCACTGGCCGAGCCCACCCGGACCTGGCCAAGGAAGTAGCCGACAACCTCCACATCGAGCTGACACCGACGTCCGCGTATGACTTCGCCAACGGCGAGACGTTCGTGCGGTTCCTGGAGTCGGTCCGTGGCTCCGACGCTTTCGTGATCCAGAGCCACACGGCTCCCATCAATCAGTGGATCATGGAGCAGTTGATCATGGTGGATGCGCTGAAGCGCGCGTCGGCCAATCGGATCACCGTGGTGGCGCCGTTCTTCGGGTACGCGCGGCAGGACAAGAAGCACCGGGGCCGTGAGCCGATTTCGGCGCGGCTGATGGCGGATCTGTTCAAGACGGCGGGCGCCGACCGGCTCCTCACCGTGGACCTGCACACCGCGCAGATCCAGGGTTTCTTCGATGGCCCGGTGGATCACCTGTTCGCGCTGGATCTGCTGGCCGGGCATTTCGAGAGCCGGCTGGACACCTCGCAGGTGACGGTGGTGGCGCCGGACGCGGGCCGGGTGCGGGTGACCGAGCGCTGGTCGGACCGGCTGGGCGGTGTGCCGATGGCGATCATCCACAAGAAGCGCGACCCGGATGTGGCGAACGAGGTCAAGGTCTTCGATGTGGTCGGCGAGGTCAAGGGCCGCACCTGCGTGGTGGTCGACGACATGATCGATACCGGTGGGACGATCGTGAAGGCCGCGGACGCGCTGTTCGAGAACGGTGCCACGAAGGTCGTGGTGGCGGCGACGCACGGTGTGCTGTCGGGTCCGGCGGTGGACCGGCTGAAGAACTCCCGTATCTCCGAGGTGGTGTTGACGAACACGCTGCCGATTCCGGAGGAGAAGCAGTTCGACAAGCTGACCGTCCTGTCGATCGCTCCTCTCGTCGCCCATGCGATCAACCAGGTCTTCAGTGACGGCTCGGTGACGAGCCTGTTCGGGGGGCACAGTTAGCTCTTGGGCGGCGGTTTCTCGGCGGGCGCTGGCGTTGGGCGTGGCGGCGATCGGCTAGACTTGGTTAATCCGCGTATGCCCCGGGTCGTTCAGTGTGGTGCCGGTGCTGGGGTCGCACTCCCCGGGGAACGCAAAGAATCTTCGAGGCGCCTGACGCATCGAGCATCGCCTGAGACGCACTGTCCGCAGCGGACGTCCGATGGCGGACGGCCGTGGATCGCAACAACGAGGAGTTTTCGCCGTGTCCGAGGTACGCATTGCCGCCGAGCCGCGCACCGAGTTCGGTAAGGGTGCCGCGCGGCGCACCCGCCGGGCCGGCAAGGTGCCCGCCGTCCTCTACGGTCACGGCACCGACCCGGAGCACATCTCGCTGCCGGGGCATGATCTGATGCTCGCGCTCAAGACGCCGAACGTGCTGCTGACCATCGAGGGGCTCGGTAACGGCACCGCGCTGGCGCTGCCGAAGGACGTGCAGCGCGACCCGATCAAGGGGTTCCTGGAGCACGTTGACCTGCTGCTGGTGAAGCGCGGTGAGAAGGTCGTCGTCGACCTGCCGGTGAACGTGGTCGGTGACGTGGTCCCGGGCGGTCAGGTGGCACAGCAGGTGGTGGAGATCTCCGTGGAGGCGGAGGCGACGCACATTCCCGAGTCCGTGGATGTGGATGTCTCCGGGCTGGAGATCGACTCGCAGGTGCTGGCGAAGGACCTGAGGCTTCCGTCGGGGACGACGCTGGTGGCGGACGATGAGACGCTGATCCTGCAGATCCAGGACGCGTCGGCGGCGACGGCGCCGGAGGCCGCGGCGGAGGCCGCCGAGGCCGCCGGGGGTGAGGCCGCCGCGGCCGAGGGTGAGGCCGCCGCGGAGTGACGCGTGGCCGGGTGGCCGGCCGCATCGTTCTTTCTTTCATGGCCCCCGCGGGTGTGCGCACCGGCGGGGGCCATGGACGTCTGTGAGGAGTTCGGGTGAGCGCGGATCCGTGGCTGGTGGTGGGGCTGGGTAATCCGGGGCCGTCGTATGCGGGGAACCGGCATAACGCGGGGTTCATGGTGCTGGACGTCCTGGCGGCGCGGGCCGGGGGCCGGTTCAGGTCGCATCGGGCGCGGGCGGATGTGCTGGAGGGGCGGCTGGCGGGTGCGCGGGCGGTGCTGGCGAAGCCGCGGTCGTTCATGAACGAGTCGGGCGGTCCGGTGAAGGGGCTGCGGGATTTCTACAAGGTGCCGGTGGAGCGGCTGATCGTCGTCCATGACGAGCTGGACGTCCCGTTCGGTGCGGTGCGGCTGAAGCTGGGCGGTGGTGACAATGGCCACAACGGGCTGCGGTCGATCACGAAGTCGCTGGGGTCGGGGGAGTACCTGCGGGTGCGGTTCGGGGTGGGGCGCCCGCCGGGCCGGATGGACGCGGCGGCGTTCGTGCTGAGGGACTTCTCCGCGGCGGAGCGCAAGGATCTCGAGCTTGAGGTGGACCGGGCGGCGGATGCGGTGGAGGCGCTGGTGTCGCAGGGGTTGGCGGCGGCGCAGAACGTGTTCCACGCGGGGTGACCGTATCCGGCCGTCCGTTCGGTGGCCGGTCGGTGATCATGCGGGTGCGGCCGTTGTTTCGCCGGTGGGCGCCGCGGGGCGCTGATGTTGCGGGTGTGATGTGGGCATTCACGCGATGACCATGGTAAACCGGTCGTAGGATGCTGCATGAATGAGGTGCGGGGTCCATGTGAACCTCGGGCGGCGTTCAACCGTCTTCGGTGTGAATCGCGCGCTGACGGGGCGCCCGTTACAGGGGATTGGTGAGATCTTTATGGCCGTCGTTGACAAGGTCCAGGCCAAGTCATCGATCCGCCATGAGCAGGGACGCGTCCGGTCACAGAACTGGAGTGGATCTTACCGCCGGTTGGCGCGGTGGCTCGACTTCGTCAGCATGTTGATGGCCGGCGTCATCGCGTTCGTGCTCAGGTTCCCGGGGGTGCCGACCGAGCTGGACGCGCCGTACGTGGTGTTGACCATCGTTCTTCCTCTCGTGTGGGTGCCGACGCTGATGCTGTGCCGGGCGTACCAGCCCAAGTACGTCGGCGTCGGGTCCGAGGAGTTCCACCGGGTGCTGCGCGCCGGGTTCATCCTGACCGCGACGGTCGCGATCGTGGCGTATGCGACGAAGACCGAGGTGGCGCGCGGCTATGTGGTGATGGCGCTGCCGCTCGGGACGCTGCTCGCGCTCGTCGCCCGCTACCGGCTGCGCAAGTGGCTGCACAAGAAGCGGTGGAACGGCGAGTGCATGCGGCGTGTGGTCGCGGTGGGGCACCGGACGGCGGTGGCCGACCTGATCCGGCTGCTGCGGCAGAAGCGGTACCACGGTATGGACATCGTGGCGGTGTGCCTGCCGCCCGCGCTGGCGTCGGGTGACGACGCGGTGGCCGAGGTCGAGGGCGTGCCGGTGCTGGGCGACTTCGCGCAGGCGGCGACGGTCGCGGACCGGCTCGGCGCCGACTCGGTGGCGGTGCTGGCCTGTCCGGAGATGGACGGGGTGGCGCTGCGCCGGCTGGCGTGGCAGATCGAGCGCGATGACGTCGAGCTGGTGGTGGCGCCGGCGCTGATGGACGTGGCCGGTCCGCGGATCTCGATCCGCCCGGTGTCGGGGCTGCCGCTGCTGCACGTGGAGCACCCGGAGCTGGACGGGGGCCGCAAGGTCTTCAAGGGTCTGTTCGACCGGGTCGCGGCGCTCGCCGGGATCGTGGCGCTGAGCCCGCTGCTGGCGCTGGTCGCGCTTTTGATCAAGTTCGACGGGGACGGCGGCCCGGTGCTGTTCCGGCAGACCCGGGTCGGTCGCGGCGGCCGGGAGTTCACCGTGCTGAAGTTCCGCACGATGGTGCGGGACGCGGAGGCGCGGCGGGTGGAGCTGCTGGCGGCCAACGAGAACGACGGGGTGCTGTTCAAGATCCGGGAGGACCCGCGGGTGACCCGGGTGGGGCGGTGGCTGCGCCGCTACTCGCTGGACGAGCTGCCGCAGATGTTCAATGTGCTGCGCGGGGACATGTCGCTGGTGGGTCCGCGTCCGCCGCTGCCGGAGGAGGTCGCCCAGTACGGCGGCGACGTGTACCGGCGGCTGGTGGTGAAGCCGGGGTTGACGGGCCTGTGGCAGGTGTCGGGCCGCTCGGACCTGACGTGGGAGGAGTCGGTGCGGCTCGACCTGCGCTACGTCGACAACTGGACGCTCGCGCTCGACCTGCAGATCATGTGGAGGACCTGGTCGGCGGTGTTCCGCGGCTCCGGCGCCTACTGATCGGGCCCCGGGTCCCGGGGGTGCTCGGGGACGCATGAGAAAGTAGACCGAACAGACCATTCGAGTCGGGAATGTGAGCACGGGATGACCGAGGGAGCGGCGGTGGACGACCACGTGCTGGCGGCGGAGCTCGCCGGTGCGGCGGGGCGGCTGCTGCTGGGCGTGCGGGACGAGGTGGGGTTCGCGGACGCGCGGGCCTTGAAGGACACGGGCGACCTGCGGGCGCACGAGTACCTCATGGCGGCGCTGGCGGAGCGCTGTCCCGGCGACGCCGTGCTGTCGGAGGAGGGCCGTTCCTCGGCGGCGGGGAAACGCTCGAAGGGCGATGGCCGCGCCCCGACCCGCAACACCGCCGACGCCGAGCGGCGCACCGCCCGGCGGGTGTGGATCGTCGACCCGCTGGACGGGACCCGCGAGTTCTCCGAGGAGGGCCGCCGCGACTGGGCCGTCCATGTGGCGCTGTGGGAGCGCGACGCGTCCGGGAGGGGGCGGCTGGCCGCCGGGGCGGTGGCGCTGCCGGCGCAGGGCCTGACGCTCCGCACGGACGCGACGGGCGGTGCCTCGCTCGTCCGGGCGGAGCCGGGGGAGCGGGGCCCCGTCCCGGCCGGTCCGGACGTGGTGCGCCGGACGCAGCCGCGTGAGGTGCCGCTGCACGTCCCGGCACCGGACGCGGGCAAGCTCCGCATCGCGGTCAGCCGGACGCGTCCGCCGGAGTTCGTGCGGCACCTGGCCGAGCGCCTGGCGAAGGCGCGGGCGGGGGATGGTTCCGGTTCGGACGGCATCGATGTGGAGCTGGTGCCGATCGGGTCGGCGGGGGCGAAGATCTCCGCGGTGCTGCTCGGCGAGGTCGACGCGTATGTGCACGCGGGCGGCCAGTACGAGTGGGACTCGGCGGCCCCGGCGGCGGTGGCGCTCGGTGCGGGCGCGCACGCGTCCCGGATCGACGGGGCGCCGCTGGAGTACAACCGGGAGGATCCGCGGCTGCCGGATATCCTGGTGTGCCATCCCGTGTCGGCACCGGCGCTGCTGACCGGCATCGAGGACGTGAGCGGCGTCCTGCCCGGCTGACCCGCCGGCCGGGCGGAGCGAGTCGCGTAGGCCGGAGTTCGATCCGGTGGGACGTCCGTCCCGTCGCCACCGGTTGCATCTGCCAGAACGTGGAGAGAACCCCAGACCATGCAGCGTTCCGATTATCTGCTGTCGCAGCTAGACGTCCTCGAAGCCGAGTCGATCCATATCTTCCGGGAGGTGGCGGCCGAGTTCGAGCGGCCGGTGCTGCTGTTCTCGGGCGGCAAGGACAGCCTGGTGATGCTGCGCCTCGCCGAGAAGGCGTTCTGGCCCGCGCCGATCCCGTTCCCCGTGCTGCATGTCGACACCGGCCACAACTTCCCCGAGGTGATCGAGTTCCGGGACCGGCGGGTCGCGGAGCTGGGGGTCCGGCTGGTGGTGGCGTCGGTGCAGGACGCGATCGACGCCGGCACGGTGGTGGAGCAGAAGGGCCGCCGGGCGTCCCGGAACCGGCTGCAGATCGCGCCGCTGCTGGAGGCGATCGAGGAGCACCGGTTCGACGCCGCGTTCGGCGGGGCGCGGCGGGACGAGGAGAAGGCCCGCGCGAAGGAGCGGGTCGTGTCGTTCCGGGACGAGTTCGGGCAGTGGGATCCGAAGAACCAGCGTCCGGAGCTGTGGAACCTGTTCAACACCAGGATCGAGCAGGGGGAGCACGTCCGGGTGTTCCCGCTGTCGAACTGGACGGAACTCGACATCTGGGACTACGTGCGGCGGGAGGACCTCGCCCTCCCCTCGATCTACTTCGCGCATTCCCGCCGGGTGTTCGAGCGTGACGGGCTGCTGCTGGACGCCGAGACGGGTTTTGCGAACCGCGGTGACGACGAGCCGGAGTTCGCGGCGACGGTCCGGTACCGGACGGTGGGGGACGCGTCCTGCACCGGCGCGGTGAAGTCGTCGGCGGTGACGCTGGACGAAGTGATCGAGGAGATCGCGGCGACCCGGATCACCGAGCGCGGCCAGACCCGCGCCGACGACCGGACGAGCGAGGCCGCGATGGAGGACCGCAAGAAGGAGGGGTACTTCTGATGGCCGGGACCGAACCCGCGGGCAAGCCGATGGACCTTCTGCGGTTCGCCACCGCCGGCAGCGTCGACGACGGCAAGTCGACCCTGATCGGCCGGCTGCTGTTCGACTCCAAGTCGATCTTCGAGGATCAGCTGGAGTCGGTGGAGCGCACGAGCACCGAGCGGGGCGAGGAGTACACCAACCTGGCGCTGCTGACCGACGGGCTGCGCGCCGAACGCGAGCAGGGCATCACGATCGATGTGGCGTACCGCTACTTCGCGACGCCGCGCCGCAAGTTCATCATCGCCGACACGCCGGGCCACATCCAGTACACCCGGAACATGGTGACGGGCGCGTCGACGGCCGATCTGGCGATCATTCTGGTGGACGCCCGCAAGGGCATCCTGGAGCAGTCGCGGCGGCACGCGTTCCTGACCACGCTGCTGCAGGTCCCGCACCTGGTCGTGGCGATCAACAAGATGGACCTGGTCGGCTACGACCGGGCCGTCTACGAGCAGATCGTGGACGAGTTCACCGCGTTCGCCTCCAAGCTGGAGGTGACGGACCTGACGTTCATCCCGATCTCGGCGCTGCACGGCGACAACGTCGTCGAGCGCAGCGTGAACATGTCGTGGTACGAGGGGTCGTCGCTGCTGCACCATCTGGAGCACGTCCACATCGCCTCCGACCGCAACCTCATCGACGTGCGGTTCCCGGTGCAGTACGTGATCCGCCCGCACGCCTCCACCGATCCCGACCTGCACGACTACCGCGGTTACGCGGGGCAGGTCGCGGGCGGCGTCCTCAAGCCGGGCGACGAGGTCGTGCACCTGCCGTCCGGCCTGACCACGACGATCACGCACATCGACGGCCCGAACGGGCCGGTGGACGCGGCGTTCTCGCCGATGTCGGTGACGCTGCGCCTCGCCGACGACATCGACATCTCCCGCGGCGACATGATCGCGCGTCCGAACAACCGTCCCGAGGTCGCGCAGGACCTCGACGCGATGGTCTGCTGGATGACCCCGGACCGCACCCTCGCGCCGCGCACCAGGCTGGTCATCAAGCACACGACCCGCACCGCGAAGACGATGGTGAAGGACCTGCACTACCGGCTGGACGTCAACACCCTGCACCGTGACGAGCAGGCGGCGTCCCTCGGCCTGAACGAGATCGGCCGGGTCTCGCTCCGCGTGACGCAGCCGCTGTTCGTGGACGACTACGGACGCAACCGCCTCACCGGCGGCTTCATCCTGATCGACGAGGCCACGGGCAACACCGTCGCCGCCGGCATGATCCTCGGCGCGCGCTGACCGCACGCCGCGGGGCCGGCCCGGGTCCCGCGGTCCTCCCTTCCGACCCTCGACAAGGCAGGCCCTCGATGCCCCCATCCGTCGGAGTCGTCCTCCCGACGCACAACCGGCCGGAACTGCTGCGCCGCGCGCTGGAATCGGTGCTCGCACAGGACTACGAAGGCGAGCTGCGCGCCGTCGTCGTGTTCGACCGGGCGGAGCCGGACGTGTCGCTCGCCGGTGACCGCGTCGAGGTCATCGTCAACACCCGGGAGCCGGGTCTCGCGGGCGCCCGCAACTCCGGCATCCTGGCCCTGGACACCGATCTCGTCGCGTTCTGCGACGACGACGACCAGTGGCTGCCCGGCAAGCTCACCGCGCAGGTGAAGGCCCTCGAAGGCGAACCGGACGCGGTGCTGTGCAGCTCCGGCATCCTCATCGACTTCGACGGGCGGGAACTGCCCCGGCTGGCCGGAACCGGCCGCGTCACCTATGCCGCGCTGATCCGCGACCGGATGATGAGCGTCCACTCGTCCACGTATGTGGCGCGCCGCGAGCCGCTGATCGAGATCGGCATGGTGGACGAGACGATCCCCGGCAGCCAGGGCGAGGACTGGGACCTCGCGCTGCGCGCCGCCCGCCGCCACCCCGTCGTGAACGTCGACGAGCCGTACGTCCGCGTCCTGTGGGGGCTGACGTCGTACTACGCGCAGGCGTGGGAGACGAAGGTGGCCGCGCTGGAGTGGTTCCTGGAGCACTACCCGGAGATCGGGAAGGAGCCGGGCGCGGCCGGACGCGTATACGGGCAGCTCGCGTTCGGCTGCGCGACCGTCGGCCGCCGCAAGGACGCGCTGCGCTGGTCGGCGCGCGCGCTGAAGGCGAACCCGGCCGAACGCCGTGTCCCGTTCGCGCTGGCGGTGGCGTCCGGGGTCGTGTCCGGCAAACGCGTCCTGCTCGCCCTGCACACCCGGGGCCGCGGCATCTGACGCGAGCCGCGCCGAGTCCCGGGCTTCCACCACCTTTCCCCATGTCGCGCCGCTACTGTCAATGCCCGTCGCCGTGCTAGAAGGAGCCTGTCCGTGAACATCTCTTCCCGCCGCATCGTCGCGTCCGGGACGCTGGCGCTGGCCCTGGCGCCGGCGCTCGCGCTGACCGCCACTCCCGCGTTCGCGGGCGTGGACCTCGACGCGGTCGCCGAGGGCATCACCGAGAGCGGCTACTACGTCGACTCGCACGCCAAGTACTACCGGTCGGACGGGGCGCAGGAGCTGCTCCGCACGGCGCAGGGCCGGTCCGTGCCGGTGTTCATCGCGATCCTCCCGGCCGGGGAGGACGCGGGGCAGGTCCTCCAGCGGCTGCCGGGGCTGATGAACCGGAAGGGCACCTACGTGGTGCTGGCGGGGGACCAGCTCAAGGCGACGTCCAACACGCTGCCGGCGGGCCAGGTGAAGGCCGCCTACACCAAGGCCGTGCAGGGCGGCAAGGGCAAGCCCGACCTGGCGCTGCTGAAGTTCGTCCAGACGCTGCCGGAGTCGAAGTACGCGCCGCCGAAGTCCGGCAAGCCCGGCAACAACGGCAAGCCCGCGCCGCAGTCCACGAAGCAGACCGAAGAGCAGGAGGTGCGGACGCTCGCGCAGGCGCAGCCGACCGGGCCGGCGGCGGGCGCCGAGGACACCGCGGCGAACAAGGACGACGGCGGCTCCATGACCCCGGTCCTGCTCGGCGGCGGCGGACTGGTCGTCGTGGCCGCCGCCGGGGCCGGGTTCCTGCTGTGGCGCCGCCGTTCGGCGAAGCCCGCACCCGCCGGTGCCGCCG
>NZ_BCQQ01000031.1 GCF_001552155.1 Actinomadura formosensis NBRC 14204 | reverse complement strand
GGTCGCGGCGGCGGCGCGTGCCCGCCAGGCCGGGGGCGTCCGGGGCGCCGCCGCCGGCGATCCAGCCGGCGAGCAGGCCCTCGGTGCGGGCGGACTGGGCCCCGGCGATGCCGGTGATCTCCCCTGCCGCATAGACGGCCGGGGCGGTGGTGCGCTGGTCGTCGTCCACCTCGGCGAACGCGCCGTCGCGCAGCCGGCAGCCGGCCGCGACCGGGAGTTCGAGCTGCGGGCTGAAGCCGTGGGTGACGCACAGCGCGTCCACCGCGACGGTCTGCTCGCTGCCGGGGACGACCGACCAGTCGGGACGGAGCCGTGCGGTGACCGCCTCCTCCACGCGCCCGTCGCCCCGGGCCTCGATCACGGCGCGGCCCGTCCGGTAGGGGACGCGGTGCCGGGCCAGCAGACCGGCGTACTCGGCGAGTTCCGTGGCCTTGCCGGTCTCGGACGCCAGTTCCCAGGGGCGGCGGATCCAGCCGCGTGCGACGGTCGAGGCCGGGTTCGCCTCCAGCACCGCCCGGACGGTCGAGCCCGCCTCCAGCAGCGACGCGGCGACCGGCAGCAGGAACGGTCCGGAGCCGGCGATCAGCACCCGGTCGCCGACCACGAGGCGCTCGCCCTTCGCCAGTGCCTGCGCCGCCCCGGCGGTGTGCACGCCGGGCAGTTCCCAGCCGGGGAACGGCAGCACCCGGTCGTGGGCGCCGGGCGCGAGGACCAGCGCGTCGGGCCGCAGCACCCGGCGTTCCCGTCCCGCCGCGTCGATCTCGCCGCGCAGCACGTGGACATGCGGCGCGGCGGGCTCGTCCCGCTCGATCGACCAGACGGTGCTCTCCGGCCACCAGTCGCAGCGCGGGTGCCCGAGCACATGGTCGCGGAGGCGTTCGAAGCCGTGCCAGCCGTGGTGCAGGCGCCCGGGATGCTCGGCGGCGTAGGCGTCGGGGAGCATCCGGTGGTACTGGCCGCCCGGATGCTCGGCGGCGTCGACCAGCGTCACCCGCGCGCCGGCGCGCAGCGCGCCCGCCGCCGCGCCGAGGCCCGCCGGGCCGGCGCCGACGATCACGACATGCCGGGTCATCGGGCGTCCTCCTCCGCGCGGGACTGGGTGGTCACGTCATCGCCGTCGCGGGCGCGGCGGCGGCAGGCCCGCACATCGCGGACGCCGTTGACCGTGACCAGGCAGTCGAAGCACGCGCCGATGCCGCAAAAGACGCCGCGCGGCGTACCCGACGGGCTTTCCCGCCAGGTCAGCCGGCCGGACGCCAGCAGCACGCCGGCGATCGTCTGGCCCTCGACACCGTCGAGCGGCGTACCGTCCACGGTGATGCGCAGCGGGGTGTCGCGGCGGCCGGTCGCATCGTCGGCCGCGCGCACGAGTCTCGGGCTCATCCGCTCTCCCCTTCCGACCGGACGGCGGGCCGATCCACCCGGAACGGCTTCGCATCGATCTCCGGTTCGTTTCCGAACATCAGGTCGCGCAGGACGGCGGCCGTCCCGACCGACAGCCCGATGCCGGCGCCTTCGTGCCCGGTGGTGTGCCAGAGCCCCGCGAGGCCCGGGTCCGCGCCGATCACGGGCAGATGGTCGGCGACATAGGGGCGGAACCCGCCGTACGCGCGCATCACCGGCACCTCGGCCAGGCACGGGAAGAGACGCAGCGCCTTGCGGGCGATCACCGACAGCACCTCGGGGCGCATCCGGTCGTCGAACCCGACCCGGCGGCGCGAGGAACCGAGCAGGATCGTTCCCGCGCGGGTCGACTCCACCACGGCCGACGCCTGCAGTTCCTCGGCGCCGCTGCCGACCGCGCCCACATAGTCGGCGTCGTAGACCTTGTGGAACACGGTCGGCGGCTGCGGCGCGGTGACCAGCACCTCGCCGCGCCGGGGCCGCACGCCCAGCCGGACGCCGAGCCGCGCGGCGACCTCGCCGGACCACGGCCCGGCCGCGTTCACGAACGCCTCGCCCTCGATGATCCCGGCGGAGGTGCGCACGCCGGTGATCCGGCCGCCGCGCGTGACCGCGCCGAGGACCTCGCGTCCGGTGCGCAGCACGGCGCCGGCCCTGATCGCGTCGGCGAGCAGGGCGGTGGCGGCGCCGGCGGGCTGCACCTGGGCGTCCTCGGGGTAGTGGACGGCGGCGGTGACGTCCTTGGTGACGTGCGGTTCGGCATCGGCGAGCGCGGCGGCGTCCATCTCCCCGGCGTCCACACCGGCGGCGCGCTGGCTCGCGGCGAAATCGCGCAGCGCCCCGGCACCCGCCTCGGTCGTCGCGACGACGATGCCGCCCTTGGGGTCCCACTCCACTCCCCCGGCGTCCGGGAGCCCGTCGAGGATCTGCGGCCACAGCCGCCGGGACAGCCGCGCCAGTTCCAGTTCGGGGCCGGGGCCCTTGTCGGAGACCAGGACGTTGCCCTCGCCGTGCGCGGTGGTCGCGGCGGCGGGGCGGCCGCGCTCCACGACCGTGACCGCGCAGCCCGCGAGTGCCAGCTCACGGGCGCAGGCGGCGCCGACGATCCCGGCGCCCAGTACCACGACCCGTGTCATCCCCACTCCATTCGTTCGATAAACCGAACGATGCCGAGCGTACGTCCGCCGCGAGCCGAATGTCAACGCTCCGGATCGGACCGCCCGTCAGGGGCCGTCGAACCGGTGCGGCGGTTCCGCGGGCGCGGAGTGAAGTCGCTGGTCGGCGTCGTACTGGAGCAGCAGGACGGACCGCACATTCCCCTCCAGCGCGACATAGGAGTGCGGAAGGCGGGCGTCGAAGCTGACGTAGTCGCCGGGGCCCAGCTCCACGTCCCGGTCGTCCACCCGAACGGCCAGCCGCCCGGTCTGGACGATGGTGTGCTCGGTCCCCACATGGCCCAGCGAATCCTGCCTGCGCCCGGCCCTGACCTGCTGGTCGTACACTTCGAACATGGCACCGCCGGACGCGATGCCGCGCAGCGGGCGCAGGTCGACGCCCTCGCCGCGCAGCACCTCCACCTCGGCGGCGCGCACCACGGTCACTCCGGACGGCTCCTGGTTGTCGAGCAGATCGGAGATCGGGATCTCCAGCGCGCGCGACAGGCTGAACACCGTCTCGATGGTGGGGTTGCCCGCGCCGGCCTCCAGCTGGGAGAGCGTCGCCTTGCCGATCTTCGAGCGGCGCGACAGCTCCGACAGCGACAGGCCGAGTTCCAGCCGGGCACGCCGCAGATTGCCGGCCAGCACGTCCCGTACCGACTCTCCCGCTGCGCTCACGCTCGCGCCCCCGCTCCGCATCCACCGACGTTCGACGTGTCGAACGGCAAGTGTACCGGCGGCCCGGCGGGGAACCTGCAGTGCAATACTACATCTCACTGACCTGCAGGGCCGTCGCGCCGCCGGACGGCCCCGACCCGGAGGAGAGTCCCGACCCAGATGCTGAACCTGCCTGCCCTGGGCCCGAGGAAGAGCGTGCGAGTCCAGATCGCCCACGCGCTTCGGGCCGCGATCGTCAGCGGCGAGATGCGGCCGGGCGTGGTCTACTCCGCCCCGGCGATCGCCGATCGCTTCGGGGTGTCCGCGACCCCGGTCCGGGAGGCCATGATCGACCTGGCCCGGGAGGGACTGGTCACCGTCGTCCGCAACAAGGGATTCCGCGTCACCGAGCTGTCCGACCGGGAACTGGACGAGATCACCGAGGTGCGGGCGCTGATCGAGGTCCCCACCGTCGTCCGGGTCGCGCAGACCGTGCGCCCCGAGGAGATCCGCGCGCTGCTCCCGCTGGCCGAGGCCATCGTGCAGGCCGCCGAGAACCGGGACGTTCTCGCCTACATCGAGGCGGACCACCGCTTCCATCTCGCGCTGCTCGGGCTGGGCGGCAACTCCCACATCCTGAGACTGGTGAGCGAACTCCGCTACATGTCCCGGCTGTACGGCGTGCCGCAACTGGCGGAGCGCGGCGAGCTGGAGCCGTCGGCCCGCGAGCACGAGGAGCTGCTGGAAGCCGCGGCGACCGGCGACGTGGCGCGCACCGAGTCGCTGATGAACCACCATCTGCGCCACATCCGCGGAATCTGGGCGGACCGTCCCGAGCACCGCTGACTCACCGCAGATCCCAGGAGTGCGCGCAGGGCATCACCCCGGCCGCGGCGAGTTCCTCCCGATGCCGGATGATCTGCTCGATGACCTCGACGTCGTCCGCCACCGGGTGCCGGATGCCGGGCGCGGGCCATCGCACCTGCGGCATCGAGGCGGTCAGCGGCACCTCCGGCAGGGGGACGGTGAAATAGACCGCCTTACCGGAGACCTGGGCCGTCCCAAGCCTGCAGCGGGTGGGATGAACGCCCCAGCGTCCGCCGATCTCCGACGTCAGCGCGCTCACGAGCGTCAGCCCGCGCCCGCAACTGGCCTCGGACGGCGCAAGGGGCCCGGCCGGAATATAGGCGGGACCCCGCCAGGGAGCGGCGTCGAACACCGTGAACATGACCCGCGGCCGGTTCAATCGGCTGACGTACGCCCACACTTCGGCCCGCTCACGGTCACCGTGCAGGATCGCGTTCGCGGCCAGCTCCGAAATGATCGTCTGTGCGTCCTGGACCGTGTCCGGGGCCATCCCCAGCCCGATGGACACGGAACGGACGATGGACCGCGCGATCGCCGCCGCCTTCGGATCGGGCGGCAGCGGCCAGACCGGAAAGGCACCGCCGCTCAGTGAGGCGACCCCTTCCTCGTCCATGTGTGACTTCTCCGTCATGACGCTCGCTTTCCACGAGTTCACTGGCCGGTGCGCGCGGGACCGCCGGGAGAGGGCAGCGGTGAGGAGCCCTCTCCCGGCGGCCGGAGGGGACAGCGGCTCCCTTCTGCCGTCGGCGCGATCACGTCAACGACCGTGGGCTCGGTTACCGCTGCTTCCCGTGATCGCTCACTCTTGTGGAGGAGTACGGGAAGTATGGCCGTTTCGCTCAGCCGGGAGGCATCAGCTACGGCATAATCTCCGGCTATGGATCTCGATATCGGTCATCTGCGCATGGTGTGCGCGATGGCGGAAACGGGAAGCGTCACCCGGGCCGCGGCGCGGATGGGCGTGTCACAGCCCGCCATGTCGAGCCAGCTGCGCAAAGTCGAGGAACTGGTCGGCGGACGGCTCTTCGTCCGCAGCCGCTCCGGCCTGGAACCGACGGCGCTCGGGCAGCAGATCATCTCCCGAGCCCGGACGGTGCTGGCCGAACTGGACACCCTGATCGGCGACCTGCCCGGGAGCGGAGAGCCGAACGCGGCCCTCGGGCTCGGCAGCGTCCATCTGGCCTGTGTCGGAAGCATCGTGGCGCGGGTCAGCGAGGAGGTGCCGGGACGGCAGGTCTCGCTGCGCATCGAGCCGTCCTCGGCGCTGCTCGGAGATGCGCTCAACCGAGGCCATCTCGACGCCGCGCTGCTGGGGATCATGGAGGGGTTCGACGTCACGCTGAACCCGCCGGTGGTCAGCCGCACGCTGGTGCCCCGGTACCCGATCTTCGTCGCCCTCTCGGCGCACCATCCGCTGGCCGGGCAGAACGAGATCGACCTGATCGACCTGAAGGACGAGTCCTGGATCGGCCCGCCGGGCGCCGACGACGGCTCGCTCGCGTCGCTGCGCGCGTCCTGCCGTGCCGCCGGCTTCGAGCCGGTCGTGCGCTTCGAGGCGCCGAGCGGCGCGGCCTGCCCGCTGGTGGCGGCGGGGCACGGGGTGCGCCTGGTGGATCCGTCGTGGCCGCCGCAGCCCGGCACGGTCGTCCGGCCGCTGACCGGGGAACCGCAGGTCGCGAAGCTGATCGTGGCATGGCGCCGGGACCGGCTGAACGACGAGGACGCCACCGCCCTCTACCGGGGTTTCGCGGCCGCTTTCGTGGAGCACGCGGACCGGCATCCCGCGTTCGGCGCCTGGTGGCACGCGCACCCGCACGTCCATCCGCTGCTGTGATCATGCCCTGCCGCTGTTACCCCCACGTGGAACGGTATTCTGATCGCGGGTGGGGAGGAGGCGTCATGGATACGGTGGCCGATGCCGTGGTCGGATTGCCGGACCTCGGCGGTCACAGCAGCCTCCGAAGGCAGGTGGCCGAGGCGCTGCGCAGCGCGCTGGCCAGCGGAAAACTCCGGTCGGGCGTCGTGTACTCCGCGCCTACGCTGGCCGAGGAGTTCGGGATCTCCGCCACACCTGTGCGCGAAGCCATGATCGACCTGGTGCGGGACGGCCTGTTCGAGGCCGTCCGCAACCGCGGCTTCCGGGTGGTCCCCCTGTCCGAGCAGGATCTCGCCGAACTCAGCGAGATCCGCGAACTGGTCGAGATCCCGGCCGTCCTGGGGCTGGCCGGCGCCGTCCCCGAGGAGGCCCGCGCACGGCTGCGCGCCCTGGCCGCCGAGGTCACCGAGGCGGCGGCGAAGGACGACCTGCTGCGTTTCATCGACGCCGACCGCCGTTTTCACGCCGAATTGCTCAGGCTGACCGGCAATCAGACGCTCGTCCGGACGGTTCTCGACCTGCGCAGCCGGTCCCGGATGTACGGGCTCATCCAGCCCACGGCCACGCAGACGCGGATGACGGCGGCCGACGAGCACGTCCGGCTGCTGGACGCGCTGGTCGCCGGGGATGCCGACGCGGCGAGGGCCATCATGATGCGCCACCTCGACCACGTGCGAAACGTCGGAGCCTGAGCCCCCGGCGCTAGATCTGTGCGGCTTGACCCCTTGGCAAAGACCATTTTACATTTTACAGTGCAATTTCACATTGCATAGCGGACGCCACGGCACCCGGCCGTGGCACCCCCCGGTCCGCGAAGGAGGAACCCCCGAATGGTCCGCCAGAAGCGCAGACGCGCCGTCACGGTCCTGACCGTGGCCGCCGCTCTGTCCGCGGCTTCGCTCTCCCTGCCGGCGCACGCCGCCGTGCCGGGCGACCGCGGTGCGCCCCCCGCCCCGTCCCCCCGCCAAAGCTCCCAGCAGCTCCAGAAGGAGGCCAAGCAGACACTCATCAAGCAGATCACGAAGGACCACGGTGTCTCCGCCGCCGAGGCGCAGCGCCGCGCCGACCGCCAGCCCGCCCAGTTCAAGCTGGCGGCGAAGCTCGGCAAGGATCTCGGCGCCGCGTACGGCGGCGCCTGGATCGACCAGGCGCACGGCGGCAGGCTCACCGTCGGCGTGACCAAGAACGCGGCGGCGCCCAAGGCGCAGGTGGCCGCGAAGGCGTCCGGCATGAGCGACACGAGCACGGTCAAGGTCCGGTACAGCTTCGATCACCTGCAGAAGGTGTCCGGCGAACTGGCCAAGCGGATCGCCAAGGCCAACAAGGGCGCCAAGAGCGGCCTTCAGACCGGCCTCGTCACCTCCGGCAACGTGGTGAAGCTGAGCACGCTGCGCGGAGCCAAGCTCACCCCCGCGCAGAAGGACGTGCTGAGCTGGGCGAAGCGCACCTACGGCAGTGCGGTGAAGGTCTCCACCTACGCGCACAAGTCGGTGCCGCTGTACTGCTACGACGACTACAGCTGCGACCCGCCGCTGCGGTCCGGACTGGCGATCTTCACCGGCGGCGGCCGATGCACCAGTGCGTTCACCGCGTACTCGGGCAGCAGCTACTACATGCTCACCGCCGGGCACTGCGCGGAGATGGGCTACTGGTGGGACGTGTCCACCTACAGCTACGGCTACCAGAACGTCGGCGGCGCCGTCGACTACACCTTCGGCTGGTACGGCGACTACGCGATCGTCTCGGTCGATAATCCGGGCTGGTGGCAGCCGCGCGGATGGGTGTACCCGCAGACATCCATCTACGGCACCGAAAGCGACTACGTCGGCGGATACGTGTGCAAGCAGGGCTCGACCACCGGGTACACCTGCGGAGCGATCACCGAGATCGACGCCACCGTCTCCTACCCGGACCGGACGCTCTCCGGCATGACCTGGAGCGAGGCGTGCGACGGTCCCGGTGACAGTGGCAGCGGCGTCTTCGACGGCAACTACGCCCACGGCATCCTGAGCGGCGGCCCCAACTCCGGATGCGGCATGATCCACGAACCCATCGGCCGGGCCCTGTCCAGCCTGGGTGTGTCGCTGCTCAGCGGCTGACATCTCCGGCTCGGTCCCTCACAGAGAGAAAGGGGCGGTGCCGTACCCGGTCGCGGGTGCGGCACCGCCCCCCTCGTTCGCTCTCCCCCTCGGCTACGCCGTGAGGGACTGCATCCAGATCTCGATCTCCTCGGGATGGCGCGGCAGGTCGGAGGACATCAGCCGGGCGCCGTGCTCGGTGACCACGACGTCGTCCTCGATGCGGACGCCGATGCCGCGCAGTTCCGGGGGCAGCGTCAGGTCGTCCGGCTGGAGGTAGAGCCCCGGCTCGACGGTCAGGACATGCCCGGGACGCAGCACCCCGTCGAGGTACTGGGACGCCCGGGCCGCCGCACAGTCGTGGAGGTCCATGCCGAGCATGTGCCCGCTGCCGCAGAGCGTGTAGCGGCGGTAGCTGCCCGACTCGGGATCGAGCGCCTCCTCCGCGCTGCGCAGCACGCCCCAGTCCTGCAGGCCCTCGGCGATGACGCGCATCGCGGCCATGTGGAAGTCGCGGAAGCGGGCGCCGGGCTTGACCGCCGCCAGTCCCGCCTCCTGGGCGTGGTAGACGAGGTCGTAGACCTGCCGCTGCCGCGGGGTGAACCAGCCGCTGATCGGGAGCGTGCGGGTGATGTCGGCGGTGTAGAGGGTGTCGGTCTCGACGCCGGCGTCGAGGAGGAGCATCTCGCCGAGGCGCAGCGTGCCGTCGTTGCGGATCCAGTGCAGGACGCACGCGTGCGCGCCGGAGGCGGCGATCGTCTCGTACCCGACACCGTTGCCCTCCATGCGGGCGATGCGCTCGAACGTCCCCTCCACCCAGCGTTCCCCGCGGGGAAGCCCCGTCGCCTGCGGCAGCACGGCGGCGACGGCGGTGAACGCCTTCACCGTGTGGTCCACGGCGGCCTGGAGCTGGGCGATCTCCCAGTCATCCTTGATCAGGCGCAGCTCGGCGGCGACGGCGGCGAGTTCGCGGTCGAGGTCCGGGTCCCGCACCGGGACGGCCGCGTCCACCGCGGGGTCCACGCCCCGGATCACCCGGGTCGGGCACGGGCCGCGGAGCGCTCCGGGGAGGTCGTCCAGGGGCGCGCAGGTGATCCCGAGCTTCTCCTCGGTCTCGGCGAGGGTTTCGCGCGGGCCGACCCAGAACTCCCCGTGCCGGTGGTCGCGGTAGAAGCCCCTGTCACTGCGGGGGGACCGAGGTCTGCGATACAGGACCGCGTCGTGCCCCGCCGCTGTAGGCTGCAGCACCAGGACGGCATCGGTCCCGGTGTCCGCCGTGGAGTCACCGGAGAGGTGGGCGTAGACGGTGTGCGGACGGTAGCGGTAGTCGCAGTCGTTGCTGCGGACCTTCGGCGGCCCGGCGGGCAGGACGAGTCGTTCGCCGGGGAACTGGGCCGACAGGGCGGCGCGCCGTTTCTCCGCGTACGGGGCGACGGACAGCTGGGCCGGGGGTGGTTTCTCGCTCGCAGCCCAGTCGCGGGTCATGAAGGAGGCGAGAGCCTCGGAAACGGGCAAATCGTGACTACCCGTAGCGAAGCGGTCGGGGGGGTGGGTGTCCATGTCGGACATGTCCTCCATGTGGAAGTCCCGGATGTGGAGATTCGATAACGGGCCTTGCAGTGCAATTGCACTGTACTATTTTATATGGCACTCCGCCCGACAATGCACGGAGATGCCATGAAACGTCCGGTACGGACCTGCTTCACCCTCGCTCTTTCGCTCGCCGTCGCCGGCGGGCTGTCCGCCTGCGGCTCGGGGGACGACGACTCGTCCGCCGCCAAGTCCGGCGGCACCCTCACGGTCCTCTTCAACGATGACTTCGCCCATTTGGACCCGCAGCGCAACTACGTGATGTTCGCAATGGACTTCGGTACGCGGCTGCTCTACCGGACACTGACGACATATGCCGCGAAACCCGACCAGGAGGGCACCAAGGTCGTCCCGGACCTGGCGACCGACACCGGCACCACGTCCGACAAGGGGAAGACCTGGACCTTCCACCTCAAGCCCGGCCTGAAGTTCGAGGACGGCTCGCCCATCACCAGCGCCGAGGTCAAGTACGGCGTGGAGCGTTCCTTCGCCCCCGACCTGCCGGAAGGCCCCGGATACGCCCGGTCGATGCTGGAGGGCGGCGACAAGTACAAGGGGCCCTACAAGGACAAGGACGGCCTCGCCTCCATCGAGGCGCCGGATCCGCAGACCATCGTGTTCCACCTCAAGGAACCGTCGATGGACTGGCCGCTGATCACGACGCTGCCGACGTTCGCGCCCGTCCCGAAGGCCAAGGACACCGGCGTCAACTTCGACAAGCGGCCCTTCTCCTCCGGCCCCTACAAGGTGGAGTCCTACGACCGGGGCAAGAAGCTGGCGCTCGTCAGGAACACGTACTGGCAGAAGTCGAGCGACGGCGTCCGCCAGGCCAACCCCGACAAGATCGTCGTGGAGGAGGGCATCGCCCAGCCCACCATCGACCAGCGGCTGATCGCCGACCAGGGCAATGACCAGCGGGCCATCACGCTCTACAGCGTCGCCTCGCCGAGCATGCCCCGCATCCTGACCCGCCCGGACGTCAAGAAGCGGTTCGTCAGCGCGACGAGCCTCTGCACCCGGTTCCTGGGCATGAACACCTCCAAGCCGCCGTTCAACGACCCCAAGGTGCGGGAGGCGATGCAGTACGCCATCGACAAGGAGGCGTACCGCACCGCGCACGGCGGCAGCGGCGTCGGCGAGCTGGCCGGCTCCTACCTCCCGCCCGCCATGACCGGCGGGCAGCCCCAGGACGTCTACAAGGCGCCGCCCAACGGTGACCCGGCCAAGGCCAAGCAGATGCTCGCCGCCGCGGGCAAGAGCGCGGGCTTCTCGATCAAGCTGACCACGACCAGCAGCGAGCAGGGCAAGGCCGAGGCCGAGGCGGTCCAGCAGGGACTCGCGCGGGTGGGCGTGAAGGTCGAGATCAACGCCGTCTCGAAGAGCGTCTACTACGACACCATCGGCGACATCAAGAAGGAGGACGAGCTCGTCTTCTACGGCTGGTGCGCCGACTACCCGTCCGCCAGCTCGTTCATCCCGCCCATCTTCGATGGGAACAACATCACCCCGAAGGGCAACACCGTCGTTCACCAGCTGAACGACAAGGGGATGAACGAGAAGATCGCCGCGGCCATGAAGGCGAACGACCCCGCCCAGTGGCAGGCGGTCGACCGTGACCTGATGGGCCTGTCGCCGATGATCCCGCTGATCCACGACAAGCTGCCGCTGCTGCACGGCTCCAAGGTCACCGGCACCTTCGGTCACCCCATCTGGGAGGGCGAGTTCGACTTCGCCACCATCGGGGTCAAGTAATGGCCGCCCCGCCCCTCACCACCGAGGCGGCGGGCAGCGCGTCCGCGCCCGCCGGCCAGTCGCCGTGGCGACTGGTCGGCGGGCGGCTGCGCCGTGACCCGGCCGCCCTCGCCGGGCTGGCGATCATCGCGCTGTTCGTGCTGATGGCGATCGCCGCCCCGCTGCTCACCGCCCTCAACGGGCACGGTCCCAACGAGTTCCACCCCGAGAAGATCGATAAGGCGCTCGCGGGCGCGCCCAAGGGCGCGTTCGGCGGCATCGACGGCGACTTCTGGCTCGGCGTCGAACCCGGCACCGGCCGGGACGTCTTCAGCCGCATGGTCTACGGCGCCCGCGTCTCGCTGCTGATCTCCGTCGCGGCCACCGGCGTGGCCACCGTGGTCGGCACCGTCCTCGGGCTCACCGCCGGCTTCGCCGGCGGCCGGATCGACACCTTCATCAGCCGCATCATGGACATGGTCCTGTCGTTCCCGCAGCTCATCTTCATGATCGCCCTCGTCTCGGTGCTCCCGGAGGGGAACCGGATGCTGGAACTGGTGTTCGTCATGGGCTTCTTCGGCTGGCCCTATATCGGGCGCATCGTCCGCGGGCAGACGCTCACCCTGCGCCACCGGGAGTTCGTGGACGCCGCGCGGGCCACCGGCATGCTGCGCACGCGGATCGTGTTCCGCGAGGTCCTGCCCAACCTGCTGGCGCCGGTGCTGGTCTACGCGACGCTCACCATCCCGATCAACATCGGCACCGAGGCGGCGCTGTCGTTCCTCGGCATCGGCGTCCGGCCGCCGGACTCGTCCTGGGGGCAGATGATGTCCAAGGCGATCGACTGGTACCAGGTCGATCCGACGTTCTTCGTGGTGCCCGGCGTGTGCCTGCTGCTGACCGTGCTGGCGTTCACGCTGCTCGGCGACGCGTTCCGGGACGCCCTCGACCCGCGGGGAGCCGGCCGATGATCCGCTACCTCGCGCTGCGCTTCGCGGGACTCGCGGGCGTGCTGCTCGTCATCTGCGCGGTCACCTTCACGATCTTCTACGTGTTCCCCGCCGACCCGGCGCTGCAGGCGTGCGGGAAGTCGTGCACGCCGGAACGCCTGGCCATGCTCCATCACCAGATGGGGCTGGACCGTCCGCTGTGGCAGCAGTTCACCGACTACCTCGTCGGCATCTTCGCCGGACGCTCCTACGGCTCGGGGCCGCTCGCCGTCCAGTGCCATTTCCCGTGTCTCGGGTTCTCCTACCAGAACAACATGCCGGTCTGGGACCTGATGATGCAGCGGCTCCCCACCACCGTCTCGATCGGCGTCGGCGCCGCCCTCCTGTGGCTCGTCGGCGGCGTCACCGTCGGCGTCGTGTCGGCGCTGCGCAAGGACTCGCTGCTCGACCGGACGATGATGGTCGGCACGCTCACCTCCGCGTCCCTGCCGATCTACTTCACGGCGATGGCGCTGACCGTCGTCGTCGTCCAGATCGGGGGCCTGCTGCCGTACTCCAGCTACGTGCCGATCGCCGAGGATCCCATCGGCTGGACGAAGAACCTCATCCTGCCGTGGGTGGCGCTGGCGCTGCTGTACGCGGCCATGTACGCCCGGCTGTCGCGGGCGTCGATGGTGGAGACGATGGCCGAGCCGTACATCCGCACGGCCCGCGCCAAGGGCCTGCCCGAGCGGACGGTCGTCACCAAGCACGGGCTGCGGGCCGGGCTCACCCCCGTCCTCACCGTCTTCGGCATGGACCTCGGCGCGCTGCTCGGCGGCGCCGTCATCACCGAGAGCGTGTTCGGGCTGCCGGGCCTCGGCCAGCTCACCATCGACTCGATCAACAAGTCCGACCAGCCGGTCGTGATGGGCGTCGCGCTGCTGGCCGCGTTCTTCATCACCTTCGCCAACCTCGTCGTGGACCTGCTCTACGCCGCGATCGACCCCCAGGTGAGGTACGCATGAGCCTGCTGACCGTCCGGGACCTCGTCGTCGAGTTCCCCACGCCGAAGGGCACGGTCCGCGCGGTGGACGGGCTGTCGTTCACCGTGGACGAGGGCCGCACGCTCGGCATCGTCGGCGAGTCCGGCTCCGGCAAGTCCGTGACCAGCCTGGCGATCATGGGGCTGCACGACAAGGCGCAGGTGTCCGGGTCGATCGACCTCGCGGGCACCGAGGTCGTCGGCGCGGACCGGGAGAAGGTCCGGGCGCTGCGCGGCCGGCGGGTCGCAATGATCTTCCAGGACCCGCTGTCGTCGCTGCACCCGCACTACCGGGTCGGCGAGCAGATCGCCGAGGCGCGGCGGCTGCACTTCGGCGCGTCCCGCCGCGCCGCGCACAAGCACGCCGTGCAGCTCCTCGCCGACGTCGGCATCCCCCATCCGGACGAGCGCGCCGGCGACTATCCGCACCAGTTCTCCGGCGGCATGCGCCAGCGCGTCATGATCGCCATGGCGCTGGCGTGCGAGCCGGACCTGCTGATCGCCGACGAGCCGACCACCGCGCTGGACGTGACCGTCCAGGCGCAGATCCTGGAGCTGATCGCGCGGATCCAGCGCGAGCGGGGCCTCGCCGTCCTGATGATCACCCACGACCTCGGGGTGGTCGCGCGGGTCGCCGACGACGTCCTGGTCATGTACGCGGGCCGGGCCGTGGAGCAGGCGACCGCCGACGAGCTGTTCGCCGGGCCGCGCCACCCCTACACCCGCGGCCTGCTCGGCTCGCTGCCCCGGCTGACCGGACCACCCGGTGAGCTGACCCCGATCCCGGGTGCCCCGCCGTCGCTGTTGCGCCCGCCGGCGGGGTGCCCGTTCCACCCCCGGTGCTCGGAGCGGATCGACGTGTGCGAGACGACGCGCCCGGCACTCCAGGGCGCGCCACACCCGGCGGCCTGCCATCTGCTCACGATCGAGAAGGAGGTGGCGGGATGACGGCGCTGCTCCACCTGGAGGGGCTGACCAAGACGTTCCAGACCCGGCGCGGGACCGTGAAAGCGGTGGACGGGATCGATCTGGAGGTGCGGGCCGGGGAGACGCTCGGGCTGGTCGGCGAGTCCGGCTGCGGGAAGTCGACGACGGGGCGGATGCTCGTCCGGCTCCTGGACCCGACCGGCGGGCGGATCACCTTCGACGGGCGCGACATCACCGGGCTGTCCCAGCGGCAGATGCGCCCGCTCCGCAACGACCTGCAGATCATCTTCCAGGACCCGTTCGCATCGCTGAACCCGCGGCACACGGTCGGCTCCATCGTGGCCGCGCCGCTACAGGTGCAGGGCATGGACGAGGGCAACCATCGTTCCCGCGTGCAGGAGATGCTGGAGTTCGTCGGGCTCCACGCCGAGCACATCGACCGGTACCCGCACGAGTTCTCCGGCGGGCAGGCGCAGCGGATCGGTATCGCGCGGGCGCTGATCACCCATCCCCGGCTCGTCATCGCGGACGAGCCGGTGTCGGCGCTCGACGTGTCGATCCAGGCCCAGATCGTCAACCTGCTGGCACGGCTGCAGCGCAAGCTCGACCTGGCGTACGTGTTCATCGCGCACGACCTGGCGGTGGTGCGGCACGTGTGCAACCGGATCGCCGTGATGTACCTCGGCCGGATCGTCGAGATCGGCGACCGGGACGCGATCTACGGCTCGCCGGCGCACCCCTACACCAGGGCGCTGCTGTCGGCGATCCCGCTGCCCGACCCGGTGGCGGAGCGGACGCGGGAACGCATCGTGCTCCGCGGCGACCCGCCGAGCCCGTCGGCTCCCCCGCCGGGCTGCTCGTTCCACCCGCGGTGCTTCAAGGCGCAGGACCGCTGCCGGACCGAGCGCCCGCCGCTCGCTTCGGTGGCCGGGCGCGAGGTGGCCTGCCATTTCCCGGAGCTCGGCCCCTTCGGCTGACCGTCCCGCAACACGCCGACCGTCCCGCAACACCGGGCCGGGGCCGGACCGCGCGGTCCGGCCCCGGCCCGTTCCCGGTTCCGGTCCCGCTCATCTAGCGGGAGCGGCGTCGCAGGGTCGCCAGGCGGGCGGCTATCCGGTCCATGGTCGCGTTTTCGGGATTCCAGCCCCGGTGGAGGAGGGCGGTCAGGAGCGCCTCCAGGTAGGGGGCGGGGCGGGGCGGGCCAGGAAGGTCTTCGTCACGGGGATGACCTCCCAGCGCATCTCTTCGGCGAGCCAGCGGCGCCGGCCGGCGTCGTGGGCGCGGGCCTGGGGGCCCGTGTGGTGGCGTTCGCCGTCGTATTCGAGGCCCACCCGGAATTCCGGGTAGCCGAGGTCGATGTAGAGCGGCCGGCCTCGGGGACCCGTCACCGGTACCTGGGTTCGCGGGCGGGGGAAGCCGGCGTTCACGACGGCGACGCGGGCCCAGGATTCGCCGGGAGAGGCCGCGCCTCGGTCGGCCATGCGGATGATCTCGCGTAATCGCCTGTTGCCGCGGTATCCGGGCAGCGTCCGGGCCATCGCGGTGAGTTCGCCGGTGGCCACGCCCCGCCGGAGGAACTGGTCCAGCGCCACCACCGCTTCGACGCGGGGAAGCCAGCGGGCGCAGTCCAGTGCCGTGCGGGCGGGGGATGTGAGGCGTACATCGGACTCTTCCAGGACGTGACCGGGCGGCAGTTCCGCGGTGTCGGCGGTGACCGGGCCGGACGAACCGGGGCCGATGACCTCAACGTCCCAGTCGGCCTCGTTCGCTCCCGGGGGTAGGACGTCCAGGCCCCATATCCAGGCGGCGGTGCGGCGGGCTATGACGACTTCTCGTGGGAGAAGGCTGCTCAGGGCCGCGGCGCGGGCGGTGAGGGACGAGTCCCCGGCGGGGGTGAAGCAGACGCCGGGGCCGGCGGGAACGATCGAGCCGGCGGCCGTTCGCTTCCACATGAAACTGGAACCGTTCATGCGGCCATGGTGCCCGGCCGCTTCGGCGGACGGCGGCGGGCGCAAAAATGTGGACGACTTCGCGTTCTCGCAGTTCATCGGCCACCTGCTCCCGGTTTTCCACGCGATCGCGTTCCAGAGGTCAGCGGGAGACCGCGTCAAGCCCCCACTTGCCGATGCGGTCGATCAGGTCCGGTGTGGCGGCGACCTCGGCATGGCCGAAGGCCGGCTCGATCCACAGTTCTCTCGGGTCGGACGCCGCCTCGTACAACTGGTGGGCGTGTTCCATGGGGAAGAACGTGTCCGCGTCGCCGTGGACGACCAGCAGCGGCACCGGAGCGATGCGCCCGGCGACCTCGTGAGGCGCTTCGGGGACGGGCTCCCACCCCCCGGGCGCGATCCGGGTGCCACGGGCCATCCGGACGGCCAGGCGGCCCAGGCGCCGTTCGATCACCCAGTGGACGCGCCGCATCGGCACCGTCCCGCGGTAGTACCAGCGGGCGGGCGCGCTGACGGAGACCACCGCGTCGACCCCGCCGTGCAGCGCGGCGTGCCGGACGGCGACCGCGCCGCCCATCGAGAACCCCGCGACGGCGACCCGCCGGTAGCCCCTGCGGCGCGCCGCCGCGACGGCCGCGGAGACGTCCAGGATCTCCCGGTCACCGACCGTGGAACGCCCGCCGGACCTGCCGTGCCCGCGGAAGTCGAGACCGATGACACCGCCGTGCGCGTTGAGGACGCCGGCGATCCGGCGGAGCGCGGGCAGCCGCCACGAGCAGGTGAACCCGTGCGCCAGGACGAAGCACACGCGGCCGTCGCCCCGCAGATGGCCCGCGTCGATCCGCACGCCGTCGGCGGTGTAGAGCGTGAGAGGTTCGGGTGGCGCCACACCTCCATGGTCGGTCATCGGGTGACGTGCCTCCGCATTTGCTCCTGGATGGGGCTGGGCGGACGAGCCGCGGGGTAGATAGGGAGCGTGTCTGGTGGGGTGGCCGATCGGCGGGCTCGGGCGTCGGGCGGGCGGGTATGGACAGCGAAGACCGCGCGCTCGGGGTGAAGGCGCGCGGAACCCGGCGGGAGGCCGGCCCCCCGGGCGGACCGCGGCGGGGTGAGGGCGACGAGTACGCGTGCCGGGCGATGGTGTCCTCGGCGTGCGCCCATGAGCGGGCGGCGGCGCTGCTGGAGGAGATGGCCGCCGCCCACCCCGAGGAGGCCGACCTGCATCTGCAGTCGGCCGCCCGCCATCGCAGGTGGGCACGGAACGACCGTGAGCTGGCACAGTTGTACGCGCCCCGAGGCGGGGACCCGGGCGATTCGTGAGCGAGGCCGTCCGGCGTGGATGCGCACCCTAACGGAGGATGGAGCATGACCGTCGATCCGCGGACTCTGGGAACCGCGCGCCGCTCGCTGCACGGGGTGGCGGAGTTGGTGCTCGCCGGCCCGCAATACCGCCAGAGCGGGACGATCCGGCTTAAGGCCGTCCCGGGCGGGTTCGGTACCGTCCGGGCGCCCGACCTCCGCGTACGGGAGACGGAGCTCGTGTGCGGCGACCGGGAGATCCCGTTGAACGGCGCCACATGCCGTGAACTCGCCGCGGCGGCGAACATCGAGGCCGGGGCGGCGGAGAACCTCTACGAGGATGGCAGCGGCGTCGGCCTGGACGACGTCCTCAGTGTCGATGCCGAGGCCGCGCACCGCATCCAGGAGGCGTTCGGCCGCGCGCACGATGCCCTGTCCAGGTTCGCCCCGGAGATCGCGTCCGTGCTGTGGCCCGAACACTTCGATCTGGCCATCAGCCTCGACGAGGTCAACTACGGCGTCTCCCCGGGAGACGCACACCTGGACGAGCCGTACGCGTATGCGGGTCCGTGGAAGCCACGCCAAGGTTCGTTCTGGAACGCGTCCTTCGGCGCGGCGCGTCCCCTGCGCCTGCTGCCCGGCACCACGGCGCTGTTCGACTTCTTCATGGAGGCCAGGGACCGGGCCGCCCACGACCCCGAACGCCACCCCTGACGGCTCCCCGGCAAGGCGGCCAGTGAATGTGGGGGGAGGCCGCTGGTGCGGGCCGCCGTTCCGCCGAACGAGCGTGCCGGGCGGACGTTCAAGCCCGTCAGGGCGAGATGACCTCGTAAAGGTTGCCGCTGGAGTCGGAGAAGTAAACGCGCCGCCCGCCGAGCGGGTGGGAGGAGTCCACGCGTCCGTTGTCGGGGTGCGCGGGCTCGTCGCCGTAGGGGATCTCGCGGGCGTCGAGGCGCTCGACGATCGTGTCGAACGTCAGGGCGTCCACGTCGAAGGCCAGGTGGTGGCCCTGCGGGTAGGCGACCGTCATGAAGTCGAGGGTGAGCCCCTCGTTCCCCCGGATCGGGACGAAATGCCGCGCGTGCGGATGCGCGCCCGTGTACTCCAGGCCCATGACGGCGGCGAAGAAGCGGGCGGCCTCGTCGTTGTCGGCGGCGGTCACGATCGCGTGGTTCAGGCTGATCGTCATTCGGCGGTTCCTTCTTTGAGGGCGCCGTGCAGGAAGACGTCGAGGTACTCCTCCATGGACGGCTCCGAGGTGCCGGGCCCGGCGGACGGTCCGCCGGGCGGGCGTGCGCGCGTGAACGCCAGCCCCATGAACAGGCTCGCGATCTGGTCGACGGGCAGGCGGAGCCGGTCGCGCTCGGGTTCGAACAGTTCGGCGATGGCGTCGCGGGTCCGGTCCATGGCGGCACCGCGGTCGGGGGCGGCACCGGCGCTCTCCCCGCCGGCCCTGTTCCCGCCGGCCCCGTTCCCGCCGGCCCCGTGCATCCCGCCGCCGGGGTCGCCGGGGCCGGGCATCCCGCGCCCGCGGCGGCCGGTGGCGTGCAGGGCGCCGATGACCATGCCCATGCGGGCCAGGTAGGCGTCGATCGCGGCGCTCGCCTCGGCGAGCCGGGCCGGCAGCGGCTGGTCGAGCGGGATCGCCTCGATCTCCGCCAGGACGTGGTCGGGCCGCAGCGCCTCGGCGACGCACGCGTCCAGCAGTTCGTCCTTGTCGGCGAACACCCGGAAGATCGTTGCCTCGCCGATGCCGGCGGCGCGCGCGATCTGCCCGGTGGTCACGGCCGTGCCGTGCTCGGCGACCAGCGGCAGCGCGGTCCGGACGATCATCTCTCGGCGCTGCTGCGGGCGCATTCCCGGCGCCCGGCGCCGGCTTTTGCCCTCCATGCCGCCCACGGTACGGAGTGAGTACTCACTCCGTCAAGGGCGGATGGGACGATGCTCACCCCGCGCACCCGGTGGAACCGGATTCGCCGGCTGATAGCGTTGCGATGCTGCGCGCCCAGGAGCGAAGTCCGGTGTGAACCCGGCGCTGTCCCGCAACTGTGGTGCCCCTCTCGAAGTGGCCGAGCCAGGTCGCCTCCTTCGCGCGCCGACGATTTTCGACCTCGTGGAAGGGCGATCCGTCATGAGTCATGAGCGGGCCGCGGCTTCCCGGCAGCCTGGAGGCTTCTGTGAGACCCGTACGTACCTTCGGCGCGGTGATGGCGATCGGCGTCGTGGTGGTCACGGCCGCATGCGGCGGCGATGACGGCGAGGCCGGCGCCGCGAGCAGCGCCGAGACCGTCACCGTCCAGGCCGCGAACGGCGCGGTGAACGTCCCCGCCGCCCCCAAGCGGATCGTGTCGCTCTCCCCCACCCACACCGAGACGCTGTTCGCCATCGGCGCCGGCTCGCAGGTGGTGGCGGTCAGCGACTACTCCAACTACCCGGCGAACGCGCCCCGCACGAAGCTGTCCGGCTTCAAGCCGAACGCCGAGGCGATCATCAAGTACCGGCCCGACCTCGTCGTCCTGTCGGACGACATGGACGGCATCGTGAAGGCGCTGGAGAAGGTGAAGGTCCCCGTCCTGCTGGAGCCCGCGGCGACGAACATGGACGAGGCCTACGACGAGATCAACGACCTCGGCCAGGCCACCGGGCACACCGCCGAGGCGAAGAAGCTCACCGGCGACATGCGGACCGAGATCCAGCAGACGGTCGCGGCGGCGTCCAAGGCCAAGGGCCGGACGTACTACCACGAGCTCGACCCCCAGCTGCACTCGGTCACCTCGAAGACGTTCGTGGGCCAGGTGTACGGGCTGTTCGGCCTGCAGAACGTCGCCGACAAGGCCGACAAGGCGGCCGGCGGCTACCCGCAGCTGTCCCGTGAGCACGTGCTCAAGCAGGACCCCGACCTGATCTTCCTGGCCGACACCAAGTGCTGCGGCCAGGGCAGTGCCGCCCTGGCCAAGCGCCCCGGCTGGTCCGGCCTGGACGCCGTGAAGAACGAGAACGTGGTCGAACTCGACGACGACATCGCGTCCCGCTGGGGTCCCCGCCTGCCCCAGTTCGTCAAGGCGATCGGCGACGCCGTCCAGAAGGCGCGGTGACCACGGCCTTCAGGGCCCCCCGCAGGCTCCCCCGCGCGAAGCGGACGGGGCAGCCGCACGCCAGGCTGCGGGCGCTGCCCCTCGCGGTGGCGGTGGCGCTGCTCGCGGCGACCCTGCTGGCCGGTGTGCTGGTGGGCGCCGCCGGGCTGCCCGCCGGCGGGGTCCTGAAGGCGCTGGCGGACAAGATCCCGTTCGTGCACGTCGACTCCGGCCTCGGGGTGATCGACCAGAGCGTCCTGTTCGAACTGCGGGTGCCGCGCGCGCTGATGGCGGCGCTGGTCGGCGGGATGCTCGCCATGGCGGGCGCCGGGTACCAGGGCGTGTTCCGCAACCCGCTCGCCGACCCGTACCTGCTGGGCGCCGCGGCGGGCGCCGGGGTCGGGGCGACCCTCGTGATCGTCCTGGTGCCCGGCGATCCCGGGTACGGCGTGCCGCTCGCCGCGTTCGCCGGCGCGCTGTGCGGGGTCTGCCTCGCCTACGTGCTCGGCCGGACGGCGGAAGGCGACGGCGCGGCGACGCTCGTGCTGGCGGGCGTCGCGGTGTCGTCGTTCCTGGCGGCGGCACAGACGTTCATCCAGCAGCTGAAGGCCGAGGAGCTGCAGCGGATCTTCTCCTGGATTCTCGGCGGGGTCGGCTCGGCGGACTGGGACCAGCTCGCGCTGGTCGCCCCGTACGCGCTGATCTCCACGGTGGTGCTGCTCACCCACGGCCGGCTCCTGGACGTGCTGAGCGTCGGGGACGAGGAGGCCGCGAGCCTCGGGCTGGCGGCGCCGCGGGTGCGGCTGACCGTGCTGGTCGCGGCGTCGCTGGCGACGGCGTCGGCGGTGGCGGTGAGCGGTCTGATCGGGTTCGTCGGCATCGTCGTGCCGCATGTGGTGCGGCGGCTGGCGGGCGGCTCGTACCGGGTCGTGCTGCCGCTGTCGCTGCTCGGCGGGGCGGCGTTCCTGGAGGTGGCGGACCTCGTGGCGCGGACGGCGACCAGCCCCGGCGAGCTTCCGCTCGGCGTGGTGACGGCGTTCGTCGGCGGCCCGTTCTTCGTCGTGGTGCTGCGCGCGTCCCGCAGGCAGGTGGGGACGTGACGGTCCGGGTGCGGGACCTGGAGGTGTCGCTCGGCGGCCGGCGGGTCCTGGCAGGCGTGTCGCTGGAGGTCCCCGCCGGGTCGTGGACGGCCGTCATCGGGCCGAACGGCGCCGGGAAGTCGACGCTGCTGCGCGCGGTCCTCGGCCTGGTGGCCTCGCGCGGCGAGATCAGCGTGGCGGGCGAGGATTCGCAGCGCCTCAAACCGAGGCAGCGGGCCCACCTCGTCGCCTATGCCGCGCAGAGCCCGAACCTCCCCGTGGGCATGACGGTGTTCGACTACACCCTTCTGGGGCGTTCCCCCTACATCCCGCATCTCGGGCGGGAGAGCGCCCGCGACCGGTCCATCACCGAGGAGGTCCTCGACCGCCTGGACCTCACGGCCTTCGCGGCCCGTCCCCTGGATCACCTCTCCGGCGGGGAGCGGCAGCGCGTCGTGCTGGCGCGCGCGCTGGCGCAGCAGACGCCGGTCCTCCTGCTGGACGAGCCGACGTCCGCGCTCGACATCGGCCATCAGCAGCAGGTGATGGAGCTGGTCGACCGGTTGCGGCTGTCCGACGAGCTGACCGTGGTGACCACCATCCACGACCTCACCCTCGCCGGCCAGTACGCCGACGCGCTGGTCCTGATCTCGGGCGGCCGGGTCGCCGCGGCCGGAACGCCGGAGGAGGTCCTCACCGGGCCCACCGTCGAAAAGCATTTCGACGCCCGCGTCCACGTCACCACCGGTCCGGGCGGCCGGCCGCTCCTGTCGCTGGAGCGCCCGTGAACCTGGAGACCGTGTGGCGCGAGGAGGGCGGAAAACGGCTCGCCGCGACGGTGTGGCGGCCCGGCGACGGCCACCGGGCGATCTCGTCCGCGATGCTGGGCGGCGGGATCGGCCCGGCCCGGTGGGTGCTGAACGCGCAGGTCCCGGGCGCCTACGCGCGCACCGACCCGGTCGTTCACCTGGCCGAGCTGGCGGCGTCGTACGGGCTGGACGGGCCGGGCGTCGGGATGCTCACGGCCGCCTCCGTGTCCCGCACGATGCGGCGGGAGGACGAAGGCGTCGGCGCCTCGGCGACGGTCGGGCTGCGCGTGCCGACCTGGGCCGCCGCCCCCGCCGGAGCCGCCGACCCGGAGCTCGCGCCGCTGGAGGGGAAACCCGCCTGGCAGCCCGGCACCGTCAACATCGTCGTCGCCGTGCCCGTCCCGCTGAGCGACGCGGCCCTGGTGAACGCGGTCGTGACCGCCACCGAGGCCAAGACCCAGGCGCTCCTGGAGGCGGGCTTCCCGTGCACGGGCACCGCGTCCGACGCCATCTGCGTCGCGGCCCCCACCGCCGGGCCGGAGGAGATCTTCGCCGGGCCCCGCTCGATCTGGGGCGCGAGGATCGCCCGCGCGGTGCACGCCGCCGTCCACGCCGGCGCGCTCGACTACGCCCGCTACCTGGAAACCCCCAGCAATTAGCACCGGCCGCCGTACCACCCCGGTGGGATACGGCGGCCGGTTTCAGGGCCACAGCAGTCTGGGATCCGAGCCTCACCTCCTACCCGTGTGTCGCGTCGCCTGCGTGACGGTCAACCGGCGGGGGGCGTGGCGTCGTCGAGCGGGGCGACCTTCTTCCATGTGCCGTTGTACGCACGAACAGCCGGAGGCGTTCGACGTTCCCGGCGACGGCTTCCCGAACGTTCCCCGGCAGGCGGTCAGCCCGCGTGTTCCGCAGGTGGTCCCCGCAAGGGGCCGGCCGGCGGGACGGACCGTGGACGCCGCGGGGATCGACCGGCCCCGGTCAGCGGATCCCGCTGACCGCGACGGTCCGGTTACGTATCATGAGTGGCCAGTGCCGGGGGGCTTGGGATTCGGGACCTACACGGCGATGGGGCGTGGATGACGGGACCGCACGGCGGCGACGGCAACCGATCACCGGAGCCGGGACGCCCGGACGGTTTACCGCCCTGGCTCCGCCGCGCCCTCCAGGTCGTCATCCTCGACGCGTCCTCCACCGTGGTCGTCAGCCTGGGGGTGACGCTCGTCCACGGCTCGTTCTGGCTGAACGCGGCCATCACGCTGCTGGTCGTCGCGCTGGCGACCGCGGCACTGTTCGTCTTCTATCCCGATACGGCGCGCACCGCGCTGGAACGCGTGTGGAAGGTACTGCGGCGGGGCGGCACGGCGCTCGCGTGGGGGTGCGCCGGAGCCGCGGCGATGGCGCTGGTCCTGCTCGCCGGGGCCGGCGCGCATCGCGTGTGGCGGCACACCGACGCGTGCGGGCAGCCGCTGGAGCTGCGGGTGCTGACCGCGCCGGAGACGCTGACGCCGCTGCGCGCCGCCGCGGCCGAGTTCGTGAACGCCGACGAGGACCGCGGCTGCCGCAAGTACAGCGTCACCGTCGTCCCGGAGGCCGGGCCCCTCTCCCTGTACGACGGGTTCAGCCTTCTGTGGCGGCGCAGCAAGCCGGCGGGCGTGGGGCGTGCCGACGACGAGCAGCTTCTGGGCCCGCAGCCCGACATCTGGCTCCCCTCCTCCACGGCGGAGTACGACTTCGTCCCTAAGAGCCCGGGGCAGATCGACACCCGGAACGCCGCAGGGGGCGGGTCTCCGGTGCCCCGCACGGCGGCGCTGGCCGGCGGGGGCCCGGCCGCGGGTCCGGGCGGCGGGGAGGGCGATCCGTCCTTCCGGATGCTCGGCTCGCTCGGGTCGTCGCCGCTGGTGCTGGCGCTGTTCCCCGGCGCGCACGGGTCCGTCGCCGATCCGAGCAGGATGCCGATCGCGCCCGACCCGGCGGCGCTGCTGACGCGGATCGCGGACGCGGGGGTGAAGCTGCGCGCGATCGCCCGGCCCGTCCCGGAGACGTCGTCGGCGTCGCTGGCCGTCGCGCCCGCGCTCTACGATGCGCTGCCCGGCGACGACCGGAGCGACGAGCGGTTCGCCGAGCCCGCCGACCTGGTCGCGTCGGACGCGGTGTCGCTGCTGTGCCGGTTCCGGCAGCGGGCCGCCGCGGGGCAGGCCGACCCTCCCGACGACATCGCGGTCGCCGTCCCCGAGCAGGTGCTGCACGACTACGACACGGGGCTGCCGCTCGGGGACGACCGCTGCGGCGCCGTCGATCCCGACGCCCCCCAGTCGGTGAAGTGGCGCCTTTATCCGTACTACGCGAACGGCCTGCCGACGCTCGACTACCCGTTCGTCCAGGTGCGGTGGCGCGGGCAGGACACGCGGGAGCGGGACGCGGCGGTGACCGCGTTCTACCGCTGGCTGCAGCGCAACCCGCTGACCTTGCAGGGTTTCCGGAACGGCGAGGGCCGTATCCCGTCCGTGCGGGAGGGCGACGGCCGGCACCACTATCTGGCACGGCTGCAGGGCGTCATGGGAAGCCGGGTGATGCCGGACGCCGTGCGCCCGACGACGCCGGACGACGTCCAGCGGAGCCTGGACCGCGTCGGCGCGGCCCGTCCGCGGACGGCGCTGGCGCTGCTGCTGGACGCGTCCGGGTCGATGGGCGGCGCGGCGCAGGGACGCGGGGGTTCCCGGCTCGCCCGCGGGACGTCGTTCCTGCGGAGCCTGGTGTCGCAGTTGCAGAGCAATGACCGCGTCGGTCTGCAGGTGTCGTCGTCGGCGTCGCCGGACGACCCGGATCTGGTGGGGAACGTCCCGCAGGAAGCGGCGTCACCGGAGCAGAAGAACACCGTCCTGAGCGACCTGCAGGCGACCGCCTCCGGTGGGACCGACCGGGCGCTCGGCGACGCGATCGCGGCGGCCGGCGTCGGGTCCGGCCGGCAGAATCTCATCCTCGTCACCGACGGGCAGAGTCCCGGCACCAACCCCCGGCTCGGCGCGCGGACGGCGTGGCTGTCGGGCGAGTTCCGCAAGCGGCACCCCGGCCTCCGGCTGACCGTGGTGCTGACGGGCCCGGCGACGTGCGCGTCCTCGCCGGTGAAGGAGATCGTGGCGGCGTTCGGCAAGGACGGCGGCGGCTGCGTGCCGCTGACCGGCGCGCCCGAGGTCGAGCAGGCCGCGGCACTGCTGGCGGAGCTGCGATGAGGGTGCTGCCGAGCGGGCGCCGGGCCCGGGTGAGCGCCGTGGCCGGGGCGGCGCTGGTGCTGGCCGCGTGGCTGGTCGTGGTGCTGCGGCCGGACGCGTCGTATCCGGCGTTGAAGGCCGGCTGCGACCGGGGGGAGCTGTTCGTCGCGGGCGGCACGGACGTCAGCCTGAAGAACCAGCGCCGCGCGCTGATCCAGCAGTGGAACAAGGGCCACCGCCCGCACGCCACGCTCGTGGAGGTGGCGGACTCCACCGACCTCCAGCACAGCCAGATCAAGGCGGTCGAGGAGTCGAAGGGCTGCGCCTACGACGTCCTGATCATGGACAACACGTGGACGGCGCAGTTCGCGGACGCCGGTTATCTGCGTCCGCTCGACGGCGTCGAAGATCTGGATGACTTCTTCCCGGTGGCGCTGCGCACGGGTCGGTGGAAGGGGAAGCAGTACGCCGTCCCGTTCAACGTGGACGTCGGCCTCCTCTACTACCGGGAGGGCGTGACGCCGCCGACCACATGGCAGGGGCTTCTCACCTCCGATGTGGCGACGCAGCTCGCCGGCTACGAGGGCCTGACGGTGAACGCGCTGGAGGCGGTCTGGAACGACGGCGGCGGCGGGGTGCTCACCGGCGAGGGCCGGCCGAGCGGGAAGGAGCTGCGGACGAAGGTGTATCCGGCACTGGTCCGGCTGGCGTCCCGCCTGCGGGGACGGCTGGGCCTGTCACGGCAGTACAAGGAGCCGGAGAGCATCGAGGCGTTCGCGGCGGACGCGGCGCTGATGCGCAACTGGCCGTACGCGTTCTCGGCGCTCGCGTCCGAGCCGCGCATGCGCGACGGCGCGCGGCTGCGGTTCGGGGTGACGGCGCTGCCGGGCCGCACGGTGCTCGGCGGCCAGAACCTCGCCGTGTCGAAGTACTCCCCCCGACCGGACGCGGCCGCCCGCCTGGTCGGGTTCCTGAGCGGGGCGCAGAGCCAGCGGCTGCTGTTCGCGTGCGGCGGCTTCGTTCCGGGACGCTACTCGGCGCTCGGGCTGTCGCCCGGTCACCGCTCCCCCGCCGATGTGCGGGCGCCGGCCTGCCCGTCCCGGTCCGGGGAGGCCGGCCCGCCGGACGAAGCGCAGCTGACCGGGTTCGGCCGGGCCGTGGTGACCGCGCTGGGCCGGGTGCGGCCACGTCCGGTGACGCCGCACTACAGCACGTTCAGCGACACGTTCCGGGGCTGCGTCCAGAAGATCTTCAACGGGGAGGGGACGGACGCCGCGTCGTTCGCGCGGGCCGTCGAACGCTCCCTGGACGGGCGTCCGGCGTCCTGTTAGCGGACGGCTTCGAGCGCCGCCCGGGCCATGGTGTGCAGGAGGCCGCCCATCGCCTCGCGGTCGAGCCCGGCGGCGCTGCGCGGGGTCGAGTTGAGCAGGCCGAAGCAGGCGTGGACGGCCGCACGCGTGCGGCCGGCGGGGAGCCCGGGGTTCAGCCGGCGCAGGACGGCGACCCATTCCTCCACGTAGGCGCGTTGCAGCCGGCGGATGCGGTGCCGCTGCGGTTCGGGAACGTTGTCCAGCTCGCGCTCATGGACGGTGATCAGCGCGGGGTTGTCGAGGGCGAACGCGATGTGCCAGTGCAGCAGCGCGTCCAGGGCGCGGCCCGGGTCGGGGTCGGCGGCGCGGCGGACGCCCTCGGCGAGCAGCCGCTCGCTGATGTCGAGGAGCATCTCGGCGAGGACGGCGTCCTTGCCGCTGAAGTGCCGGTACAGGGCGGGGCCGGTGAGACCGACGGCGCGTCCGAGGTCGCCGATGGACACCCCGTGGTAGCCGCGGCGCGCGAACAGCTCGGCGGCGGCGCCGAGGATCTCGGCCCGGCGCGGGTTCGGCGGGCCTTCGAGCGCCGCGGCCGGCTGGGAGGTCATGCGCCCAGTCTAGACTAGAGTTGTTAACGAGCGTTAACATCGGCATTGTTAATGAGCGTTAACCGGGAAGGGGGGTCATGGGCGGACCCGAGATCGGCTCCCGCGCCGACGTCGCGGGCGAGGCGTTCAAGGCGAACGCCGCGCACAACGAGGCCCTGGTCGCGGAGCTGCGCGACCGCATCGACCGGGCCGGGCGCGGCGGTCCGGAGCGGGCCCGCGAGCGGCATGTCGCGCGGGGGAAGCTGCTTCCCCGCGACCGGGTCGACACGCTTTTGGACCCCGGTTCGCCCTTCCTGGAACTGTCGCCGCTGGCCGCGGACGGCATGTACGGGGACGAGGCCCCGGGCGCCGGAATCATCACCGGGGTCGGGCGCGTCTCCGGCCGCGAATGCGTCATCGTCGCCAACGACGCGACGGTGAAGGGCGGCACCTACTACCCCGTCACGGTGAAGAAGCACCTGCGGGCGCAGGAGGTGGCGCTGCACAACCGGCTCCCCTGCCTCTACCTGGTCGACTCCGGCGGCGCGTTCCTGCCCCGGCAGGACGAGGTGTTCCCCGACCGCGAGCACTTCGGCCGCATCTTCTACAACCAGGCCACGATGTCGGGGCGGGGCATCGCGCAGATCGCGGCGGTGATGGGCTCGTGCACGGCGGGCGGCGCCTACGTCCCGGCGATGAGCGACGAGGCCGTCATCGTCCGCGACCAGGGCACGATCTTCCTCGGCGGGCCGCCGCTGGTGAAGGCCGCGACCGGGGAGGTCGTCACGGCCGAGGAGCTGGGCGGCGGCGAGCTGCACTCCCGCACCTCCGGCGTGACCGACCATCTGGCTGAGGACGACGCGCACGCGCTGCGGATCGTCCGCGACATCGTCGCCACGCTGGGGCCGCGTGAGCCGCGCCCGTGGGACGTCGTCCCGGCCGGGGAACCGGCCGCCGATCCGTCCGAGCTGTACGGGATCGTCCCGCCCGACTCGCGCACCCCCTACGACGTGCGCGAGGTCATCGCCCGGATCGTGGACGGCAGCCGCTTCCAGGAGTTCAAGAAGGAGTACGGCGCCACGCTCGTCACCGGGTTCGCCCGCATCCACGGGCACCCGGTCGGGATCGTCGCGAACAACGGCATCCTGTTCGGCGAGTCGGCGCAGAAGGGCGCGCACTTCATCGAGCTGTGCGACCGGCGCAGCGTCCCGCTGGTGTTCCTGCAGAACATCACCGGGTTCATGGTCGGACGCGAGTACGAGGCGGGCGGCATCGCCAAGCACGGCGCGAAGATGGTCACCGCCGTCGCGTGCGCCCGCGTCCCCAAGTTCACCGTCGTGATCGGCGGCTCGTTCGGCGCGGGCAACTACGCGATGTGCGGGCGGGCGTACTCGCCGCGCTTCCTGTGGATGTGGCCGAACGCCCGGATCTCGGTCATGGGCGGCGAGCAGGCCGCGAGCGTCCTTGCGACCGTGCGCCGCGACCAGGTGGAGGCGCGCGGCGAGCGGTGGCCCGCCGGGGACGAGGAGCGGTTCAAGGCGCCGATCCGCGAGCAGTACGAGGCGCAGGGCAATCCGTACTACTCGACGGCGCGGCTGTGGGACGACGGAGTGATCGACCCGCTCGACACCCGGCGCGTGCTGGGTCTCGGGCTGTCGGTGGCCGCCAACGCACCGCTGGAGCCGGTCGGCTACGGCGTCTTCCGGATGTGAGGGTGTTGATGTTCGACAGCGTGCTGGTCGCCAACCGCGGGGAGATCGCCGTCCGGGTGTTCCGGACCCTGCGGCGGCTCGGCGTCCGGTCCGCGGCGGTCCACACCGATGCCGACGCCCTGGCCCGGCATGTCCGGGAGGCGGACGAGGCCCTGTGGATTCCGTCGTATCTGGACATCGAGGCGGTGATCGCGGCGGCGCGCGCCTGCGGGGCGTCGGCCGTCCATCCCGGGTACGGGTTCCTCGCCGAGAACACCGCGTTCGCGCGGGCGTGCGGCGAGGCCGGGCTGACGTTCATCGGCCCGCCGGCCGAGGCGATCGAGGCGATGGGCGACAAGATCCGCGCGAAGCGGACCGTCGCCGCGGCCGGTGTCCCGGTCGTTCCCGGGCGGGACGAACCCGGGCTGTCCGACGCCGAACTGGAGGCCGCCGCACTGGAGATCGGGCTGCCGGTGCTGCTCAAGCCGTCCGCCGGGGGCGGCGGGAAGGGCATGCGGCTCGTCCGGGACCCGGCCGATCTCGCCGGGGCCATCGCGTCCGCCCGCCGGGAGGCGCGCGGCTCCTTCGGCGACGACACGCTGCTCGCCGAGCGGTTCGTGGAAAACCCCCGGCACATCGAGATCCAGGTCTTCGCCGACACCCACGGCAACGCCGTCCACCTGGGCGAACGCGAATGCAGCCTGCAGCGCCGGCACCAGAAGATCATCGAGGAGGCGCCGTCCCCGCTGCTGGACGCCGCGGCCCGCGAGCGGATGGGCGCCGCCGCCGTCGCCGTGGCCCGGGCCGTCGGGTACACGGGCGCCGGGACGGTCGAGTACATCGTCTCCGCCGACCGGCCGGACGAGTTCTACTTCATGGAGATGAACACCCGGCTCCAGGTCGAGCACCCGGTCACCGAACTGGTCACGGGCCTTGACCTGGTCGAACTCCAGCTCCGGGTGGCCGCGGGGGAGCCGCTGCCGGTCACGCGGGACGACGTGGCGCTGGACGGCCACTCCATCGAGGCCCGCGTCTACGCCGAAGATCCCGCGCGCGGTTTCCTGCCCACGGGCGGACGCGTGCTGGCGCTGAGCGAGCCCGCCGCGCGGGTCGACTCGGGGCTCGACGTCGGCACCGAGGTCGGCGGCTCCTACGACCCGATGCTGGCCAAGGTGATCGTCCACGGCGCGGACCGCGCCGAGGCCCTGCACCGCCTGGACCGGGCGCTCGCCGGGTACACGCTGCTGGGCGTCCCGACGAACGTCGCGTTCCTGCGCGCGCTGCTGCGGCACCCGTCCGTGGTGGCGGGCGAGCTGGACACGGGCCTGGTCGAACGCGTCCTGGACGAGCTGGTCGCGGGCGCGTCCGTGCCGCCCGAGGTGCTGGCCGCCGCCGCGCTGGAACGGATGCGGGCGCTCGAATCCGGCGACGACCCGTGGGACGTCCCGGACGGCTGGCGTCCCGGCGCCCACGCCTGGACGCCGTGGATCATCACCCCGTCCGGCGGCGACCCGGTGGAGGTCCGCGTCCAGGGCCGCGCCGCGTCCGCGCGCGTCGCGGTCGGCGACGGCGCGCCGGTCGCCGCGGCGCTGAGCGGCCCGTTCACGCTCACCTACGCTGGAAGGACGACCTCGTTCGAGGCCGCCCGCGACGGCGACACGCTGTGGCTCGGCCGCGACGGGCACGCGTGGGCGCTGAGCGAGCACGTCCGCGCCGAGGGCGGCGCCGCGTCGGGCGCCGCCGGCGACGGCGTGCTGCGCAGCCCGATGCCGGGGACGGTCCTGGCCGTCAAGGCGGCCGAGGGCGACCGGGTCGAGGCCGGGCAGCCGCTCGTGGTCGTCGAGGCGATGAAGATGGAGCACACCGTCACCGCGCCGCTCGCCGGCGTCGTGGCGAAGCTGCCGGTCCGCGCGGGCGCGCAGGTCGCCCTCGACGCGGTGCTGGCCGTCATCGAGGAGGCATGACGATGCGGGTACCCCTCTCCGGTCTTCCCGGGCGGGTCACGATCTACGAGGTCGGGCCGCGGGACGGGCTGCAGAACGAGAAGGCGGTCGTCCCCGCCGAGGTCAAGTCCGAGTTCGTGACCCGGCTGGCGGACGCGGGGCTGCGCACGATCGAGACGACCAGCTTCGTCCATCCGAAGTGGGTGCCGCAGCTCGCCGACGCCGAGGACCTCCTGGACATCCTGCCGCGTTCGCCGCAGTTGCGTTATCCCGTCCTCGTCCCGAACGAGCGGGGCCTGGAGCGGGCGCTCTCCAACGGCGTCACCGAGATCGCCGTCTTCGGCAGCGCGACCGAGACGTTCGCCCGCCGCAACCTCAACCGCACCGTGGACGAGTCCCTCGCGATGTTCGCCCCGGTCGTGGAACGCGCGCGCGCCGAGGGCCTCTGGGTGCGCGCCTACGTCTCCATGGTGTGCGGTGACCCGTGGGAGGGCGACGTTCCCATCGCGCAGGTCGTGTCCGTGGCGTCCCGCATGATGGACATGGGCTGCTCCCAGCTCAGCCTTGGCGACACCATCGGCGTGGGCACGCCCGGCCAGGTCACCGCCCTCATCCAGGCGCTGGGCGAGGCGGGCATCGGCACCGAGCGGCTCGCCGTCCACTTCCACGACACCTACGGGCAGGCCCTCGCCAACACGCTCGCCGCGCTGCAGGCCGGCGTCACCGTGGTGGACGCGTCCGCGGGCGGCCTCGGCGGCTGCCCGTACGCCGAGAGCGCCACCGGCAACCTGGCCACCGAGGACCTCGTCTGGATGCTGGACGGCCTCGGCATCGACACCGGCGTCGACCTCGGCAGGCTCGCCGCCACCAGCCGCTGGATGGCCGGCCGCCTCGGCCGCCCCAGCCCGTCCCGCGTAGTCCAGGCCCTCTCACCGGAATCGGAGTAGCCCCAATGATCGACTTCACGCTCAGCGACGAGCAGGAGGAGCTGCGGCGCACGGTCGAGCGGTTCGCCCGCGAGACGGTCGCGCCGGTGATCGGGGACCTGTACGAGCGCGGCGAGTTCCCCTACGAGATCGTCGCCGCGATGGGCGAGATGGGGCTGTTCGGGCTCCCGTTCCCCGAGGAGCACGGCGGCATGGGCGGCGACTACTTCGCGCTCTGCCTGGCCCTGGAGGAGCTGGCCCGCGTCGACTCGTCCGTCGCGATCACGCTGGAGGCCGGTGTCTCGCTGGGCGCGATGCCGATCTACCGGTTCGGGTCGGCCGAGCAGAAGAAGCGCTGGCTGCCGCAGCTCACCTCCGGGGAGAGGCTGGCCGGGTTCGGGCTGACCGAACCGGGCGGCGGGTCGGACGTGCCCGGCGGCATGCGCACCACCGCCCGGCTGGACGGCGACTCCTGGGTGATCAACGGGTCGAAGGCGTTCATCACCAACTCCGGCACCGACATCACCGCGTTCGTCACCGTCACCGCGTTCACCGGCGAGAACGAGATCTCCACGATCATCGTCCCGAACGGCACCCCCGGCTTCACGGTCGGCCGCAAGTACTCCAAGGTCGGCTGGTCGGCCTCCGACACGCGCGAGCTGTCGTTCGACGACGTGCGGGTCCCGGCCGAGAACCTGGTCGGCGAGCGCGGCCGGGGTTACGCACAGTTCCTCCGCATCCTGGACGAGGGGCGCATCGCGATCGCCGCCCTGTCGGTCGGCCTCGCCCAGGGCTGCGTGGACGAGAGCCTCCGCTACGTGCGGGAGCGGGAGGCGTTCGGCAAGGAGATCGGCCGCTACCAGGCCATCCAGTTCAAGGTCGCGGACATGGAGATGCGCGCGCACACCGCCCGCCTCGCCTACTACGCGGCGGCGGCGAAGATGCTGCGCGGCGAGCCGTTCAAGAAGGAGGCGGCGATCGCGAAGCTGGTCGCCTCCAACGCCGCGATGGACAACTCCCGCGACGCCACGCAGATCTTCGGCGGCTACGGCTTCATGAACGAGTACGCCGTCGGCCGCTTCTACCGCGACGCGAAGATCCTCGAAGTGGGCGAAGGCACCTCCGAGGTCCAGCGCATGCTGATCGCCCGCGCCCTCGGCCTGCCGCCGTCCTGACGCCGGCGGACCTGCGCGCCGCCCGGACGCACGGCGGCCGCCGGGCGGCGCGCTAAGGTCGGGTCATGCTGTCGCGCGCCTACGGGATCGCCCGGTCGCTGGTCATGTACCACGGAATCCCGGGCAAGCACCGGCGTGCGCTGCGCCTTTACGGCGAGTTCCTCGGGCCCGGCGACGTCGCGTTCGACATCGGCGCGCACGTGGGCGGCCGGGTGCGCGTGTGGCGGCATCTGGGGGCGCGCGTGGTCGCGGTCGAGCCGCAGCCCGACTGCCTGCGCGTCCTGCGGCTCCTCTTCGGCCGCGACCGGGACGTCGCCATCGTGCCGGGTGCCGCCGGGGCGGAGCCGGGCACGGCGCGGCTGGCGCTGTCCAGCGCGACGCCGACGGTGTCCTCGATGTCGCCCGGCTGGATCGAGTCGGTGACGGCGGACCGCGGCTTCGCCCGCGTCCGCTGGGACCGCTCCGCCGAGGTCGAGGTGACCACGCTGGACGACCTCATCGCGGCCCACGGCATGCCCGCCTTCTGCAAGATCGACGTCGAGGGCTTCGAGGCGGACGTCCTCGCGGGGCTTTCCCACCCGGTTCCCGCCCTGTCGTTCGAGTACGTCCCGTCGGCGCACGACGCGTCCATGGAGGCACTGCGCATCGTGGACGGGCTCGGCGCGTACGAGTACAACTACTCCCCCGTCGAGACGATGCGGCTGGCGAGCCCCCGGTGGCTCGACGCGTCCGAGCTGAGGCGGGGGCTGGAGCGCATCCGCCCACGCGGCCGCTCCGGCGACGTCTACGCCCGCCTGACCGGCGGACACCCCGGCACGCAGCACGCGGAACGCACACGCCCCGCCGCGCGATAGGCCGCCCCGGAGCGCGCGGGAAGACGCTCGCGCTTCATCGGACGGCCCCGGCGAGGACCGTCGTCACCATCTTGCGGACGGAGTCGCGCTCGGGCGCCGGTCCGGTCCGGTCGGCGAACAGCAGGTGGGCGGTTCCGATCAATGTCGGAGCGAGCATCTCGACCTCGGCGTCGGAGGCGATGCGGCCCAGTTCGCGCTCGGCGCCGAGATAGCCCTCGATCATGGTCACCGCCTCCGTCAGGACCGGGACGCCGGCGGGCCAGGTGTGCCGCAGCCGGGCGCGCAACTCGTCCCGGAAGGTGATGAGCGCGACGATCGCGACGGCGGCCGACCCGAACAGGCCGATCAGCGCGTCGGTGAGGTTGCCGGCGACCGTCCCCGTCCCCGCGGACTCGCGCAGGGCCGCGACCTGCGGATCCATCCGGCCGACGCGGTCGCGGACGAACTCGGCGAGAAAGGCGTCGAAATCGGCGAAGTGCCGGTGCAGCACCCCCTTGGCGACGCCCGCCTCCGTGGTGACCGCCCGGCTGGTCAGCGCGCTGGGTCCGTCCCGGAGCAGGACGCGCTCGGCCGCGTCGAACAGTTGCTCGCGCACATCGCGAAGGGCCACCCCTGTCGGCACCGTGCATCCTCTCCTGGACAAGTGGGCAAGCGCCCACTAAAATGGGCACATGCCCACTTTACCGAATGAGCCTCATCGGGCGCGCCAGGTGGCCGAGTCGTTCGGCGCCGACGCCGAACGCTACGACCGCACCCGGCCCGCCTACCCCGGCGCCCTGGTGAAGCGGCTCGCCGCCGCCGGTACCGCCGTCCTCGACGCCGGCTGCGGAACCGGCATCACGGCCCGCCCGTTCCAGGCGGCCGGCTGCCGGGTGCTCGGCGTCGACCCCGACGCGCGCATGGCCGACCTGGCCCGGCACGGCGGCGTCGAGACCGAGGTGTCGACGTTCGAAGCCTGGGACCCGGCCGGACGGACGTTCGACACCGTCATCGCCGGGCAGTCCTGGCACTGGATCGACCCAGTCGCCGGCGCGGCCAAGGCGGCGGAGGCGCTGCGCCCGGGCGGACGCCTGGCGGTGTTCTGGAACGCGTTCCAGCTCCCGCCCGAACTGGCGGAGGCCACCCTCGCCGCGTATCGCGAGGCCGTGCCCGACTCCCCCATCTTCCAGCGGGGCTTGCCCGGCCCGGAGGCGTACGAGCTCATGTGCGCCCGAGCGTCCGACGGCATACGCCGGGCAGGCGCCTTCGAGGACCCGGAACAGTGGCGATTCCCCTGGGAACGCCACTACACCCGCGCCGAGTGGCTGGACCAGGTGCCCACGTTCGGCGGCCACAGCCAGCTTCCGCCGGACAAGCAGCAACACGTCCTGGCGGCCATGGGCACGGCCATCGACACGATGGGCGGCGAATTCACTATGGCTTACACTACCGCGGTGGCCACCGCTATCAGGTGTGGGTAACGCCCCCTTGGAGCAACCGATCCCGCACAGCCTCGGCCTCGCTCGCCGTAAGACCGGCCCCACCCAGATAGGAGACGGCGTCCAGCGAGTTGAGAACGGCGAGCAGAGCCTCCCGCTCGGTGGTGCCGTGCCGCTCCAGGATTTCCAGTGAGCAGTACTCCGGGTACACCATCGCTATGCGCGGGTTGCTGATCTCGTAGTCGGCGATGATCTCGTCGTGGAGCACACCGGCGAGCATGAGCAGCAGCATGCTGACGAGTCCCGTCCGGTCGCGCCCGGCCCCGCAGTGGACGAGCACGCCTCCCGGCTCGGCCTGCGCCACCGCCCTGACCGCCGCGGCGCACCGCTCGGCCTTCCGCTCCAGGAAGACCGGGTAGTACAGCGGCGTCCCGTCGAGGTCCCGGCCCCAGATCAGCTCCCACATCGCGGTGTCGGCGGTGTCGTCCAGCGGGGCGTGGACGCAGGTCAGCGGGTCCGGCGGCAGGACGGTCCGCTCCTCCTCGTTGCGCAGGTCGACGACCGTGCGGATCCCGTACCCGATCAGCTCGTCCCACCCTCGCGGGGTCAACCGGTCGAGCATCCCCGACCGCACGACCGCCCCCGGCCGGACCGCCCGCCCATCGCCCGTCCGCAGCCCGCCCAGATCCCGGACGTTCAGCGCCCCTTCCCATTCCAGATCACGCATGATCATTAAGACGCCGCGCACCATGGCGGAGTTCGACGCACCCGCGACGGCAAAGGAGAGCGGACCGCTCAGCCGAGGACGAGCGGGAGCTTCGCGGCGAGACCGCCGAGCGCGGCCTGCTCCGCATCGGTGGGCGCACGGCGTCCGGTGCCGATCAGCAGCGCGTCCTTGTCGGAGAACGAGGCGGGGAACGGAGTCCCGGCGATCTTCTCCAGGGACGCCCGCGCCGCCGCGAGGGTCTCGGCGGGCGGCTCGGCGGCGGACGGCAGATACGCGATCAGGTCGAGATGGTGCAGGGTCCATTCGAGCACGTACGCGGACAGGTAGTCACCGGCGGTCAGCACCATGTCCTGGGTGCTGACACGGGCGGCGGGATCGGCGAGCACGGCGGCGCGGCCCGCGGCGGAACCGACGTCGTCCAGATGGAACTTGAGCAGCCGCGGCTCGCCGTACGCGGCGGCCAGCCGGGGGATCAGCGCGTCGAGCGGGTCCTCGCCGGTCGGGGGTTCCACGAGCTTCCAGTAGGTGACCGCGTCCACGGTCGGTTCGGTCTCGGCGGGCGTGACGAGGGTGATCAGGACGTCCTGGGCGTCGATGACCAGGTGGCACACCAGGTCCCGTACGAGCCAGCCGGTACAGCCGGACGGCCGCTCGAAGTCCTCGTCCGCGACATCGGCGACCGCCGCGAGCAACGCCGTCCAAGAGCGCGAGAAGAGATCCACCGCGGCACGGTAATGCCGCACCGGAACACCGGACAAACGTATTTCGGGCGGCCGCGTCCACACCGTCCCCCGAGACCCTGGCGTCAGGCAGTGCGGCCGAGCGAGCCGCCCTTGATGCCCGCGAGCAGCGACGCCCACACGGACTGTCCCAGCACCAACACTGAGTCTTTTTCAGCGTGGCGGGGTCTCGCGGAGTTGCAGGGTGTGGATGGCTTTGGCGAGGTGTCCGGCGCGGTGGGGCAGCAGCGCAGCTTCCGGCGAAGCGTGTGCGGATGGCGGTTTCGATCGCGGTGCGGTCCATCCGGCGATGGCGCGCGTGCAGGTTGCTGGCGACGACCGGCACGGACTGATCGGCTCGCTCGCGAGCACGCCATCCCCGCCGGGCGTCTACACCGAGTCCTGAACGTCCACCAGTTCCGCAAGGTGGGCCTGGCAGTTCGGGCAGGTCGCGATGTCCTCGTGCGAGCAGTCCACCTCCCGCGCCAGGGCGATTCAACCCCACGCCCTGGAAGTCCCGAACACTCCCCCAGCACCTCATGGCTGATCTCCGGCTGGCTCCGCGGGATCAAACGCCCGGTGAGGGAGTTCGTCAGCGTTCTCCCTCGGCGTACCAGATCGTGCTGCGCAGGTCGGCTCCTCTGATCACCTGGACGCGCCAAGGCTCCAGCCGTAGGAGGTGCAGCTCTGGGTCGCCGAGCCCGCCGCGCCAGAAGTTGCCCAGGTCGTACCCGGCCCCCTTCGGGCTCGTACGCCGGTAAAGCTCCCACACATGGCGCTTGGTCTCCAGGTCGTCGGCCCAGGCGGCGACGGCATCGATGCTCACCGCGTTCTGCCGCGGCGTCCAGTAGGAGAACGTGGTGTGCGGGTTGCCCGCCAGATGGGCGGCCTTGACCGGCGTCTTGTACGTGGCGAGCCAGCCCAGCGGGTCGCCCTCAAGGGTCTCCCAGACCGGGATCAGCACTCGTGCGCGGGGCCGCCCCTTCTTGTCGACGGTGGTCATGGTCGCGTACACGATGTCGCCGATGTAGGCGTCGAACTGGTTCTTGATCTCGGTGAACGAGGTCACGTGCGCGGCCAACTCTCTCTCCCTCCTGTACGTGCTCTGCTCAGACGGTGGTCGTGGCCGACTCGGCCAGGGCGCTCTGAGCCGGTCCTGAGGCCGCACGGGGGGTGCGGAGGCCGAACGCGATGACGACCGCGCCGAGCACCGCCGCCACCACCGGGACGACCAGCGCGGTCCGCAGCGCGTCCAGCCCCGACCCGGCGGCGACGCTGGCGGCGGTGACGGCCGACAGCCCAAGCGCCGTGCCGAACTGCATGGCCGTGTAGAGCAGGCCGCCTGCCAGGCCGTGCTCGTCCTCGTCGACACCCTCGGTCGCGGCCATGGTCAGCGGGCCGTACGCCAGCGAGAAGGCCAGGCCGAGCAGGAGCAGCGCCGGAAGCATGGCGGCGTAGGTCCAGTCCATTCCAACGGGCAGGAACAGCGCGTACCCGACCGCCGCGACCACGATGCCGCCGAACAGCACCCGGGGGTTGCCGAAGCGGTTCACCAGGCGCGGCGTCAGCGTGGGCGCGAGCACCGTGTCAATCCCGATCACGAGCATGGCCAGGCCGGTCTGCATCGTGTTCCAGCCGCGTAGCTCCTGGAAGTACAGGGTGGCCAGGAACTGGAAGCCCGCGAACGCGAACAGGAACAGCAGCGCCCCCACGTTCACTCGTACCAGCGGCGCGGTGCGCAGGATGCCCAGCCGCACCAGGGGCGATGACGACCGCCGCTCGACCGCGACGAACAGCCCCAGTAGTGCCAGCCCCGCGGCGAACACGCCGCCGGTCAGGCCGGGGCCGTCGCCCGGGTGCTCCAACCGGACCACCCCGTACACCAGCAGCAACATGGCCCCTGTGATGGCGAACGCCCCCGCCAGATCGAAGCCGTCTGAGGGCCGCTCGCCACCGGTGTCGCGGACGAGGACCAGCGCCGCCGTCAGGATCACCATCGACAGGATGACCGGCGCGAAGAACACCCACCGCCAGCCGAACGACGTGAGCACGCCGCCGGCGACCAGGCCGAGCGAGAATCCGCCCGCTGCCGTCCCCGCGTACACGCCGAGCGCCTTGGTACGCACGGGCCCCTCGGGAAAGTTGGACGTGACCAGCGCCAAGCCGGCGGGCGCCATGAACGCGGCCGCGACCCCCGTGACGAATCGTGCGGCCAACAGCATCCAGCCTTCGGTGGCGAACCCGCCGAGCCCGGAGAAAGCCAGGAAGACGGCCAGCCACAGGACGAACATCCGCCGGTGCCCCAGCAGGTCGGCGGCACGCCCGCCCAGCAGCATGAACCCGCCGTAGCCGAGCACGTAGGCGCTGACCACGCCGCTGAGCATCCCGGTGGACAGGCCCAGGTCGGCGCGGATCGACGGCAGTGCCACGTTCAGCATCGCCACGTCGATCCCCTCCAGGAAGATCGCGCCGCAAAGCACCAGCAGTACGCCCCACGCGCGCCCTGTCATTCGGGCGGGGTGGCCGGCGGCGCCGGATCCGCTGACGGAATTGGACATCGGAGTCTGACCCCATCTCCTCCGGGAACCGGCCCGGAGTGGTTCCCCGAGCGCCTGCCAGTTCCCTCTTGTAACTGGCAGCATCGTCAGGCACCATCGGTGACCATGGAAGACGGCACTTTCGAGTCCCTCGGTTACTGCGGGGATACCGGCATCGACGACGACGTTCTCCAGTGGGACCAGCGCGCGGACTGCGAGGTGCGGCAGATCCTCGACCGCGTCGCCGACAAGTGGTCGCTCCTGGTGATCGCACTGCTCGACAAGCGGAGCCTGCGCTTCACCGAGCTGCGCCGCGCGATCGACGGGGTCAGCCAGCGAATGCTGACCCGCACGCTGCGGCACCTGGAGCGCGATGGGCTGGTGAGCCGGACGGTACATCCGACCGTCCCGCCGCGGGTGGACTACGAGCTGACGCCGATGGGCGTGACCCTGCACAGCACCATCCGCGCCCTGGTCGTCTGGACCGAGGAGCACCAGAACGCCATCGCCGCGGCGCGCGCCGCCTACGACAGGCGCGCGGCCGCCGAGCGGGAGGCCGCCGAACGCGAAGAGGCCGAACGCCGGGCCGTCGCCCGCACGGCCCGGCCGACCAGGGGCTGACCACTCTGATCACGGCCGACGGCGATGACCGGCCGAGCGGATCGGGTGGCGTGAGCGAGGTCGACGGCATCACACGGGACGACGGACATGTCGCGATCCGTGATCCCGACGTCATCAAAGGCCCGATCACGTGGGTCGATCACCCCGGCCCCCAGGTCCGAGCGGAGCCGCCGGATCGACCGCCGACAGGGGCCAGTGGCCCCACAAGCGGCTGCGGAGAGATTTTTCCTTCCCTGGTGCGATGAGTTCGGGGTGGGGGCGTGGTCTACCCCCGTGACTCGTGAAGGGAGGGGTTCGGTGTCGCGTGCGTCACATCTCGTTGGCCTCGGGTGCGGGTGCGTCCGCAGGGTGGACGGGGAGGAGCAGGGCGGTTCTGTCGGACCCCGCTGGAATACTCCCGGAGCGCGCGAAGTTTAACGGTTCGCGAAAGTGTCAGTCGCTGCAGTATTTTGCGACGTACTCCCTGAAGACCTGACCTGACCACGGTCCTGCACGCCTGCATGCGGGCCCTGACGATTGGAAAAGAGTTGACCGCTCCCGCATCTGCGCAGACGGCGGACGGTTCGTTGAAGGAACCCGAGGCAGGCGGCGGTCTCGACCGCGGTGTGCTCGCGGTGGCCATGGTCGTCGTCCTCGGCGCGATCATGTCCATCCTGGACGTGACCGTCGTGAACGTCGCCATCAACGACCTCGCGAAGGAGTTCAAGACCTCGCTGGCGACGATCCAGTGGGTCGCCACCGGCTACACCCTGGCGCTGGCCACGGTGATCCCGATCACCGGCTGGGCCTCGGCGAGGTTCGGCACCAAGCGCCTGTACATGATCTCGATCGGGCTGTTCGTGATCGGCTCGATGCTGGCGGGGGTCGCCTGGTCGGCCGAGTCGCTGATCGCGTTCCGGGTGCTCCAGGGCCTCGGCGGCGGCATGATCATGCCGGCCGGCATGACGATCCTGACCCAGGCGGCGGGGCCGCAGCGGGTCGGCCAGGTGATGAGCATCGTCGGCGTGCCGATGCTGCTCGGCCCGATCCTCGGCCCGATCATCGGCGGTTATCTCGTCGACGACGTGTCGTGGCGCTGGATCTTCTTCATCAACCTGCCGATCGGCATCGTGGCGCTGCTGATGGCGGCGCGGATCCTCAAGCGGGACGAGCCGAAGCCGGCGGAACGGCTCGACTTGATCGGGTTGATCCTGCTCTCCCCCGGCCTGGCCTCGCTGATCTACGGCATAGCCAAGGGCGCCGAGCTCAAGGACTTCCTGAAGACCGAGGCGCTGGTCTTCTGGGCGGCCGGCGCCGTGCTGGTGCTCGGGTTCGTGGTCCGGGCGCTGAAGGCGAAGAACCCGCTGATCGACCTGCGGCTGCTCAAGCGCCGCTCGGTCGCGGCCGCGTCCGGGACGATGGTGCTGTTCATGATCGCGTTCATGGGCGCGATGCTGCTGCTGCCGCTGTACTACCAGACGGTGCGCGGCGAGGGCGCGCTGCAGTCCGGCCTGCTGCTGGCCCCGCAGGGGCTCGGCGCGATGGTCACGATGCCGATCGGCGGCAAGCTGACCGACCGGATCGGGCCCGGACGGGTCGTGCTGGTCGGCATGGTCATCGTGGTGCTGTCGGTGTCCGGGTTCGCCGCGGTCCTGGAGGCGGACACGTCCTACTGGGCGCTCGGCGGGGCGCTGTTCGTGATGGGTCTCGGCATGGGCATGACGATGATGCCGACCATGGCGGCCGCGATCCAGACGCTCGTCCACGACGAGGTGCCGCGCGCGAGCACGATGCTGAACATCATCCAGCAGGTGTCGGCGTCCATCGGCACCGCGATGATCTCGGTCCTGCTGGCGAACCGGCTCACGGCCGAGCTCAGCGGGCTGGGCGGCGGCGCCGGTGGCGGCATCGGCAGCGCGGAGAAGATCCCGCCGGAGATCATGAAGGTGATCGCCGGGCCGATGGCGAACGCGTTCCAGCACACCTACTGGTACTCGGCCGGGCTGCTGCTCCTGGCGTTCCTGCCGGCGCTGCTGCTGCCGCGCAAGAAGCCGGAGACCACGGCGGCCGACGCGCCGATGCCGATGCACTGAGTCTCTCCGCGAAGAGGTAAGGGCTCACTGAGGACGCTTCTGGTGCGTTCCAGACCCCGGCCGGGTTCCGAAGGTCCCCGGGCCGGGGTTTTCCCTTTCAGGGGGCTCTCAGGCCGTCGCAGGGCGCTCGCCGGCCCGGTACTCGTCCTTCAGGAGCCGCTTGTAGAGCTTCCCGGTGGGATGCCGGGGCAGTTCGGGACGGAAGTCGACCGTCCGCGGGCACTTGTAGTGCGCGAGGCGGTCGCGGCAGTACGCGATCAGCTCGGCCGCAAGCTCGGGGCCCGCGTCGTCCATGGACAGCGGCTGGACGACGGCCTTCACCGCCTCGCCCATCTCGGCGTCCGGGACGCCGAACACCGCCACGTCGGCGACCTTCGGGTGCACCGCGAGGACGTTCTCGGCCTCCTGCGGGTAGATGTTCACCCCGCCGCTGATGATCATGTAGGCGCGGCGGTCGGTGAGGTGCAGGAAGCCGTCCTCGTCCACGTATCCGACGTCGCCGAGGGTCGTCCAGCCGCGCCCCCGCGGGTCGCGGGACGCGGCGGTCCCGGCCTCGTCGGCGTGGTATTCGAACGTGGGGCCGTTGCCGAAATAGAGCGTTCCAGGCTCCCCGGGCGGCAGCTCCCGGCCGTCCTCGTCGCAGACGTGGACCTCACCCAGGATGGGACGTCCGACGGTGCCCTTGTGGGCGAGCCAGTCCTCGGTGTTGGTGTAGACGAAGCAGTTGCCCTCGGTGCCGGCGTAGTACTCGTGCAGGATCGGCCCCCACCAGCCGATCATCTGTTCCTTCACCGGGACCGGGCAGGGCGCGGCGGCGTGCACGGCGCAGGTCAGCGACGACATGTCGTAGCGGGCGCGGGTCTCCTCCGGGAGCTTGAGCATCCGGATGAACATGGTCGGCACCCACTGGCTGTGGGTGGCGCGGTACTTCTCGATGGCCGCGAGGGCCTGCTCGGGGTCGAACTTCTCCATCACCACGACGGTGGCGCCGAGCCGGTGGAAGACGAGCGAGTACCGCAGCGGGGCCGCGTGATAGAGCGGCGCCGGGCACAGATAGACCGAGTCGGCGTCGGCCGAGAACAGGTGCGAGATCAGCATGTAGAGCGGCCCGGCCTCGCCCATGGACGCCTTGGACAGAGGCGGTTTCACTCCCTTGGGGCGGCCGGTGGTGCCGGACGAGTAGAGCATGTCCATGCCTTCGCACTCGTCCTCGATCGGGGTGGAGGGGTACCGGCCGACGCGCTCCTCGTAGGACTCGTAGCCGGGGGCCGTGCCGCCGAGCATGAGGCGCAGCGGCACGTCCGGCGCGGACCGCGCGGCCGTCTCCATCGACGCACCGGTGATGAAGACCTTGGCCTCGCAGTTCTCCACGATGTAGGCGAGCTCCCCGGGCTGGAGCCGCGAGCTGATGGCGGTGTAGTAGAGCCCCGACCGCTGGGCGGCCCAGGCGATGGCCAGGTAGAGCGGATGGTTCTCCAGCATGAACGCGATGTGGTCCCCCGGGCGCAGCCCCTCCGCGCGGAGCAGCTGCGCGAGCCGGTTGGACTCCTCGTTCAGTTCCCGGAAGGTGATGCTCCGTCCGGAGCCCGCCATGATCACGGCGGGCTTGTCGGGTGTCTGAGCCGCGATCTGCCCCAGGTGCATGGCCGCACGCTACCCGCCCGGACCGCGGAATGGAATGCCGTTCGGTTTGTGGTTCGTCAGAGGAGCATGTGGTCGAAGTCGCCGTCCTTGGCTCCCCCTACGAACGCCTCGACCTCCTCGCGCGTGTAGACGAGGATCGCCCCTTCGGGGTCCCGGGAGTTGCGCACGGCGATCTCCCCGGTGGGGAGCTCGGCCATCTCGACGCAGTTCCCGGACGGGTTGCTCCGCCGGCTCTTCTGCCAGACGAGTCCGCTGCGCCGGACGTCCGACATGTGGTGGCCGTCCATGTTTGCCCCCTTAGGCGTCTCAGCCTCCGCACGGGAGGCCACGATCTCGCCCCACCCCACACAATGGTACGAGATGCACGTGCATTCGTTCTTGCATTCGTTCATGCAGACGGTCTTGCATCTGCACGACTTGGGGAGCAAGATAGCGAACACTCGCCGGTGACCACCCCGCACGCCTCTGAGGTTTGACAAATGACCGTTGACCAGGCAGACGAAGTCGCAGCTCCCGCCGCCATGGGGGGCCGCCGGCCGCGGCACGCCGCCTCCGCGCACGCGCCCTGGCAGGATTCGGCGCCGGCCCCGGCCGGCCCGAACGGCCCCGCGAACCCGCTCGCGCTGGTCCCGGTCGCCGTGCCGGGCCTGGCCGGGCTCTGGCCCGCACCGCACACCGGCACCCCGCGCACGGCGCGGCGCGTGCTGCCCGCGGAGATCACCGCGCCCCGGTCGGCGCGCGAGTTCACGCAGGCCACACTGGACGAGTGGGGGTTCACCGGCGACGCCGGGGACGTGGTCGTCGCGGTGTCGGAACTGGTGACGAACGCGCTGCGGCACGGCCTGGAGGGGCTCCCCCAGCCGCTGCCGCTGTGCCCGATCCAGCTCGTGCTGGTCGGTCACCCGCGGCGGCTCGTCGTCTCGGTCACCGACCCGTCGAGGCGCACGCCCGAGCCCCTCCCGAGCGACCCGGACCGGTTCGCCGAGAGCGGCCGCGGCCTCGTCGTCGTCGGCGCGGTCAGCGACGCATGGGGCTGGGCACGGCTCGCCACCGGCGGGAAGGCCGTCTGGGCGGCCTTCGACCTCCGGGTCAGCCCTCCGGCGCCGCCGCAGCAGGCTCGGCCGGAACCGGATGCTCCGGACGCTCCAACTCGCTGAGGAACGACTGGGCCCAGCGGTCCACGTCGTGCTCGATCACACGGCGGCGCATCGAGCGCATCCGCCGCGCCTGCTCGGCGGGCCCGGCGTTCAGCGCGGCCAGCAGCGTGCCCTTGAGCCCGTCGATGTCGTAGGGGTTGACCTGGAACGCGCCTCGCTTCAGCTCGGCGGCGGCGCCCGTGAACTCGCTCAGCACCAGCGCCCCGCGCAGGTCCCTGCGGCAGGCGACGTACTCCTTGGCGACCAGGTTCATGCCGTCCCGCAGCGGGGTCACCACCATCACGTCCGCCGCCAGGTAGAGCGCGGTCAGCTCGGCACGGTCATACGAATTGTGCAAATAGTGGATGACCGGAAACCCGATCTCGCTGTGTTCCCCGTTGATCCGCCCGACCAGCTGCTCAATCTCCTCCCGGAGGAGCTGGTACTGCTCCACGCGCTCCCGGCTCGGCGTGGCGATCTGCACGAACACGGCCTGGCCCGGCTTGATGTGGCCCTCCTGGACCAGCTCCCCGAACGCCTGGAGCCGCTGCGTGATCCCCTTGGTGTAGTCGAGCCGGTCGACGCCGAGCAGGACGGTGGCCTCCCCCAGGTCGGCGCGGATCTCCCGCGCCCGCTCCTGGACGTCCGCGCGTCCGACCAGCTCGTTCAGCTCGCTCACGTCCACGGAGATGGGGAACGCGCGGGCCCGCACGACGCGGTCGTCCCAGAAGACGTCCTGCTTGACGTGGCGGGCGTCCAGGAGCCGCCGGCAGAGCCGCACGAAGTTCGCCGCGGCGCCCGGCAACTGGAAGCCGACCAGGTCGGCGCCCAGCAGGCCCTCCAGGATCTGCCGCCGCCACGGCAGCTGCCAGAACAGCTCCAGCGGCGGGAACGGGATGTGCAGGAAGAAGCCGATGCGCAGGTCGGGACGTAGCTCGCGCAGCATCCGCGGGACGAGCTGGAGCTGGTAGTCCTGCACCCAGACGATCGCGCCCTCGGCCGCGACCTCGGCCGCCGCCTCCGCGAACCGCCGGTTGACCTGGACGTAGGCGTCCCACATCGAGCGGTCGTAGACGGGCGTGGCGACGACGTCGTGGTAGAGCGGCCACAGCGTCGCGTTCGAGAAGCCCTCGTAGTAGAGCTCGACCTCCCGCGCGGACTGCACGACGGGGTGGAGCGACATGCCGTCCTCTTCGAACGGCTCGAGCTCCTCGTCCGGCGCACCGGCCCAGCCGATCCAGGTGCCCTGACGCCGCCGCATGACCGGGGCGATCGCGCTCACCAGACCCCCGGGACTGCGCCGCCAGCGGGGAGCGCCGTCCCCGTCCACGGTCCGGTCGACCGGAAGTCGATTGGCCACCACCACGAACTCGCTACCGCGCGACACCTGCGACCCGCCTCTCCAGGAACCCTTCAGCGATCACTCATGCCCAAAAACGGTCATCAGGAACATCTTGTCACTTCGACGCTAAGAGGCGGCGGCCGGAAAAGGTCGCTGTCAGGCGAGCGGGAGCACCCTCTCCCCGGATGAGAGCAGGCCAAATTCCTTTCCGGTCCGGGTTACCACTGTTGATTCGGCGGTCAGTCGGCGCGGCAGAGGGCGGAAAAGTTGTCCATATCACACTGCCGGGCAGGGTCCTGCCCGGAGTTCCATCGCCCGTGAGACGCTCGGCGGCGTACCGCCGCCGGAGGAGAGCAATCCACCCGGGGGGCGCGCCCGGCCGCACGGCCGGCTCCGCGCACGCCGGCCGCGACGCCGCCGCCACCTGCGAGGAGCATGAGCATGCGCGACTTCGGGGGAATCGTCGAGCTGCGCCCCGCGCGGGTCGTGCGGCCGGGGTCGGCGCGGGAGGTCGCGGCGGCCGTCCGCGAGGCCGCCGCGCGCGGGCTGGAGGTGGTCCCGCGCGGCCTCGGGCACTCCGCCCACGGCCAGTCGCTGACCACGGGCATCTCACTCGATCTGCGCGGGCTCGCGGGCGTCGGCGAGGTCGGCGCGCGGCACGCGGCCGTCGGCGCCGGGACGAGCTGGCGCGAGGTCCTCGCCGCGACGCTGCCGCTCGGGCTGACACCGCCCGTCCTGACCGACCACCTGGACGTGACGGTCGGCGGGACGATCTCCGCGGGCGGCATCGGCGGGACCTCGCACCTTTACGGGACGCAGGCCGAGAACGTCCTCGCCCTCGACGTCGTCGCGGACGGTGAGCCCGTGGCCTGCTCCCCCGGCGTCCGCCCCGAGCTCTTCGACGCCGTCCGCGCCGGGCTCGGCCGGCACGGCGTCATCACCGGGGCGACACTGCGGCTCGTCCCCGCGCCGCGGCGGGTGCTGAGCTGCACGATCCCCTGCCGGGACGCCGCGGACCTGCTCCGCGTCCAGCGCGAGGTCCGGGCCGAGCACATCTCCGGCCAGGTCAAGCCGTCGGAGGACGGCTGGCGCTTCGAGGCCAAGGCCGTCCTCTACCGTGCCGGGGCGGCCCCGCCGGCCGGCACCGCGCGGACCGAGGACCTCGCCTACCCCGAGTTCACCGACCGGCTGCGTCCCGACGTGGAGGAGCTGATCGCGCTCGGCGAGTGGGCGCGCCCGCACCCGTGGGGCATGGTCTTCCTGCCCGCGTCCCGGGCCGCCGCGGTGATCGAGGCGACGCTCGCCGAGATGACGCCGGCCGACCTGGGTCTCGGCGTCATCCTGATCAAGGCGCTGCGGGTCGGCCACGTCCCGATGCTGGCGGTGCCGGACGACCCGGTCCTGTTCGGCGTCCTGCGCACCGCCTCACCGGGCTGCGCACCGGTCGCGGAGATGCTCGCCGCCAACCGGCGCCTGCTCGACCGGGCGCTGGGCATCGGCGGAAGCCGCTACCCCGTCGACGCCGTCCCCGCGACCGGACAGGGCCCCCGAGGCTGGGCGCCAAAGCCCCGGTCTTGACGCCGGAGCGATGCACGTGGTCCAGTGGCTGAGCCACTGGACCACTGGAGGTTTCTGTGCCGTCCTCGCCGATCCCCCGCGACACCGTCGTGGACTCGCTCGTCGGCCGGCTGCGCGACGACGTGCTGAGCGGCCGCTACCCGCCCGGTTCGTACCTGCCGCCCGAGCGGGAGCTGGCGGCCGGCTACGCGGTCACCCGCACGTCGCTGAAGCACGCGATCGTCCGGCTCGCGCAGGCGGGGCTGCTGGAGACGCGGCACGGGGTGGGCACGCGGGTGCGCGACTACGAGCGGCTCGGCGGGCCGGAGCTGCTGCCCATGCTGGTAAGCACGGTCGGGCCGGCCTGGAAGGCGGAGATCTTCCAGGTGCGGCGCGAGGTCGGCGCGCTGGTGGCGGCCAAGGCGGCCGCGAACGCGACGGACGCGCAGCGGGCGCGGCTGCGGGAACTGGCCGGCGAGGTCCGGGACGCCCGGGACGCGGACACGGCGCAGCTCGCCGAATGCGAGATCCACCGGGTGATCGCGGCGGCCACCGGCAACCGGGTGTACGGGTTCATGGTCAACGCCCTGCTGAACGCGTACCTGACCGTCCGGGACGGGTTCACGCACGCGTTCGCCGACCCCGCGGCGGCGGCGGACCGGCTCGCACCGCTGATCGGCGCGCTGTGCGGCGGCGACGCGGAGCGGGCCCGCGCGGCCGCCGCCGCGTACTTCACCGAGACCGAGGCGATCATGCTGGAGGGGACGCGATGAGCGGCCGCCGTACGACGTTCAGCGAGGTCATGGCGGGAACTCTGCGGCTCGCCGGGGAGGAGCGCCCGCGGCCGATGCGGCTGGAGCTGGACGTCGACCTCCCCGGGGTGCTCCGCCCCTGGGGCGACACGGAGGGCGCCCTCACCGGACGTGTCGTCGTGCCGGGCTGGGCGGACGACGAGGCGGCCTCGGGACGGCTGCGCGTCGCGCCGCTCGCCGCCCGCCGCATCCGGTACACGATGGATTTCACCGCCGCGGACGGGCGCCGCCTCCATCTGGACGGCTGGAAAACGGTCGCACCGCGCCGGCCCGTCCGGTCGATGACGTCCCTTCCCGTCACCGTGACCGACGAGGACGGGACGGTGCTCGGCGAGGCGCGGCTGCGGTTCGACCTGCGCCGCGACCTCGCCGCGTTCCTGGCGAGCTTCCGCCTCCCCGCGCGGCCGGACGATCCGATGCGATCGCGCTGGCGGGGCCGGCCCGGCCGGCTGGAGGTCTGGTACACGACGCTGACCGACCCCGCGACCGGCACCGGCGTCTGGCTCCACCACGAGCTGGTCGCGCCGGACACCGGCGAGGCGCGGGCGCACGGCTGGGCCGCCGTCTTCCCGCCCGGCGGATCACCGGTGTTCGCCCGGTTCGGCCCGCACGGGTGGAGCCGTCCCGAGGACGCCGTGTTCACCGCCGGTCCCGTCGTACAGACCGCCGGCAGGCTCACCGGCACCGCCGGGACGATCGGCTGGGACCTGCGCGAATCGGGCGGTGGGCGCCCCCTCCACACCTTCCCGCGCTGGGCCTGGGAGCGGGAGCTGCTGCCGGCCGCGCAGATCGTCCCGAAGCCGACCGCGGTCTACGACGGCGTGGTGCGCTTCGGCGACCGGACACTGACCCTGCGGGGCGCGCCCGGCGGGTCCGCCCGCATCTACGGGCACGGCAACGCGCGGCGGTGGGCATGGCTGCACGCCGATCTCGGCGGCGGCGACGTGTGCGAGATCGTGGCGGCCGTCTCGACGCGGCCGGGCCTGGACCGGCTGCCCCCGCTCCCGCTGGTCCGGCTGCGGGTGGACGGGACGGACCTGCCCTCCGGCGATCCGCTGCTCGCGGCGCTCCGGCTGCGCGCCGGCATCGGCCTGCCGACGTGGACCGTCCAGGGACGCCTCGGCGACCGGTGGCTGCGCGTCGAGGTGACGCAGCGGCCCGAGGAGACCGTCGCGGTCGACTACGCCGACCCGGACGGCGCGCCCGCCGTCTGCCACAACTCCGAACGCGCGGACGTGCGGATCTTCCTGGCGCGCAGGGCCGGCCGCTCCTGGGAGACCGAGCGCGAGTGGCACCTGGCCGGCACCGGCCATGCGGAGGTGGGGCTGCGGTGAGCGCCATGTCCGGGACGATCTCGCTGCTGCTCGGCATCGAGGACGCGGGCGAGCTGGCCAGGGTCACCGCCGGCGCCGAGGCCATCGCGCGGACGCTGCCCGGACCCGCGCGGCTCGGGCTGGCCGCCGGCACCGGCACGCTGGACGCGCTGTCGCGGCTCACCACCGGGCGCCCGCTCGAACGGCTGGACGCGCGGGGCCGGGACGCGCTCTGCGCGCGGCTGGCCTCGCACGCGGCCACGTCCCGGATCGTCGAGACGGTGAAGATCCCGCTGCTGCTCGCCGCCGGGACCGAGCTGCTGCCGGGACCGCCGGAACCGGACGCGCCGGCACGGCCCGACGCCGCGCTGGACTGCACGCCGTCCCGCGAATGGCCGGCCTGCTCGACCGCCGACACCGTGGTGATCGGATCCGGCGCCGGCGGCGCGATGGCGGCCAGGACGCTCGCCCGGCGCGGCATGTCGGTGATCGTCCTTGAGGAGGGGCGGCGGTTCACGGCCGCGGAGTTCCGGGAACGCCCGCCGCTCGACCGGTTCCTCGACCTGTACCGGGACGGCGGCGCCACGGTGGCGCTGGGCCGTCCGCCGCTGCTGCTGCCCGAGGGCCGCGCGGTCGGCGGGTCGACCGTCGTCAACAGCGGGACCTGCTACCGGACGCCGGACCGCGTCCTGCGCCGGTGGGCGTCCCTCGGCGTCCCGGTCGAGGATTTCGGTGCCCACCTGGACGAGGTCGAGGCCACGCTGCGGGTCGCGCGGCAGCCCGTCGAGCCGCTCGGACGCAACGGGCTGCTCGCGCTCGCGGGGGCCGAGCGGCTCGGCTGGCAGGCCGCCCCGCTGCGCCGCAACGCGCCGGGCTGCAGGGGCAGCTCCCAATGCGCCGTGGGGTGCCCCCACAACGCCAAGTACGGCGTTCACCTGAACGCTCTCCCGCAGGCGTGTGAAGCGGGCGCGCGCATTGTGACCCATGCGCGGGCCGAGCGGATCCTCGTCGAACGCGGGATCGCCACCGGCGTGCGCGCGCGCCGCCCGGACGGCTCGTGCTTCGAGATCATCACACCCCGCGTCGTCATCGCGGCCGGCGCCACGCAGACGCCGCTGCTGCTGCGGCGCTCGGGGCTCGGCGGGCATCCGGAGCTGGGACGGGGCATGGCCGTCCACCCCGCGACGAACGTGGCGGGACGCTTCGCCGAGCCGGTCGAGTCGTGGTCGGGGGTGATGCAGAGCGTCGGCATCGAGGAACTGCACGGCGACGGCATCCTCATCGAGGCGACGGCGACCCCGCCCGGCATGACCTCGTTCCCGCTGCCCGGGATCGGCCGGCGGCTGCGCGGCGAGCTGGACGGCGCCCGCCGCCTCGCGGTGCTCGGCGCGATGATCGCGGACGCCCCGTCCGGCCGCGTGCACGGCTCGCGGCACCGCGCGCTGCTCCGCTACGACCTGACCCGGGAGGGCGCGGGCCGGCTGCGCCGCGCGATGGTCGCGATGGGCCGCATCCTGTTCGCCGCCGGAGCCGAGGAGGTGCTCACCGGACTGGCCCGCAGCCCCGTCGTCCGGGACGAGGACGAGCTGACGCGCGCGGCCGCGGCGGCGTCGCGCGCCGACCTGCACCTGGCCGGGTTCCATCCGACGGGCACGGCGAAACTCGGCGCCGGCGACACCGCCCCGGTCGACCCGTCCGGGCGGCTGCGGGGCGTGCGCGGCGTGCACGTCGCGGACGCGTCCGTCCTGCCGACGTGCCCGGAGGTGAACCCGCAGCTCACCATCATGGCGATGGCGCTGCGGATCGCCGGCGGCATCGCCTGACGGGCTCGCGGCACCGTGTCCGCGAGCCCGCCGGCGCAGATCAGGCGGCGGCCCCCAGCACGCCGTGCGGGTCGAGGATGTACTTGCGCGCCGCGCCCCGGTCGAACTCGGCGTACCCCTCGGGCGCCTGGTCGAGCGGGATGACCGACGCGTTGACGTTCCGCGCGATCTGCACCCGGTCGTGCAGGATCGCCATCATCAACTGCCGGTTGTACGACATCACCGGGCACTGCCCCGTGATGAAGTACTGCGACTTGGCCCAGCCGAGCCCGATCCGGATCCCGAGCTGGCCCACCCTCGCGTTCTCGTCCTCCGCCCCCGGGTCGCCGGTCACGTACAGGCCGGGGATGCCGACCCCGCCGGCCGCCCGGGTGACCTCCATCAGCGTGTTGAGAACGGCCGCGGGCCGCTCCCCCGCCGAGCCCTCGGGCCCGTGGCCGCGCGCCTCGAACCCGACGCAGTCGACGGCCGCGTCCACCTCCGGGACGCCGAGGATCCGCTCGATCTGCTCCGGCACGTTCTCGTGCCGGGACAGGTCGATCGTCTCGCAGCCGAATCCGCGCGCCTGCTCCAGCCGCTCCGCGTTCATGTCGCCGACGATCACGACGGCGGCGCCGAGCAGCAGGCAGGAGGTCGCGCTGGCGAGGCCGACCGGTCCCGCGCCCGCCACGTACACGGTCGAACCGGTCGTCACGCCCGCCGAGTAGGCGCCGTGGTAGCCGGTCGGGAAGATGTCCGACAGCATCGCCAGGTCGGGCAGCTTCGCCATGACCGTGTCGCGGTCGGCGGGGAACTTGAGCAGGTTGAAGTCCGCGTACGGGACGACCGCGTACTGGGCCTGGCCGCCGTGCCAGCCGCCCATGTCGACGTACCCGTACGCGGCGCCCGGCCGGGCCCGGTTGACGTTCTCGCACACGCCGGTATGGCGTTCCTTGCAGTTGCGGCAGCGGCCGCACGCGATGTTGAACGGGACGCTGACGAGATCGCCCTGCTTGATGAACTCGACGTCCCTGCCCGTCTCGATCACCTCGCCGGTGATCTCGTGGCCGAGCGTGAGCCCGGCGGGTGCGGTCGTCCGGCCGCGCACCATGTGCTGGTCGGAGCCGCAGATGTTGGTGGCCAGGACCTTGAGGATGGCGCCGTGCTGGAGCTGGCGTCCGTCCTGCTCGGCCAGCTCCAGACGGGGGAAGTCCAGGTCCTCGACCGTGACCCTGCCCGGCGCCTGGTAGACGACGCCTCGGTTGGTGTCAGCCACGACCTCTCCCTCCGCGTTGCGGACAAGTGCGTGACCCATACCCGGTTTAAGGCTGTTAGTCCGATTTTTTGACACTCGCCCCAGGAGCCCGGACAGGGGGCCGCTGGAGCACCCCCGGCACACCCGGATGGTGGCCGTGCTGGGCCGCGAGGACTGACTCGGCCGTCCGGATTCAGCGGAGAGTGAAATCACGCCTTCCAGACGCGGGCCGCCCCGGACGGGTCGAAGGCCCGGTTCCCGCAGGCTGCACGGTCCGGGACGGGAGGTACCACCCGGTTCCGGACACCGGGCGCCCGTCATGATCCAGTAAAGGATCTTTTTGATCGACTTTTCCGTTGTCAGACCTTTCTTGTAGCGTTCGCAGCGTTTTGTGAACCGCATTCATGATCGGACTTTCCCGCCGCAAGATCATCTGAGGACGCCGCGATGCCCCTGGCGACAGGTCTGGCCGCGGCCGCGCTCCTGGGCCTGCTGACGCTCCTGGCCACCGCGCGGCGCGGCAGGCGCCGACAACGTTCGGAGAACGAGCACCCCGAGTCCCTGACGGCCGTCCTGGAACCGGGGGACGAGGAGTACCTCGCGTGGCTGGCCGATCACCACTGGCCCCGCGACGAGTACCTCGACCTGGAGCACGAGTGGCTGGAGGAGCTGGCCTTCGGCGAACCGGCCGGGCACTACCAGTCGCCGCTGTGCCCGCGGTGCAACCTGCGGCGCGAGGACGTCTGGCCATGCCCCGCCTGCGGCCGGCTGCTGCACTCGTCCTGCGGCCACGGGATGCGGCGCCGCACGGTCGACCGCCCGTACCGCACGCACGCCACCAACTCCGAGGCCGTCATCGCCGAGTGGATCTGCACGGGCTGCACGGCCGTCGTCGGCCTGGACGTGGACCACGGCGACGAACCCGACGGGGGGCTATTGCGATGAAACGCCCCGATTGCCCGGTATCGCCATGCTTCACACGCGCCGCACGGTAAAGAATCCGCCATCGACTTGCATATTTCGGACGCACGACGGCAGGCTGCATTATGTCCTTAATCACAGGGACACCGTGGAGGAACCCCGTGACCGATCAGCACGCCACCATCTGCAGGCACGAGCCGTCCTGTCCGGCACCGGACCGCCTCGACCGTGAGGCCGCGCGCATCGTCGCCAACCACCCCGAGCAGGGCTGGAGCCTGCTCTGCAACGGCATCGTCCTCTTCGAGGACACCGGCGAACTACTTCCCGACGGCCGCGTGATCGCTCCGCACCGCCCCGTCACGACCGCCTAGCGCGAACGCACGTGGTCACCGGATCACGTGCCTGTCATATCCGAGCCGGACGAGTTCCTCGTACGCCGCCCAGGCCGCCGCCGGAACGGGCACCGGCACCTGGAAGCCCCGTTCCGCGTAGACGACCATGCGCTGCAGGTCCCCCACCATCAGCTCGATGAACTGGCGCTCGTCCGCGCCGAACGCGTCGAACCCCAGGTCGGGGGCGGAGGCGGACCACCGGGCCTCCGGCCACTGGCGCCGCGCCGTCGCGAGCGCCCGGCGCGTCATGTAGGGCTTGGCGACGAGAATCCCGCTCCGCACGGCGATCCCCCGCTCCCGCACCAGCCGCCGGGACGCGGTGATGTTCTCCCCCGTGTTGGTCGCCGTCTCCTCCAGCAGCAGGGCCTCGGCCGGAACGCCGTGCTCGCGCACGACCCGCCCGAAGACCTCCGCCTCGGTCTCGGCCCACCCTTCGGTGATCTTGCCGCGCCCGCCGGAGACGATCACCAGCGGCGCCCATTCCCCATGCCAAAGCCTCGCCGCGTGCACCGCCACCCGCGTGTCGTGGCACCCGAGCGCGAGGATCACGTCAGCCTGGGAGAGCGGACCGGACACGACGAGGTGATCCCAGATGATCCTCGCCAGTTCGCGCGCGTGCGCGTCCACGTGAGACTCCACCGGGTCATTCTCTCCGGCGGCCGCATGTCGGGCTCCCATCCACGGGATCGCCCCGATAACGTTCAACTGTTTTGCTACTTACGCAAGAATCATGTGGAACTCGACCACGAAAGGACGGTGTGGTGTGATCCCAGTCCTGGTCCTCATGTCGCTGGGCGCCCTGTTCGGCCTCTGCCTGGCCGGGCTGCTCCGCCCCATGCCGTCAGGGCCCGCTCCCGACCCGCCGCCCGCCGACACCCCGTCCGGGCACGTACACCCCGAGTCCATGACCGCCGAACTCGGTCCCGGCGAGGAGGAGTATCTCGCCGGGCTCGCCAGCGAACTGTGGCCCGAGGACGAATACCTGGAACTCGAACGCACCATCGACGGCGAGGAGGAGTCCGGCGGCAGCGGCATGCTCCTTTGACTCCCCGCCGGCCGCCCCCTGCCGCTCATGACCCGCCGCTCGTACCCGGGCGGCGGGTCAGGTGGCGGGGAGGGGCTCGCCGGTCTCCAGGAGGGTCTTCAGGCCGGACAGGACGCGCGGCCAGCCGTGCCGTGACATGCCGAGCAGCGTCTCGCCGGCCGTGTGGACGACCGTCAGCCCGACCGTCCCCCCGGCGGGTTCGATCTCGAAGGTCACCGTGGAGCGGGGTTCGGCCATCAGCTTGAGGCGCGTCTCCTCGTCCACGCCGACGCTCTTCGCCCACTCGGGCGTGAACGTGTGCCACGTGTAGGAGAGGCGGCGGCCCGGTTCGGCCTCCAGGACGACCTGCTCCGGGTCGGCCATCGCCGGGCCGTCCTCGTGCCAGGTGATCGTGGAGCCGGGCTTCCAGTCCGTCTCGAAGGAGACGCCCCAGTAGCGGCGGGTGAAGGCGGGATCGGTGAGGGCCTCCCAGAGGCGTTCCGGGGTGGTCTTGATGTAGGTCGTGTAGACGAACTCGCCTGCGGTCATCGGGACTTTCTCCAATGCGGTCTTCAGGTCGGCGAGCGCGCGCCGGTTCCTTCAGGACCGCACGGTGCCCGCCGTCCGGCAGCCGACGGGGACGGCCTAGGGTTTGCGGCCCACACCGCCGTAGGCGTCGACCGCCTCGGGCTCGCCGGGCGTGTCCGGGCGCCAGTGCGTCACCGGGACGATCCCGGGCTCCAGCACCTCCAGCCCCTCGAAGAATCCCGCGATCTGCTCGGGCGTCCGCAGCGCGAGCTGCGCGTTGCCCGAGGCGTTCCAGAGCTCGACGATCCGGTCGGACGCCTCACCGTGCACGACGTTCGTCCCGTCGTACATGGCGAAGTAGCTGCCGGACGGCACCGCGTCCATGAGCCGCCGCACGATCCCGTACGCCTGCTCGTCGTCCGGGACGAACTCCAGGATGCCCATCAGCGTGTACGCGATCGGCTTGCCGAAGTCGAGCGTCTCGGCGGCGGCCTCCAGGATGAGGTCGGGCTCGCGCAGGTCGGCCTGGGTGTAGGCCGTGCGCCCCTCGGGGGTGCTGGTGAGCAGTGCCCTCGCGTGCTCCAGCACCAGGGGATCGTTGTCGACGTAGACGATCCTCGACTCGGGCGCGGCCCGCTGGGCGACCTCGTGGGTGTTGTCGACCGTGGGCATGCCCGTCCCGATGTCGATGAACTGGCGGATGCCCGCCTCGGCGGCCAGATACCACACGACCCGGTTGAGGAACCGCCGGGAGGCGCGCGCCAGCCGTGCCACGTCCGGCAGCATCCCCAGGATCTGGTCACCGACCTCACGGTCCACTGGATAGTTGTCCTTGCCGCCCAGCCAGTAGTTCCAGATGCGCGCCACGTGCGGGACGCTCGTGTCAATACCGGGACCGGGCCTCTGCTCGCTCATCCGCACCTCCTCGGCGCGTTCCTTCCCCGCCGCGGGCGCGGTCAGTCCTCGCCGTGCCCGCCGCCGAGGACCTTCCCGGTCGCGGCGTCCACGGCGACCTCGTGCTCGGCACCGTTCCGTCCGATCACCTCGACCTCCCAGACGGCGCCGCGGTGCCCGCGCCGGAACTCGGCGGACACGGCGTGGCCCGGGACGGCCTTCAGCGCCGCCCCGGCCGCGGCCGGCGCCGTGACCTCCGCCTTCCGCAGCGCGGCGGAGTCGGCCTTCCCCTCCTCGTCCCGGTCGTCGGCACGGTTCGCCAGGACCTTGCCGGTGCCGGAGTCCACGGTCACGTCGCGCCGGGCACCGTTGCCGGCGAGGACGCCGACCTCCCAGACGGTCTTGCCGTGCTCCCCGTCGAGTTCGACCTCCTCGACCTTGCCGGAGACGGCCTTCAGCGCCGCGTCCACCGCCTGCGCGAGCGAGACCGCCGGCTCGGGCGAGCCGTCGGCGGGGTGGTCATCGTGCCGGTCGTCGTCGGACGGCACCGCGCCGCGGCCCCGGTCGTCGCCGTGGCCGGCGGCGACGGCCGCCGTCGCTCCCCCGCCCGCGAGGACGCCGGCGGCGACCACCGTCACCACCAGCCCGCGTCCCGTGAACATGCGCCGTACGTCGATCCCCATCGAAACTCCCGCCTTCCGGTGTCGTCTCCGTTGCGGAACCGACGATGCAGGGCGTTCCTGTAGCGCGGCTGAAGCAACCTGAAGCCGTCTTCAGGTGGCGTTTGGCACCCTGGGGGGCATGCGCCTGCTGATCGTGGAGGACGAGAAGCGCCTGGCCACCTCCCTCGCGCGGGGGCTGGCGGCCGAGGGCTTCGTGGTCGATGCCGTCCATGACGGGGCGGAGGGCCTGCAGCGGGCGCTCGGCGGGGAGTACGACCTGATCATCCTCGACATCATGCTGCCCGGGATGAACGGCTACCGGGTGTGCGCGGCGCTGCGGGCGGCGGGCGAGGAGACCCCGATCCTGATGCTGACCGCCAAGGACGGCGAGTACGACGAGGCCGAGGGCCTGGACACGGGCGCGGACGACTACCTCACCAAGCCGTTCTCCTACGTGGTGCTGGTGGCGCGCGTCCGCGCGCTGCTGCGCCGCCGGACGCGGGGCGCCGCGCCCGCGATCGTGCTCGGCGACCTCACCGTGGACCCGGGGGCGCGGCGGGTGCTGCGGGGCGACGCGGAGGTGGAGCTGACCGCCAAGGAGTTCGCCGTGCTGGAGCACCTGGCGGCGAACGCGGGGCAGGTCGTGTCGAAGGCGCAGATCATGGAGGCGGTCTGGGACTTCGCCTACGAGGGCGACCCCAACATCGTCGAGGTGTACGTGAGCGCGCTGCGCCGCAAGCTGGACGTCCCGTTCGGACGCCGGTCGATCACGACGGTGCGCGGCGCCGGATACCGGCTGGCCCGGGACGGGGGCGCCTGACATGGCCCGCCGCCCGGCGTCCGTCCGGGCCCGGACGACACTCGGCGCGACGGCGGTGGTGGCCGGCGCGCTGGTCGCCGCCGGGCTCGCGGTGGTCCTGCTGCTGCGCGCGAACCTGGCCGGGCAGGCGGACCTGCGGGCCGAGGTGGCGGCGCGGGACGTCGCCTCGCAGCTCGCGGCCGGCGCCTCCTTCGGGGGCCTCGACCTGCCGGACGCCGAGGACCGGCCCGTGCAGGTCGTCGGCGAGGACGGACGGGTGCGGGCGGCGAGCAAGGACCTGGAGGCGATCCACGGCACCGGCTCCCCCGCCGTGCGGCCCGGCGGCTCGGGGCGCGGGCACGACGACGATGAGGGCCGGGACGACGACCCGCGGCGCGGCAAGGTGTCGGGCGACGACCCGGCGTTCACCACCGGCAGCGCGACCGTGGACGGCCGGACCGCCGACTACCGGTTCGCGGCGGTCGAGGTGACGACCCCGCGGGGCGAGACCGTCACCGTGTACGCGGGCGCCGGCCTCGCCGCCACCCGGGACGCGGTCGCCGCGGTCACCCGCGCGATGCTCGCCGGCCTGCCGCTGCTGCTCGCCGTGGTCGCGGGCGTGACATGGCTGGTCACGCGGCGGGCGCTCCGCCCGGTGGAGGCCGTCCGGGCGGAGCTGGCGGAGATCACCGCATCCGGTGATCTCGGCCGGCGGGTGCCCGTCCCGGACGCGCGGGACGAGATCGCCTGCCTCGCCGCCACGACCAACGAGACCCTCGCCGCGCTGGAGGACTCGGTGGCGCGGCAGCGCGGCTTCGTCGCGGACGCCTCGCACGAGCTGCGCAGCCCGATCGCGTCGCTGCGCACGCAACTGGAGGTCGCGGCGGCGCATCCGGAACTGCTGGACGTGGACGGTCTCGTCGAGGACGTGGTGCGGCTCCAGCATCTCGCCGCCGATCTGCTGCTCCTCGCCCGTATCGACGCCGGTGACCGGCCACCGGCGCGTCCCGTCGCGCTCGGGCGGCTCGTCCGGGAGGAGCTGGAGCGCCGCGCGGCGGGCGACCGGATCGCCGTGCGGGCGTCGATCGAGGCGGACCCGCGGGTCATGGGCGTCCCGGGCCGGCTCGCCCGGGTGGTCGGCAACCTGCTCGACAACGCCCAGCGGCACGCCGGCGAGACCGTCCGGCTGTCGCTGCGCGAAGAGGCGGGCACGGCGGTGCTGGGGGTCGCCGACGACGGGCCGGGCGTACCGGCCGCCGACCGCGAGCGGATCTTCGAGCGGTTCGTGCGGCTGGACGACGCCCGCAGCCGGGACGAGGGCGGCGCCGGGCTCGGCCTGGCCATCGCCCGCGATCTGGTGCGGGCGCACGGCGGGAGCCTCACGGCCCGTGAGGCTCCCGGTGGCGGCGCGCTCTTCGAGGCGCGGTTGCCGGTTATTTGAGGAGCT